>JBPBQS010000208.1:0-15554 GCA_050920955.1 Janthinobacterium lividum | reverse complement strand
GGCGGCCCCCGCGATCGCCGGGTTCTGCACCTGCCAGCCGGCGCCGCGGAAGAAGTCGCTCAGCATCGACAGCCCCAGCGAGTGCTGCTCCCCCGGCGCCGCGACCAGCAACGCCAGCCCCGCCGCACCCGCCCCGACGCCCTGCTCCGCCCCGCCGTCCGCCGCAGCCTCGCCCGCGCCGTCCCGCCCCCCGGGCGCCAGGTCATGCAGCAGCCGGTGCAGCTGCACCGCCGCCAGCGTCACCTCGGTGAACGAGCAGCGGTCCTCGACCCAAAGGTCGCCCAGGTGGCGCGCGGCCCCGCTCAGCAGCTCCAGGCAGATCGTCTCGGCCGCCACGCCCTCCGCACGGCAGCCGGCGACGCACGCCGCCGCCGCCGTTGCCGGGTCCGGACCGAGCAGCGCGCCCACCAGCGCCAGCACCGTCTCGCGGGCAACGCTGGGCCCCGCCGCGGCATCGCCCGGCGGAACGCCGCCATCGCCCCCCCCTCCGGCCCCTCGCACGGGACCCTCCGCCGCCAGCGCCACCGCGTGCGCCCCCAGCGAGGCCGGCCGCGCCGCATGGGCCGAGAGCAGCCGCGGCACGACCTCGCGCTCCACCGCGCGCAGGATCGCGCTCACCCGCCGCCTGCGGATCGCCGCCTCGTCCGACATCGCACTGCGCTCCAGCGACCCCGCGAGCCGCTCCGCCATCGCGTCGCCGGCATCGCCGCCCCGCACCGCCGAGGCCCCACCACGGCCGCCCATGGCGCACGACGCACGGTCGCTGCGCTGCATCATGGAAGGCCCAGGGGTGAAGCCCTGCTGCGTCATGCGGTTCTCCGGCTGCTCACGGCGGCGGCATCTGAAACGATCCGGGCACCAGGTGTCAATTCTGATTTACGTCAATCTTGCTTGACAGTCCGAGCGGCCGAGCCCTAGCGTTTGCGGGCGGCGAACTCCGCCGTGCGGTGCGCGAATGCCGCACCGGGCGGTCCCTGCGGTGGCCGCAACCAGGACCGGCAGGGCTGCTCCGGGCCTGGGTCTCGCTGGCTTCCACAATGCGGCGGCAAGGACGGCGGCCATGAGCAACACCCTGAACAACTTCCTCAACAGCTACGTCAGCTTCCAGTGGACCCCCACCACGGGGCAGCGGATCCT
Source organism: Janthinobacterium lividum (assembly GCA_050920955.1). Lineage (GTDB taxonomy): Bacteria > Pseudomonadota > Alphaproteobacteria > Acetobacterales > Acetobacteraceae > CAXSEF01. Next base: position 14,417 of record JBPBQS010000208.1, on the reverse strand, counting down.
GGCCACCGTGAGGCCCAGGCTGACGCGCCCCGCACCCGTGGCGCCGCGCCCGCTCTACACCCCGGAGGAGCGCCGCCGGCGCGACGAGTCCCCGTGGACGCTGGTGCAGGGCCTGCTCGCCCCGCTGCAGTTCCTGGTGTTCCTGGTGAGCTGCGCGCTCGTGCTGCGCACCCTGGCCACCGGCGCCGGCTACGAGGCCGCCACCGTGTCGGTCCTGGTCAAGGTCGTCCTGCTCTACACGATCATGGTCACCGGCTCGGTGTGGGAGAAGGAGGTGTTCGGCCGCTACCTGTTCGCCCCCGCCTTCCTCTGGGAGGACCTGATCTCCTTCCTGGTGCTCGCCCTGCACACCGCCTACGTCGCGGCGCTGCTCACCGGCGCGCTGAGCCCCGGCTCGCTGCTGCTCCTCGCACTCGCGGCCTACGCCTCCTACCTCGTCAACGCCGCGCAGTTCGTGGTGAAGATGCGCGCGGCGCGGCGCGAGCTGCCCGTCCCCGCCGCCTTCCTCTCGGCGCGGTAGTCGCACGATGGGCGACGCCGCCACCCTCGACGCCCCCCGGCCCGGCCCCGCCGAGGCGAACGGCTGCGCCGCCCTGCCGGCAGCGCGCGCCGCTCTCCCCGAGGTGCTGCGCGAGCGCGGCCAGCGCGAGGTGTTCTGCGGCCTGACTGGCATTGTCTGGCTGCACCGCCGCATCCAGGACGCGTTCTTCCTGGTCGTGGGCAGCCGCACCTGCGCCCACCTGCTGCAGTCCGCCGCCGGCGTGATGATCTTCGCCGAGCCCCGCTTCGCCACCGCGATCATCGAGGAGCGCGACCTCGCCGGCCGCGCCGACATGGACGACGAGCTGGACCGCGTCACCGCCCGCCTGCTGGAGCGCCGCCCCGACATCCGCATGCTGTTCCTGGTCGGCTCCTGCCCCTCCGAGGTCATCAAGCTCGACCTCACCCGCGCCGCCGCCCGCCTGTCGCGCCGCTTCCTGCCGTCCTGCCGCGTGCTGAGCTACTCCGGCTCCGGCATCGAGACGACCTTCACCCAGGGCGAGGACGCCTGCCTCGCCTCCCTGGTCCCCGAGCTGCCCCACAGCGACGAGCGCTCGATCCTCGTCGTCGGCGCGCTCCCCGACGTCGTCGAGTCCCAGTTCTCCGCGATGCTGCGCGACGCCGGCATCGGCCCCGTCCGCTTCCTGCCGCCGCGCCACGCGAACGCGCTGCCTGCCGTCGGTCCCGGCACCGTGATGCTGCTCGCCCAGCCCTTCCTCGCCGAGACCGCCCGCCTCCTGGAGGAGCGCGGCGCCCGCCGCGTCGCCGCCCCGTTCCCGATCGGCGTCGAGGGCACGCGCGCCTGGCTGCGCGCCGCCTGCCTCGCCTGGGGCGGCGACTCCGCGCGCATGGAGGCCGCCATGGCCCCCGCCGTCGCCCGCGCCGAGACCGCGCTCGCCCGCCACCGCACGAAGCTCGCCGGCCTGTCCGTGTTCCTCTTCCCCGACAGCCAGCTGGAGATCCCGCTGGCCCGCTTCCTGTCGCGCGAGCTGGGCATGCGCCTGGTCGAGGTCGGCACCCCCACCATCCACCGCGAGCACATGGCCGCCGAGCTGGACCTGCTCGACCCCGCGACGATGCTCAGCGAGGGCCAGGACGTCGACCGCCAGCTCGACCGCTGCCGCGCGGCGCGCCCCGACCTCGTGGTGTGCGGCCTCGGCCTCGCCAACCCGCTGGAGGCCGAGGGCATCGCCACCAAGTGGTCGATCGAGCTGCTGTTCTCCCCGATCCACGGCTTCGAGCAGGCCGGCGACCTGGCGGGCCTGTTCGCCCGCCCGCTCGCCCGCCGCGCGCTGCTGGAGGCCTGAGCCCATGCAGCTCACCCTGTGGACCTACGAGGGCCCGGCGCACGTCGGCGCCATGCGGATCGCCACCGCGATGACCGGCGTGCATTACGTGCTGCACGCGCCGCAGGGCGACACCTACGCCGACCTGCTGTTCACCATGATCGAGCGCAGCAAGGCCCGCCCCCCCGTCACCTACACGACGTTCCAGGCCCGCGACCTGGGCGGCGACACCGCCGAGCTGTTCCGCACCGCTGCCCGCGACGCCGTCGAGCGCTTCAGGCCGGAGCTGCTGCTGGTCGGCGCGTCGTGCACCGGCGAGCTCATCCAGGACGACCCGTCCGGCCTGTCGCGCGGCCTTGGCGTGGAGACCATCGCTCTGGAGCTGCCCTCCTACCAGCGCAAGGAAAACTGGGCCGCCTCCGAAACCTTCTACCAGGTCGTCCGCCGCTGCGCCGCCGGCCAGCGCACGCCGCGCGAGGGCCGCGCCCCGTCGTGCAACCTGCTCGGCGCCACTGCCCTGGGCTTCCGCCACCGCGACGACGTGCGCGAGATCACCGCGCTGCTGGAGCGCATCGGCGTCGCCGTCAACGTCTGCGCCCCGCTCGGCGCCGCGCCCTCCGACCTGGCCCGCCTTGGTGCCGCCGACTTCAACGTCGTGCTCTACCCGGAGACCGCCAGCGTCGCCGCCCGCTGGCTGGAGCGCGAGTTCGCCCAGCCCCACACCCGCACCATCCCCATCGGCGTCGGCGCCACCCGCGAGTTCGTCGCCGAGGTCGCCTCCCTCGCCGGCCTCGACCCCGCCCAGGCCGCCGCCAACGCCGAGCGCCACTCCAACCTGCCCTGGTACTCGCGCTCCGTGGACGCCACGTACCTGACCGGCAAGCGCGTCTTCGTGTTCGGCGACGCGACCCATGCCATCGCCGCCGCCCGCGTCGCCGCGAAGGAACTGGGCTTCGAGGTCGTGGGCCTGGGCACCTACGGCCGCGAGTTCGCCCGCGAGCTGCGCGAGGCCGCCGCCCTCTACGGCGTGACCCCCCTTGTGTGCGACGACTACCTCGACGTCGAGGCCGCGATCGCCGCCGCGTCGCCCGACCTGGTGCTCGGCACCCAGATGGAGCGCCACATCGCCAAGCGCCTGGGCATCCCCTGCGCCGTGATCTCGTCGCCCGTCCACGTCCAGGACTTCCCCGCGCGCCACTCCCCGCAGATGGGCTTCGAGGGCGCCAACGTGCTGTTCGACACCTGGGTCCACCCGCTGATGATGGGCCTGGAGGAGCACCTGCTGGCGATGTTCCGCGAGGACCCCGAGTTCGGCGAAGGCGCCCCCGCCTCCCACCTCGGCCACGCCCACGTGCCGCGCCCCACGCCGCACGAGGCCGCCACCGTCGCGGCCCTCGCCGCAGACGCACTGGCCGTGTCGGGAGTCGTCGCAGGCAGCCAGACAAGCAAGGTTGAGGCTCCGCCTCAAACTCCGCCAAAGGCTGCGCCCTTGGAACGCATCCCTGAGGAAGCCGGGTCCAGGGGCGGCTTCGCTCCTGGCGGGTCCGGGCAGAGCCCGGCCTTGCTTGCCGACGCGCCGGCGAACCCCGACTGGCACGCCGACGCCGAGCGCGAGCTGAAGCGCATCCCCGTCTTCGTCCGCGGCAAGGCCCGCCGCAACACCGAGGCTTTTGCCCGCGAACGCGGCATCGCGACGATCTCCGTCGCCACCCTCTACGACGCAAAGGCGCACCATGCCCGTTAACGTCACCGCCGCCGCCCAGTCCCCCGTGCCGATCCGCGTGGTCGTCGTGACCATGGACAGCATCCTCGCCCGCACCGCGGAGTCCGCCGAGGCCGTGCTGCGCCGCGACCTGCCCGGCCTGGAGCTGCGCGTGCACGCCGCCGACGAGTGGGGCCACGACGCCTCCGTCCTGCAGGCCTGCCTCGACGACATCGCGCAGGGCGACATCGTCATCGCCACCATGCTGTTCCTCGACGAGCACATCCGCGCCGTCCTGCCGGCTCTCGCCGCGCGCCGCGAGCACTGCGACGCCATCCTCGGCTGCCTCTCCGCCACCGAGGTCGTCAAGCTCACCCGCCTCGGCAAGTTCAGCATGGCCGGCGAGGCCACCGGCGCCATGGCGATGCTCAAGCGCCTGCGCGGCACCCGCAAGCCCGGCGCGCCGTCGAGCGGCCGCGACCAGATGAAGATGCTGCGCCGCCTGCCCAAGCTGCTGCGCTTCATCCCCGGCGCCGCCCAGGACGCGCGCATCTACTTCCTGGCCCTGCAGTACTGGCTCGCCGGGTCGGAGGCCAACCTGGTCGGCCTCGTCCGCATGATGGTCGACCGCTACGCCACCGGCCCCCGCCTCGCGCTTGCCGGCACCGTCAAGGCCGAGGCCCCGGTCCACTACCCCGATACCGGCCTCTACCACCCCGCCATCGCCGGCGGCATCGCGTCCCGCACCGCCGACCTGCCGCGCACGGCGACGGCCGGCGAGCGCGGCACCGTCGGCCTGCTGCTGATGCGCTCCTACGTGCTCGCCGGAAACGCCGCGCACTACGACGGCGTGATCGCGGCCATGGAGGCGCGCGGCCTGCGAGTCATCCCCGCCTTCGCCGCCGGCCTCGACTCGCGCCCCGCCATGGAGGAGTTCTTCTTCGAGAACGGCGCCCCCGCCATCGACGCCCTCGTCTCCTTGACCGGCTTCTCCCTCGTCGGCGGCCCCGCCTACAACGACGCCCGCGCCGCCGAGGAGATCCTCGGACGCCTCGACGTGCCCTACATCTCCGCCCACCCCGTCGAGTTCCAGACGCTCGAGCAGTGGGAAGCCGACCCGCGCGGCCTGATGCCGGTGGAGGCCGCGATGATGGTCGCGATCCCCGAGCTGGACGGCGCGATCTGGCCGATGACCTTCGGCGGCCGCTCCACCTCCGGCGAGGGCCACGCCCGCCAGATGGTCTCCCACACCGAGCGCGCCGCAACGCTCGCCGCCCGCGTGCACCGCCTGGTCACCCTGCGCCGCACCGAGCGCGCCGAGCGCCGCGTCGCCGTCGTGCTGTTCAACTTCCCGCCCAACGGCGGCAGCACCGGCACCGCCGCCTACCTCTCGGTGTTCGAATCTCTGCACCGCACGCTGATCGCCCTCTCGGCCGGCGGCTACCGCGTCGAGGTGCCGGAAAGCGTCGACGCCCTGCGCGCCCGTGTCCTGCAGGGCAACGGCTCCGCCCACGGCACCGACGCCAACGTCTTCGCCCGCATCCCCGCCGCCGACCACGTCCGGCGCGAGCCGCACCTCGCCGAGATCGAGCGCCAGTGGGGACCCGCCCCTGGCCGCCAGAACAGCGACGGCACGTCGATCCAGGTCCTCGGCGAGCAATTTGGAAATGTGTTCGTCGGCATCCAGCCCGCCTTTGGCTACGAGGGCGACCCGATGCGCCTCCTCTTCGAGCACGGCTTCGCGCCGACCCACGCCTTCTCCGCGTTCTACCGCTGGCTGCGCGAGGACTTCGCCGCCCACGCGATCCTGCACTTCGGCACCCACGGCGCGCTGGAGTTCATGCCCGGCAAGCACGCCGGCATGAGCGCCGCCTGCTGGCCCGACCGCCTGATCGGCGACATGCCCAACATCTACCTCTACGCCTGCAACAACCCCTCCGAGGGCGCTCTGGCAAAACGCCGCATCGGCGCCACCCTGGTCAGCCACCTGACGCCCGCGCTTAGCGCCGCCGGCCTCTACCGCGGCCTGCTCGACCTGAAGTCCTCGCTCGACCGCTGGCGCGGCCTGGAGCCCGAGGTCGACCCGCTGCAGCGCGCCGCCCTGGCCTTGCTGGTCCAGGCGCAGGCCGCCTGCGTCGACCTCGCGCAGACCGAGCCGCTCTGGGAGGCCGTCGATGCCGCCCCCACGATCCTCGCCCTGCAGGCCTCGCTGCTCGAACTCGAGTACACCCTGATCCCGCACGGCCTGCACATCGTCGGCCGCCCGCCCGACGCCGCGGCCCGCGCAGAGATGCTCGACGCCGCCGGCATCACCGACCCCGAGCGCCGCGCCACGCTCGACGCCCTGCTCGCCACCGACCACGAGACGCCGGCGATCCTGCACGCGCTCGACGGCGGCTACACCCGCCCCGCCCCGGGCGGCGACCTGATCCGCACGCCCGAGATCATGCCGACCGGGCGCAACCTGCACGGCCTCGACCCGTTCCGCATCCCCTCCGCCTTCGCGGTGCAGGACGGCGCGCGCCAGGCCGACCGCCTGCTCGCCCGCCACGCCGCCGACGGCCAGGGCCTGCCCGAGACCGTGGCGATGGTCCTGTGGGGCACCGACAACCTCAAGACCGAGGGCGGCCCGATCGCCCAGGTGCTGTGGCTGCTCGGCGCCGAGCCCCGCCACGACAGCTACGGCCGCCTCGCCGGTGCCCAGCTCATCCCCCTGGAGCGTCTAGGCCGCCCGCGCGTCGACGTCGTCGTCACCCTGTCCGGCATCTTCCGCGACCTGCTGCCGATGCAGACCCGCCTGCTCGCCGAGGCCGCTCTCCTCGCGGCCAGCGCCGATGAGCCCGTCGAGATGAACCACGTCCGCCGCCACGCGCTCGCCTACATCGAGGCCAACGGCGGCGACATGGCAACCGCTGCCCTGCGCGTGTTCGGCAACGCCGAGGACGCGTACGGCGCCAACGTCAACCAGCTCATCGACGCCGGCGGCTGGAACGACGAGGACGAGCTCGCCGACGCCTTCGTCCGCCGCAAGGGCTTCGCCTACGGCGTCACCGGCCACGCCGTGCGCCACGACAAGGTGCTCTCCCACGTCCTGCGCAGCGTCGACGTCGCCTACCAGAACCTCGACTCCGTCGAGCTCGGCGTCACCACTGTCGACCACTACTTCGACACGCTGGGCGGCATCGCCCGCGCCGCCCGCCGCGAGCGCAACGGCGTGGCGTCGAGCATCTACATCGGCGACCAGACCCGCGGCGACGGCCTGGTCCGCACGCTCGCCGAGCAGGTGACTCTGGAGACCCGCACCCGCGCGCTCAACCCGAAATGGTACGAGGCGCTGCTCGTCCACGGCTACGAGGGCGTGCGCCAGATCGAGGCGCAGGTCACCAACACGCTCGGCTGGTCGGCCACCACCGGCCAGGTCGCCCCCTGGATCTACGAGCAGCTCAGCGAGACCTTCATGCTGGAGCCGCAGATGCGCGAGCGCCTCGCCGCGTTGAATCCGCAGGCGTCCGCCAAGATCGCCAACCGCCTGCTGGAGGCCTCCGAGCGCAAGTACTGGACGCCGGACCCCTCCGTTCTGGAGCGCCTGCGCCGCGCCGGCGAGGAGATCGAGGACCGCCTCGAAGGCATCGGCCTCGCGCCGGCAATGGGAGTGGCCGCATGACCATCGAAGTGAAGCCCGCCGACGCGGCGCCCGCCCGCCTGCGCGCCGCCGCCGGCTGCGGCACCTGCTCCAGCGCCGAGGGCCTGCCGCCCGGCGCCACTCCCCGCGGCGCGGACGGCGACGGCAGCGTCCAGGTCCGCATGGACACGCCGCGCCGTTCCGGAAACGCAAAGGTGTTCGCTGTCTACGGCAAGGGCGGCATCGGCAAGAGCACGACCTCGTCCAACCTCAGCCTCGCCTTCGCCCGCCAGGGCCACCGCGTCCTGCAGATCGGCTGCGACCCCAAGCACGACAGCACCTTCACGCTCACGAAGCGCCTGATCCCCACCGTGATCGACGTGCTCGAGGGCGTGGACTTCCATCCCGAGGAGCTGCGCCCCGAGGACTTCGTCGTCCAGGGCACCGGCGGCGTGATGTGCATCGAGGCAGGCGGTCCCCCCGCCGGCACCGGCTGCGGCGGCTACGTCGTCGGCCAGACCGTGAAGCTGCTGCGCGAGCACCACCTGCTCGAGGACACCGACGTGGTGATCTTCGACGTGCTCGGCGACGTGGTGTGCGGCGGCTTCGCGGCCCCGCTGCAGCACGCCGACCAGGCCTTGATCGTCGCCGCCAACGACTTCGACTCGATCTTCGCGATGAACCGCATCGTCGCCGCCATCGAGGCCAAGGCGCGCAACTACGACGTCCGCCTCGGCGGCGTGATCGTCAACCGCTCCGCCGGCACCGACCAGATCGACCGCTACAACGCCGCCACCGGCCTCTCCACCCTCGCGCACTTCCCCGACCTCGACGCCATCCGCCGCTCGCGCCTGAAGAAGTCCACCGTGTTCGAGATGGAGCTCACCCCCGAGATCGAGTCCGTCCAGAACGAGTACCTCCGCCTCGCCGCCACGCTCATGGCTGGCACGCCGAACCTGGAGAGCAAGGCTCTCAAGGACCGCGACATCTTCGACCTCCTGGGCTTCGAGTGATGGACGCAAGCCGCCTCCCCGGCCCGAGCGACACCCTGCCGTCCGTCGCCTACGAGCGCCGCCGCGGCCAGCTCGAGACCTACTTCGACCGCACGGCGGCGGCGAACTGGGCGCGCATGACCTCGGACGCGCCGCTCGGCCGCATCCGCGCCACCGTGCGCGCCGGCCGCGACCGGATGCGCGACACGCTGCTGTCCTGGCTGCCTGCCGAGCTGCACGGCCGCCGCGTGCTCGACGCCGGCTGCGGCACCGGCGCGCTGGCCGTCGAGCTGGCCCGCCGCGGCGCCGACGTCGTGGCCGTCGACCTCGCCGGCACGCTGCTCGACCTGGCCCGCGAGCGCCTGCCCACAGGCCTTCCCGGCCGCGTGACCTTCCTCGCCGGCGACATGCTCGACACGGCGCCCGGCCGCTTCGACCACGTCGTCGCCATGGACTCGCTGATCCACTACGCCGCCCCCGAGATGGTCGCGGCCCTGCGCAGCCTAGCCGCCGTCGCCGACCGCTCCGTGCTCGCGACCTTCGCGCCGCGCACCCCCGCGCTCAGCGTGATGCACGCCGCCGGCCGCCTGTTCCCCCGTGCCGACCGCGCGCCCGCGATCGAGCCCGTCTCGCCGGCCGCCCTGTTCCGCCGCATCGACCGCGAGCCCGCGCTTGCCGACTGGCAGCGCTGCCGCACCGAGCGCGTCGCCGGCGGCTTCTACACCTCGCAGGCCCTGGAGCTGGTGCACCTCGCGCCCGCGAACGGTCGGCGCCCATGAGCCGCTACGGCGAGACGGTCACGCGCGGCTGGAACCAGGTGGGCACGCGGTTCCTGCCGTTCGCCGACGCCGTCTCCGCCGAGCTGCCGCTCGCCCGCCTGCTGCGCCTGTCGCTGTTCCAGGTCTCGGTGGGCATGTCGATCGCCCTCGTGGTCGGCACGCTGAACCGGGTGATGATCGTCGAGCTGGGCGTCTCCGCCCGCCTGGTCGCGATCATGGTGGCGCTGCCGCTGGTGTTCGCCCCGGCGCGCGCGCTGATCGGCTTCCGCTCCGATACCCACGTCTCCGTGCTCGGCTGGCGCCGCGTGCCGTACCTGTGGATCGGCACCATGATGCAGTTCGGCGGCCTGGCGATCATGCCGTTCGCGCTGCTGCTGCTCTCGGGCGACGGCGGCGGGCACGCGCCGCCCTGGGCCGGGCCGTTCGCCGCCTGCTTCGCCTTCCTGCTCACCGGCGCCGGCCTGCACACCACGCAGACCGTGGGCCTGGCGCTCGCCACCGACCTCGCCCCGGAGCGCTCGCGCCCGCAGGTCGTCACCGTGCTGTGCATGATGCTGCTGGTCGGCGTGCTCGCCAGCTCCGTGGTGTTCGGCGTGCTGCTCGCCCGCTTCAGCGAGACGCGCCTGATCCAGGTGATCCAGGGCGCGGCGGTCGCCACCGTGCTGCTCAACGGCTGCGCCCTGTGGAAGCAGGAGCCGCGCGCCGCCTCCGTGGCGCGCGGCGCCGACGCTCCCGCTCCGCGCTTCGGCGACGCCTGGCGCTCGCTGGGCCGCACCGCGCAGGCGCGGCGCCGCCTCTGGGCCGTGGCGCTCGGCACCGTGGCGTTCAGCCTGCAGGACGTGCTGCTCGAACCCTACGGCGGCCAGGTGCTGAGGCTGCCGGTGAGCGCCACCACCTCGCTCACCGCGCTGCTGGCGCTGGGCGGGCTGTGCGGGTTCGCCTTCGCGTTCCGCTGCCTCGGCCGCGGCATGGACCGCTACCGCGTCGCGGCCATCGGCGTCCTCGTCGGGCTCGCCGCCTTCGCCGCGGTGGTGTTCTCCGCGCCGATGCAGTCCGCAGCCCTCTTCGCGCTCGGCACCGCGCTGATCGGCGGCGGCGGCGCCCTGTTCGCGGTGGGCACCCTGTCCGGCGCGGTCGACGCGGCCGGGCGGTCCTCCACCGGGCTCGCGCTCGGCACCTGGGGCGCGGTGCAGGCCTTCGCGGCCGGCGCTGCCATCGCGCTCGGCGGCCTGGTGCGCGACCTCGTCGCCACGCTGGCGGAAGGAGGCTTGCTCGGCCCCACGCTGGCCGGGCCCGCCGTCGGCTACCAGGCGGTGTACGGCCTGGAGATCGCGTTGCTGTTCGCCACGCTGGTGGTGATCGGCCCGCTCGTTCGTTTCGGCCCGGCACAGTCGGCGCCGGCGCTCGGCCACGCCGGGCTGCATTTCGGTCAATAGGGAAGCGTCGCATGGTCGGCACCAGTTTCACCGGATACGTCGACGTGGCCCAGGTCACGCTCTACGGCTTCTGGGCGTTCTTCGCGGGCCTGATCCTCTACCTGCGCCGCGAGGACAAGCGCGAAGGCTATCCCCTCGTGTCCGAGATCCTCGGCCACACGGAGGAGGTCGTCTGCGAGGGCCTGCCGCCCACGCCGGCGCCCAAGCTGTTCCGCATGTTCCACGGCGACCTGATCGAGGCGCCGGGCTCGCTGTTCCCGCCGCGCCTGCCCAACGGCGCCCGCCCCGCCGCGACCTTTCCCGGAGCGCCGCTGGAGCCCACCGGCAACCCCCTCGTCGACGGCGTCGGCCCCGCCTCCTACGCGTGGCGCAAGGACGAGCCCGACCTGACGATCGACGGCGCCCTCAAGATCGCCCCGTTGCGCGACGCCGCCGAGTACAGGCTTGACCGCCGCTCGCCCGATCCGCGCGGCATGGCGGTGATCGGCGCCGACGGCCTGGTCGCCGGCCTGTGCGTCGACCTCTGGATCGACGAGGTCGAGGAGTCCGTGCGCTACCTGGAGGTGGTGCTCAGCCTGCCAGCCTACGAAGGCCAGCGCGTGCTGCTGCCTCAGCCGTTCATGCGCATCCGCCCGCGCACACGCGTGATCGTGGTCCGCTCGATCCTGGCCGAGCAGTTCGCCGAGGTCCCCCGCCTGCGCATCCCGACCCAGGTGACCCGCTTCGAGGAGGACAAGCTCGTGGCCTACTTCGGTGGCGGCCAGCTCTACGCCACCCGCGCCCGCACGGGCTCCGCGCTGTGAGCGCCCGCCTCGGCGAGCCCGGCGCCGGCCGGCCCGGCCTCGGCATGCCCCGCTCCGGCACGCAGCGCCTCCGCGTGGTGCGCGAGCGCCCGCGCGATCCCGCCCGCCTGCGCGCCGGCGCCATACAGCCGCCGCACGGCCTGCCCGGGCCGCTGCCGCCTGGCGAGACCATGCTGTGGCAGGGCTCGCCGAGCTGGCGCGGGGTTGCGCGGCGCGTGCTCCACGTCCGCACGCTCCTGTTCTACTTCGCGGCGCTGGCCTCGGTCGCCCTGGTGCGCGCCGTCGTGCTGCACACCGCGTCGATGTGGTTCTCCTTCGCGGCGCTGCTGCTGCTCGGCACCGTGGCGCTCGCGCTGCTCTGCGGGTTCGCGGTGCTGGTCGCGCGCACCAGCGTCTACACCCTCACCGAGCAGCGCGTGGTGCTGCGCATCGGCGTCGCACTCGGCGGCAGCATCAACCTGCCGTTCCGCTCGATCGAGTCCGCAGACCTGCGCCTCTATCCCGACGGCACCGGCGATATCGCGCTGCTGCTCGAGGGGCGGAGCCGCATCGGCATCACCACGCTGTGGCCGCACGTGCGGCCCTGGCGCACCCGCCGCGTGCAGCCCATGCTGCGCGCCGTCCCGGACGCAGCCCGCGTGGCGCGGCTCCTCGCGGACGCCCTCGCCGCCTCGGCGCAGCCCGAGGCCGTGGCATCCCTCATGGCGGCCGAGTGAGATGATGCGCGGCAGGCAAGGCCAGAGGCTCTGCCTCTGGACTCCGCCAAAGGCTCGCCTTTGGAATCCCTTCCCTGGGTCAAGGGATCAAAGGGTCCTCGGACCCTTTGCGGGTCCGGGCGGAGCCCGGCCTTGCTTCCTTCCCTGGAGCCCCACGCCATGAGCGCCACCCTCTTCGGCACTTCCGGACGGACCCCGCGCCGCATCCCCTGGCCGCCGCTGATCGCGCTCGCGCTGACCGCGCTGATCGGCCTGGTCGCGGCGCTGCCTACGGCCCGCGAGGCGCCGGCCGGGGTAGTCTCGACGCGCTCCATGGTGGTGGACGCGAGCGACGACGGCGCGGTCCTGCTGATCGACGGCGAGACCGGCGCCGTGGCCGGCAGGATCGCGGCCGGCGGCGAGAGCTTCGTGCGCGGCATCCTGCACGGCGCCGCGGTCAGCCGCCGGCTGTTCGGCGTGGACCAGCGTGTGCCTTACCGGTTGACGGCGCTGTCCGATGGCAGGCTCACTCTCTCGGACGCCGCAACGAACATCACGATCGACCTGACCTCGTTCGGCTCCACCAACGCCCGCAGCTTCGCCCTTCTGCTCGACCGTCCCGCCCAGGAGCCACGATGACCCGACCCGGCCGCGAGGTGCAGGCACGCTGCATCGTCGAGATCGAGCAGACCCCGGACAGCTTCCACGCCTTCTCCGTGCCGCTCGACGTGGCCGTGGAGCCCGGCGACGAGGTGCTGATCCACGACGCCCCCACGCGCGTCGCCTACAACGAGACCCTCTCGCGCGAGTGCCGCATCACCGTGCGCCGCGCGGGCCCACTGCGCCGCGCCTGGACGCGGGCGAGCGGGGTGTTCGCCGTCACCGAACTCTATGAAGTCGGCTTCGAGCCGGGAGAGCACGCATGAGCGAGGTCCTCGACCGCCTGGACACCTCGGGCGCCAACCCCACGCAGGGCCGCGCGCCGAACGAGAGCACCGAATCCGCCAAGCAGGACACGGTCCTCTCGCCGCGCTTCTACACCACAGACTTCGCCTACATGGACAAGCTCGACGTCAGCCTGATCCGTGCCGAGTGGGACGCCCTCGTCGCCGAGATGCAGTCCGACCCGAACCGCGGCCACTTCGTGCGCGACGCCCGCTTCGACGCCGACTTCGCCGCCATGGAGCCCGAGCTTCGCCGCGAGTTCCTCGACTTCCTGGTCAGCTCCGTGACCGCCGAGTTCTCCGGCTGCGTGCTCTACGCCGAGATCAAGAAGCGCATCACCAACCCCGACATCCGCACGCTCTTCGCGCTGATGACCCGCGACGAGGCCCGCCACGCCGGCTTCATCAACGACAGCCTCAAGGACTTCGGCGTCGGCGTGGACCTCGGCTTCCTGGCGCGGGCCAAGAAGTACAAATACTTCACCCCCAAGTTCGTCTTCTACGCGACCTACCTGTCCGAGAAGATCGGCTACGCCCGCTACATCACGATCTTCCGCCAGCTCGAGGCGCACCCGGAGCGCCGCATCCACCCGATCTTCTCGTTCTTCGAGAAGTGGTGCGGCGACGAGTTCCGCCACGGCGAGGCCTTCGCCCTGCTGATGCGCTCCGACCCAAAGCTGCTCCAGGGCCGCAACAAGCTCTGGGTACGCTTCTTCCTGCTCGCCGTGTTCGCCACGATGTACGTGCGCGACCACGCGCGCCCCGTGTTCCACGCCGCCCTCGGCCTCGACCCGACCGAGTACGACTACAAGGTCTTCCACATCACCCAGGAGATCTGCCGCCAGGTGTTCCCCGTGGCGCTCGACCTCGACAACCCGAGGTTCCGCTCGACGCTGGAACGCCTACGCATCACCGCCGAGGCGATCGGCGCCGCCCGCAGGCGCCCCGGCGCCGGCGCCCGCATCGCGCGCGTGGCACTCCAGGCCCGTGCCGCCACGCTGTTCGCCCGCCTCTACCTGATGCCGGTGCACTCCAACGTGCTGCCGGCCGACGTGCGCCTCGCGCCGAGCTGGTAGGACCGCAACGATGTCGCTCTACGTCTTCCCCGCCCTGTTCGCGCTGTTCGTCTGGTGGTTCAGCACCGGGGTAATCATGTACCTCGACGGACTGCCGCGTCCCACCTTCAAGTGGAGCATGCTCGGCGCCACGGTGCTGCTCGCCGCCTCGCTCTACGGCCTGCACGCGACGGGCAGCGACACCTCCGTGCGCGGCGCCTACGTCGGCTTCACCTGCGGCCTGCTCGCCTGGGGCTGGCAGGAGATCAGTTTCTACATGGGCTTCGTGACCGGCACGCGGAAGCAGCCCTGCGAGGAGGGCTGCCGCGGCTGGCGCCACTTCGGCCACGCGATCCAGACCAGCCTGTGGCACGAGCTGGCGATCATCGCCGCCGCGATCGCGGTGGTGGCGCTCACCTGGCACGCGCCCAACCAGGTCGGCATGTGGACCTTCATGGTGCTGTGGTGGATGCACCAGAGCGCCAAGCTCAACGTCTTCCTCGGCGTGCGCAACCTCAACGAGGAGTTCCTCCCCGAGCACCTGCAGTTCCTCCGCTCCTTCC
>JBPBQS010000140.1:0-15643 GCA_050920955.1 Janthinobacterium lividum | reverse complement strand
GCGGCGGCGCTGACGACCTTGTGGATGCCGACGCCGGGGCCGAACAGGTTGACCAGGATCAGGCCCAGGGTGAGCGAGACCAACGACGCGCACACGAACCACAGCATGGCCTTGCCGCCGACGCGGCCGACGGCGCCAGTGTCGGACATGTGGCCGATGCCGGTGACCAGGGTGGAGAACACCAGGGGGGCGATGATCATCTTGATCAGGCGCAGGAAGATCATGCTGCCGATCGAGACGTAGCCGGCGAACAGCTTGTGGGTCGCGGGGTCGACGGTCTGGCTGTTGACCAGGGCGCCGACGGCGATCCCCAGGATCATGGCGACGACGATGTAGGTCGTCATGCGGCTCGATTTCATGGCGGCGGGCGCTCCCTGGCGGCGGCGGTGATCGTCGGGGTCAGGCTGGATGCGCAACGATAAGGCAATGTCGTCGCGCAGGGCGAGAGATATGCGGCGTCTTTTCCGCATTCGGGGGCGCGGTGCAAATTCCCTGCCATGGAGGGCGGGGCGCTCAGGGGCGGGGGCGCGTGGGGGCCGGGGCGTCGAGCCAGCGGGCGAACCAGGCGAGGGTGCGGGCCTTGGCGTCGGCGCGGTCGTGGGCGTCGTGCAGCTCGTGGCCCTGGCCGGGGTAGACCACGAACTCGGTGGGCACGCCGAGCGTGTGCAGGGCGTGCCAGAACTCCTGGGTCTGCGGCATCGGGCACTCCAGGTCGCGGTCGCCCACGAACTCGAAGGTGGGCGTGCGGACCTGCCTGATGAAGGTCATCGGCGAGGAGCGGGCGTAGGCGGCGGGGTCGTCGTACACGGAGGCGCCGAAGTACGGGATCATCCACTGGTCGATGCCGTTCTCCCCGTAGTACGACTGCCAGTTGGAGACGCCGGCGCCGGCGACGATGGCGCGGAAGCGCGTGGTCTGGGTCGCGGCCCACATCGCCATGTAGCCGCCGTAGCTGTAGCCCATCAGGCCCAGGCCGGCAGGGTCGATGGGCGCGGCCTGCAGGGCGGCGTCGACGCCGCGCAGGATGTCGCGCAGGTCGCCGTGGCCGAAGTCGCGGCGGTTGGCCAGGGTGAAGGCCTCGCCGCCGCCGAAGGAGCCGCGCGGGTTGGGCAGGAACACGTCGTAGCCGGCGTCGAGCAGCCAGCGCTCGCCGGCCTGGGTCACGAACGAGGGCGTGGACGCGGCCGCGGGGCCGCCGTGCACCACCGTGATCATGCGCTGGTGCAGGGCCTTCGCGCGGCCGGCGGGCTGGAGCAGCCAGCCCTGCACCGTGTGGCCGTCGCTGGTCCATTCGAGGCTGCGCGCCTCCACCGGGGCGTCGAGGCCGGCGTTGGCGCGGGTCAGGTCGTGCCAGGCGCCGATCGCGCCGATCTCGATCTCGGGGGGCGTGGAGAAGGTCTGGTGGATCGCGGCGGTGGCGTGGGCGCCGCACGCCAGGGCGTCCGCGTAGCCGGCGGCGCGCAGGGTCTGCGGGCCGGACCACAGGCGGCGGGGGTGGGGCGAGGGCGCATCCAGGGCGAGGATCTGCGTGTCGGCGCCCTGCAACGCGGTGGCGGTCAGGCCGGCGCCGGGGCAGTGCCAGTCGAGCGCCGTGACGGAGGCGGGCATGGCGGGGGTCAGGTTCGTGGGGCGCGTGCCGGGCCTGGCGTCAAGCGGCAGGGTGAAGGCGTCGCCGCCGGTGGAGCCGAAGTCGCTCATGATGCCGCCGATGAAGGCCACGGTGCGGCCGTCGGGGGAGACCACGGGGTTCGCGAGCTGCTGCGTGGGCGGGGGCGTGTAGAGGACGCGGGGCCTTGCGGGGGCGGCGGCGGAGCCGGGGGCCGCGTCGGGGAAGGACCAGAGGCGGGCGACCCACCACTGGTTGTCGCCGTTGCCGGGGGCGGCGGTGCCCACGAAGCCGCCGCCAGGGCGCCAGTCGTACTCGTAGACGTAGAGGTCGGGGGGCGAGACCAGGCGCAGGGCGTCGCCTTCGAGGAGGGCGATGCGCTGCTCGTCGGCGGTGGTGCCGATCTCGCCGGACGGGGGGGCACCGGGCTTGACCGCGCCGGCCTCCTTGTGGGCGCCCGGGATCGCCAGCAGCGCCAGGCGGCCGTCCGGGCCGTAGCGCAGGCCGCCCAGCGCGCCGTCGAACGCCAGGCGCTGCGAGAGCGCGGTGCCGTCGGGGGCGACCTCGAACACGTAGGAGCGCGCGTCGTCCGGCTGCTTCAGGACGAAGGCGAGGCGCGTGCCGTCGGGGGAGAAGGCAGGGTCGCTCGGGCGGCAGTCGGGAACGGCGCCGCAGGGGAGCGCCACGGTGGCCTCGGCGCCGCCTTGCGTGGCGCGGAGCACCAGGCGGTGGGTGGGCTCGTCGCCGTCGATCGCGGGCTCGTCGTGCTCGATGCTGGCGACGTGGGCGCCGTCGGGCGAGAGGGACAGGGAGTCGAACAGGCGGGGCTGGCGGGGGTCGGCGTGGGCCGCGGCAGGGGCGGCGAGAAGGGCGGCCAGGAGGACGGCGGGGTGGCGTTTGTTCATTCCGCATGGGGCACGGGGGGGCGCAGGCGGTCAACGGGGCGGGGGCGGCGGGGAGAAAGCAAAGGTCGAGGCGCTGCCTCGAGCTCCGCCAAAGGCTCGCCTTTGGAAACATGACGATCAGGGAGGAACTTAGCGGATTTCACGGCGGAGGCGGCGGCTTGGCGAGGGGCTCGTGGCCGTCCTGCGGCGCAGGACGGGGCTGTCCTGCCGCGCAGGACGAACGGCGGCTTTTTCGGGGCTGCGTCCTGCGGCGCAGGACAAGGGTCGTCCCCGGATGCGAGGGACGGCGCACGGGGCGGGACGATTCGTGCGCCGCGTGACGGGAAAAGAGGCAGGCGAGGACCGGAGTGCACAGGGATTTGCCGGGGCCGGGCGTCGTCTGCGGGCCCTGTCGTGCCGCGGGCGGGGCGTTGGTGGCGTTGTCCGGCGTTGCCTGCGGGGTGGATGCTGCGGGCAGGCTGCCGGGGGGTTTCGGGCGGTCCAGGCGCTGGCGGTTGGCTGGCTGTTGCGGCGGTGGGGGGACGGGGATGAGCGAGGCTGAGGCGCGCGTGCTCGCGGCGGCGTCGCGGTTCTGGGGGCGGCGGTTCGTGCGGGTGGCGGAGGCGCGCCGTTCGGCGAACGTGGTGCTGCGGCTGGAGGAGGCGGGGAGCGGGCGGGCCTGGTGGCTCAGGCTGTGCCGGCATCCGGGGACGGATGGGGCGGGGCTGGATTTCGAGATGCGGGTGCTGGGGGCGGTGGCGGGCGGGGCGGGGTTCGGGGTGGTGCGGCCGGCGGCGGGGCGGGGCGGGCGAATGCGTACGCGGGTGGCGTGGGAGGGAGCGATGCGGCACGCCTGCCTGTTCGCGCACGCGCCAGGGCGGGAGATGGCGCACGGGGCGGAGGATCTGCGGCGGTTCGGGCGGGCGCTGGCGGGGCTGCACGAGGCGATGCGGGCGGCAAAGGGCGTGGCGGGTCGGCAGGTGGAGGCAGGGGCAGCGTGCGCGGAAGTGGCGGCGTGGCTGCGGCGGGCTGGGGTGGGGGCCGTCGCCACGGAGGTGGAGCGGGCGGGGCCGGTGCTGCGGGCGGCGGTGGCGTTGGCGGGGCCGGAGGTCGGGCTGTGCCATGGCGATGCGCGGCTGGGGAACGCGTTGCTGGCCGACGAGGGGCAGGCGGGGGAGCGGGTGACGTTCCTCGATTTCGAGGACTGCGTGGCGGGGCCGCTGGCGCTCGATCTGGCGACGATGGCGGTGTGGCTGCGGCGGGAGGCGGACGGGGCGGCGCTCTGGGGGGCGCTGCTGGACGGGTATCGCGAGAGGCGCGGGCTGTCGGAAGGGGATCTCGCGGCGATGCCGGCGCTGGCGGCGCTGGTACAGGTTCGCATGGCGGGGGATCTGGCGCGGTTCTGGCGGATGACGCCGGAGATGTGGCGTGAGGAGAGGCGGCGGGTGCGCGTGCGGGTCGAGGAGGTGGGAGCAGCGGGGGCGCTCGCGCGGCTGCCTTGAGCAGGGGGCTCGGCAGGCGGCGCGTTGGTCCAGGGTCGGTGTCGATGGACAGCCGCAGCCTGTCAGGGGGCTTTCGGCGGCGTTCGTCCGGCGTGGCGCAATGCCGCCTGAGCCTCGTTGACCAGCGCCTCGACGGCGTCGGGGGGAAAGCCGGCTTCTCTTCATGATCAGGCCTTGCCAGGGGGGCTGAAGAGATCGACCACGCTGCCGGGGGCGGCAGCGCCGAAGAACAGGTCAAGGCTGCGGGCGGATCGCTGCGCGATGTCCCGGCTTCGAGGGAAGAGATCGGCCTCGTAGGCGGCGAGGGCAGCATCGAGGTCGTGAGGGCTTGCGACGATCGATCGGCCGAGTTCGGCGCCGTCGAACAGGGCGAGGTTGGCACCTTCGCCGGTGAACGGCGACATGAGATGCGCCGCATCGCCGACCAGGGTCACGCCTTCTCGCCGGGGCCATCGGATGTCGACGGGAAGCGCGTGGATCGGCCGGAGCACCGGTTCGGCGATGCTGCCGGTGATGAGGCCGGCGAGGTGCGGCGCCCAGCCCGCGAACCGCTCCGCGATCACGGCAAGGCCCGCGTGGACATCGCCGAAATCGATGGACCTGAACCAGTCCTCCGGCTCGTTCAGCGCGACATAGCCGGCGACGCTTCCATCGGCGTTGCGGTGGGCGAGGATGCCACGGCCAGGCGCCACCGCGATCAGGGTGCCCGTGCCGATGGCCTGGATGCCTGCCGCGTGGAGGGCATCATCGGCGGCAAGCGCCACCTCGACGAAGCAGGTGCCTGAGTAGGCGGGCCTGGCATCCGTCAGGAGCGGCCTGACCTTCGACCAGGCGCCGTCCGCGCCGACAAGCAGATCGGCCGTGGCGTGGGTTCCATCGGCGAAGGCGATCGCGTGGCGGCCGTCGCGGAGCGGTGTCAGGGACGCGACCCTGCTTTTCCAGCGGATCGCACCGTCGGGGAGCGAACCGATCAGCAGGGCACGAAGCTCGCCGCGATCGACCTCCGGCCGCTGCGAGGATGGGTCGCCGGGATGGTCGAACAGGATGGTTCCGTCCCTGCTCACGACGCGCTTCGCATCTTCGCCGGGACGGACGAGGCGGAGGAAGTCGTCGTGCAGCCCGGCGGCCTCGAGCGCGCACTGGCCGCTGCGGGCGTGGATGTCGAGCAGCCCGCCCTGCTTCCTGGCGGCAGGGGAGGCCTCGGCCTCGTAGATCGACGCGGCGATCCCGTGTCGATGAAGGACGCTGGCAAGCATGAGGCCGCCGAGGCCGGCGCCGATGATGGCGATGGTCTGTCGCATGGCCGCGCTCCCCTGGCCGCAGCATCGTTCGATGCCGGCGGCTGCTTCGGAGACGCTGGCCGACCATGCGACTGCACGGTGGGCGTGTACGCGGCAGCCTGCGGGGATGGCGCATCAGCCGCAGGCGGCCGCCTTTCGCGACGCGCGTCCGTTACATGAAGCACCCATGTGCGGCAAGGTCGTGGCGTGTCGGCCTGCCGGGTGACTTCCGAAACCCGATGCTTTTCGGGAAGGCCAGGGACCTTGCCGCCCGGCGGCGAGGTCCGGTTCGGGTCGGGAACAGCCATTCCGGTGTGGGTCGGGGACGGTCTCTCATGGAATGCGTTCCAAGGGCGCAGCCTTTGGCGGAGTTTGAGGCAGAGCCTCAACCTTGCTTGCCTGCGCTATGCCTGGCGGGCGTCGGCGGCGCGGAGGACGGCGTCGACGAGGCGGTCGGCGTCGGCCTCGCGGGTGCGGTGGTTGATGACGCAGGCGCGGAGCACGGTGCGGCCGGCGATGCGGGTGGTGGACGGCACAGCGTCGCCGGATTCCTGGACGTCGGCGGCGAGGTCGGCCTGGAGGCGGTCGTCACCGTTTCGGAGGCGGAAGCAGACGACGTTGAGGGAGACGGGGGCGCAGAGCTCCAGGCGGGGCTCGGACTCGACGCGGGCGCCGAGGTGGCGGGCGACGGCGCAGCAGCGCTCGATGACCTCGCCGAGGCGGTCGGCGCCGTAGGTGCGCAGGGTCATCCAGACCTTGAGCGCGCGGAAGCCGCGGGAGAGGTCGGGGCCGAGGTCGCAGGGCCAGGGGTGGCCGGCGGCGAGGCCGCGGTCCTCGCGGTGCAGGTAGGCGAGGTCCTGGGCGAAGGCGTCGGACTGGGCGCCCGGTCGGCGGACCAGCACGCAGCCGGCGTCGTAGGGGACCTGCGCCCATTTGTGGAAGTCGAAGGCGACGCTGTCGGCGCGTTCGATCCCGCGCAGGAGGGGGCGCAGGGTGGGGGAGAGCGCGGCCATGGCGCCGAACGCGCCGTCGACGTGGAACCACAGGTCCTCGCGTTGCGCGAGGTCGGCGAGGGCGGACAGGTCGTCGATGGCGCCGACGTCGACGGTGCCGGCGTTGCCGACCACGAGGAAGGGGCGGAGGCCGGCGGCGCGGTCCTCCGTGATGCGGGCGGCGAGGAGGGCGGGGTCGATGCGGTGCGCGGCGTCGGTGGGGATCAGGCGCAGGGCGTCGGTGCCGAGGCCGGCCATGTCGAGGGCGCGGGCGACGCAGCCGTGCACGCCGTCGGCGGCGTAGGCGGTCAGGGGTGCGGCGGCGAGGCCCTGCGTGCGGACATCGGGGCCGAGGGCGGCGCGGCGGGCGGCGAGGACGGCGATCAGGTTGGCGAGCGAGGTGCCGGTGACGAGGAGGCCGGTGGTCTCCGGGGGCATGCCCAGGAGCTCGGCGGACCAGCGGATGACCTGGCGCTCGATCTCGATGGGGGCCTGGTCGCGGCCGCCGAGGTTGGAGTTCAGGCCGGCGGCGAGGAGCTCGGCCAGCATGCCGACGGGGGTGCCGCCGCCGTGCACCCAGCCCATGAAGCCGGGGTGCAGGTTGCCGGTCGCGTAGGGCTGGATGGTGCGGAGGAAGTCCTCGTAGACGGCGGCGGGGTCGGAGGGCGTGCGCGGCGCGGGGGTGTGGAGCGCGGCGCGGAGGTCGTCGGGCATGCGCTGCCAGACGGGGCCCTCGCCGAGGTGCTCGAGGTGGGCGAAGGCGTCGTCGAGCATGCGGTGGCCGAGGGCGCGGAGCGCGGTCCAGTCGGCGGGGTCGAGCGTGGGGTCTTGGGGCATCGCGTCGCGTCTCCTCGGGCGGGGCTGCGCATGGCACAGAGCGCGGGCGAGGCCAAGGAAGGCCAGGGCCCTGCCCTGGACCCGCAAAGGGTCCGAGGACCCTTTGATCCCTTTACTTAAGGAACGCGTTCCAAGGGCGCAGCCTTTGGCGGAGCTTGAGGCGGAGCCTCAACCTTCCTTGCCTTTCTGTCGCCATCGCCGCGTTGCACCATCGCGCGAGCAGGAGGGGTTGGCGATGTTCTTCGAGGGGTTCGCGTTGCGGCAGGTGAGCGTGCCGGGCGGGGCGCTGCGCGTGCGGGTCGGCGGGTCGGGGCCGCCGCTGCTGCTGCTGCACGGCAACCCGCAGACGCACGCGATGTGGCACCGCGTCGCGCCCGTGCTGGCGCGGACGCACACGGTGGTGTGCCCGGATCTTCGGGGGTATGGCGGGAGCTTCAAGCCGCCCGTGTCCGGGGATCATGCGGCGTATTCCAAGCGGGCGATGGCGGGCGACATGCTGGCGCTGATGGACGCGCTGGGGTTCGCCTCGTTCGCGGTGGCGGGGCACGACAGGGGGGCGCGGGTGGCGCACCGGCTGGCGCTCGATGCGCCCGCGCGGGTGGAGCGGCTGGCGGTGCTCGACATCGTGCCCACGGTCGAGCAGTTCGAGCGGGCCGACATGGCGTTCGCGCTCGGGTACTACCACTGGTTCTGGTTCGCGCAGCCGCACCCCAAGCCGGAGTCCGTGATCAATGCGGCGCCGGACGAGTGGTTCGCGGCGCACACCTCGCGCGACGAGCCAGGCGCGTGCCGCACGCCCACGTTCTTCGCGCCCGAGGCGCTGGCGGACTACCTGGCGGCGGCGCACGACCCGCGCGCGATCGCGGGCATGTGCGAGGACTACCGCGCGGCGGCGTCGGTCGACCTGGTGCACGACAGGGCCAGCCGGCTCGACGGCGTGCAGGTGCGGTGCCCCATGCTCGCGCTGTGGGGGGCGAAGGGGCGCATCGGGGGGTGGTACGATCCCTTGTCGCTGTGGCGCGAGTACTGCGCGGGGGCCGTGCAGGGCGGGGCGGTGCAGTCGGGGCACTACCTTGCCGAGGAGGCGCCGGAGGAGGTGCTCTCGTGGCTCGGGCCGTTCCTCGCGGGGGCGGAGGGAGTGGCACTCAGTGCCTGAAGGAAGCAAGGCCTTCTTTTTCTGAAGAAAAAGAAGCAAAAAGACTTTGCGACTTAGGCAAGGAGCTTCGTGGCAGAAGTTCTTTGGTTCTTTCTTTCAAGAAAGAACTTGCTTGCCTGCCTTGTTGCGGCGCGGGCTGGGCGCACCATCTCGCGGGGTGACGCCGTGGGCCGGGGTCCGGTATGACGGCGCGGCGGTGCAGCGAGAGGGAGTGCGCGGGTGAAGAACCTTGCGGGGCTGATGAAGCAGGCGAGCCAGATGCAGGAGAAGATGGCCGAGATGCAGGCCCGGGCGGAGGCCGTCGAGATCGAGGGCGTCGCCGGCGCCGGCCTCGTGCGCGTCGTGCTCAACGGCAAGGGCGAGATGCGCCAGGTGCGCGTCGACCCCAAGCTCGCGGACCCGGCGGAGATGGAGATGCTGCAGGACCTGCTGGTCGCGGCGCACGCGGACGCGCGCAGGCGCGTGGACGCGATGAACGCGGAGGAGATGCAGAAGGTCACGGGCGGGCTGCAGCTGCCGCCGGGCATGAAGCTGCCGTTCTAGGCGCGCGCGGGTGGGCGGGCCGGAGGTCGAGCGGCTGATCGGGCTGCTGTCGCGGCTGCCCGGGTTCGGGCCGAGGAGCGCGCGCAGGGCGGCGCTGCGGCTGCTGATGGCGCCGGAGACGCGGATGCTGCCGCTCGCCGCCGCGCTGGAGGAGGCGGCGCGCGCGGTGCGGCCGTGCGGGGCGTGCGGCAACCTCGACAGCACGGACCCGTGCTCGATCTGCGCTGACGCGCGGCGGGACCGCACGCTGGTGTGCGTGGTCGAGGGCGTGGGGGATCTCTGGGCGCTGGAGCGCGCGGGGGTGCACCGGGGGCTGTACCATGTGCTCGGGGGGACGCTGTCGGCGCTGTCGGGCGTCGGGCCGGAGGAGCTGAGCATCGCGCCGCTGCTCGCGCGGGTGGCGGCGGGGGGCGTCGCGGAGGTGATCCTCGCGCTGGGGGCCACGGTCGACGGGGCGACGACGGCGCACCTGGTCGCGGACCGGCTCGCGCCGCTCGGCGTCGCGGTCAGCCGCGTCGGGCAGGGCGTGCCCATGGGGGGGGCGCTCGACGCGCTCGACGACGGGACGCTGGCGGCGGCGGTCAGGGCGCGGCAGCCGGCCTGAAGCAAGAAAGGTCTTCTTTTTCTGAAGAAAAAGAAGCAAAAAGACTTTGCGACTTAAGTAAAGGATATGGTGGCAAAGTTCTTTGGTTCTTTCTTTCAAGAAAGAACTGCTTGCTTCCTTGTCCGGGGAGGTTGGCTGCCATGCGGGGCGGCGGTTGAACGTCCGTCGGGCGCAGGCGTTGGCGGGGCATGGGACACAAGAAGAAGGCCGGGCCAGGCGAGGATCTCGTCGTGGCGACACCGTGGCGGGAGTTCGTGCTGGTCTGCGCGAAGTGCAGCCGCAAGCTCGACGGGGGCTTCGGGCTGGACGGCGAGCAGGGGCTGCGCGGGGCGCTGAAGGACGAGCTGCGCGAGCAGGGGCGCAGGCGCGAGGTGCGCGTCGTCGAGGGCGGGTGCTTCGGGCTGTGCCCCAAGGGGGGCGTCGCGGTGGCGCACGGCGCTGCGCCGGGGCGGCTGCTCGTGGTGCCGGCGGGCGAGGCGTTGGGGCGGGTGCTGGAGCGGCTCGCGTTGCGGGAAGATGTCTCATAAGACTTGTTTTGTATTAATATTTGTTATTATGCGCGTTGCGGTTGTGGGCGGGACGGGGTAGGAGGGCGCTGTGGCGCGAGGGGGTCCGGGTCGGCCGGATGCCCGCGCGCCTTGCGACGGTCCGCCTTGCGTCCGGGCGGAACCGGGCCGGAACACGATCCCGGGCCCGGCGTGGGGCAGGTCGGCAGCCCTGCCTCGCGCCCCCGGGGTCCTGCCCTGCCGCCGGGCGCCACGAGGTGATGGCGGAGCGGGCGGGGAGCGCCTAACTCTGCGGCCAGGGCCGCGTTGGCGGCGCGGGAGGATCGCATCCAATGCTTGCCACCTCGAATGCCTTCAAGGCGCACGCCGGCGAGTCGCTGCGCGACACCGGGCTGCAGGCCGCGCTCGGATACAGCACGAAGCACATGCAGGCGCGCAGGGCCGCGGCGGTCGCGGGGCTGCCGGAGTTCGAGCGTCTGCGCGACATCGGGCGCGACATCAAGAACCATACCCTCGAGCACATGGACTTCTACCTCGACGCCTATGCGAAGGCGGTGGAGGCGGCGGGGGGCACGGTGCACTGGTGCTCCACGGCGGCAGAGGCGCGCGAGGCGGTGCTGGGGATCTGCCGCGAGGCGGGCGCGCGGACGGTGACCAAGGGCAAGTCCATGATCTCGGAGGAGATCGGGCTCAACGAGCACCTCGAGCTGCACGGCATGGTGCCGGTGGAGACGGACCTCGCGGAGTACATCCTCCAGCTCAGGAAGGAGGCGCCGAGCCATATCGTGGCGCCGGCGTTCCACCTGGGGCGGGCGGACTGGGAGGCGCAGTTCCGGCTCTCGCATTCGCACCTGCCGGCGGACAGGGTGTTCGCCGAGCGGAGCGACATCATGGCGGAGGCGCGGACGGAGCTGCGCACGCACTTCCTCGGTGCCGACGTGGGGATCACGGGGGCGAACTTCCTGATCGCGGAGACGGGGTCGTCGGTGATCGTGACGAACGAGGGCAACGGGGACCTCACGCAGACGCTGCCGCGCGTGCACATCGCGATCGCGGGCATCGACAAGATCGTGCCCACGCTGGAGGACACGATGAGCCTGGTGCGGCTGCTGGCGCGCTCGGCGACGGGGCAGGACATCTCCGTGTACACGACGTTCTCGACGGGGGCGCGGCGGCCGGACGATCTGGACGGGCCGGACGCCTACCACGTCGTGCTGATCGACAACGGGCGCTCGTCGATGCTGGGGACGGAGTTCCAGGAGATGCTGCGCTGCATCCGGTGCGCGGCATGCATGAACCACTGCCCGGTGTACGGCGCGGTCGGCGGGCATGCTTACGGGTGGGTGTATCCGGGGCCGATGGGGAGCGTGCTGACGCCGGCGCTGGTCGGCGTGGAGAAGGCGGGGGCGCTGCCCAACGCGTCGACGCTGTGCGGGAAGTGCGAGGCGGTGTGCCCGGTCAAGATCCCGCTGCCGGCGATGATGCGGCACTGGCGGGAGAAGGAGTTCGAGCGGCACCTCACGCCGGTCGCGCAGCGGCGGAACCTGGCGCTGTGGGCATATCTCGCGCGGCGGCCGGCGCTGTACCGCGCGGCGACGGGGGCGGCGGCGAAGGTGCTCGGCGCGCTCGGGGGCAAGCGCGGGCGGTTCGCGAAGATGCCGATGGCGGGGGGGTGGACCGCGGGACGGGACCTGCCGGCGCCGGAGGGGGAGACGTTCTTCGCACGGTACGAGCGCGAGAAGAGGGCGGCGTGAAGGAAGCAAGGTTGAGGCGCTGCCTCAAACTCCGCCAAGGGAAGCCCCTTGGATGGCTTCTCTCAAGTAAGGCCGGTCCAGGGGCGGCTCGCCCCTGGCGGGTTTGGGCAGAGCCCATGCTTGCTTCCTGTGTGCCGGCATGAGCCGCGACGCGATCCTGGGCACGATCCGGCGTGGCCTGCGCCGGGGCGAGCTGGATGCGGACACGCGGGCGCGGCTGGAGGAGCGGCTGCGGGCGCCGCGGCGGCACCTGATCCCGCTGCGCAGCCTGGTGCCGCATGCCGAGCAGGTGGCGATGTTCGCGCGCCACGTGGAGAAGGAGTTCGGGACCGTGGCGCGGGTGGCATCGGGCGAGGACGTGCCGGGGGCGGTCGCGGACTACCTCGCGGCGCAGAACCTGCCGTCGGAGGCGGCGATCGGCGGGCACCCGGAGCTGGTGGCGCTGCCGTGGCACACGCGGCCGATGCTGGTGCTGCGCGAGGGGATTGCGGTGGGCACCGACATGGTCTCGATCCAGCAGGGGTTCGCGGGGATCGCGGAGACGGGCACGCTCATGCTGCCGTCGGGGCCGGAGCGGCCGACGACGCTGAACCTGCTCGCCGACACGGCGATCGTGGTGCTCAGGGCGAGCCGGGTCGTGGGGCCGTACGAGGACGCGTGGGACCTGCTGCGGCGCGAGCGCGAGGGCCTGGAGGCGATGCCGAGGAACGTGATGCTGGTCACGGGGCCCTCGCGCTCGGCGGACATCGAGCAGACGCTGGAGCTGGGCGCGCACGGGCCGCGGCGGCTGCACGTCGTGCTGATCGATGACGCGGAGCCGGGGCCGGCGGTGTCGTGACGGCGCGGCGGCGCGCGGGGCTCAGCGAGGCGGACCTGGCGCTGTGGGCGGCGTACGCGCGGCTCGTCGTCCCCATGTCCGGGCGCGCGATGCCCGCGTTGCCGGAGGTGCCGGCGGGCGTCGTCGTGGCGGCGGCGCCGGCCACGCCCGCGGGCTCGCTCGTGCTGTCGCGCGCGGCGGTCGGGCCGGTGGTCGCGCGGGTCGCGCCGCTGGTCGTGGGGATGCAGCCGCCAGGCGTGGACCACGCGACCTGGCAGAAGCTGTGCCGGGGGAAGCTTGCGGCCACGCGCACACTCGACCTGCACGGGCGCACGGCGCAGCGCGCGTTCCACGCGCTGCACGCGTTCCTGCGCAACGCCCACGTCGACCGGCAGCGCGTCGTCGAGGTCATCACCGGGCGCGGCAGCGGCGAGACCGGCGGCGTCATCCGGCGCGAGTTCCCGCTGTGGCTCAACCTCTACGAGCTGCGGCCCATGGTGCTCGCGGCGACGCACCCGGTGCCGGGGCCGGGGATGGCCAATGTGGGGTCGGTCCGGCTGCTGCTGCGCAAGCCAAGGTAAGGCGAGGGAAGCAAGGCCTTCTTTTTCTGAAGAAAAAGAAGCAAAAAGACTTTCCACATGGGAAGCATGGCAGACAGGAATTGATGTGCCCTTGCGGGAAGGGGTTCATCGGCTCTTTCTTTAGAGAAAGAATGTCGTTCTTTTTGGTCGGGCGATACGCAGTGATCGAGGCATGAAGGGGTGGCGCCACCACGGCCCGACGGCGCTGGCGGCGGCAGGGGCAGCGCTGCTGGTGCTGCTGCCGGTGCTGGTGCGGCCGGGCTGGCCGCGCAACCACGAGATGCTGGCGTTCTTCACTCGCATGTCGGCGATCGCGGGACAGTGGCGGCTGGGGCACCTGATCCCGGTGTGGTCGACGTCGGAGCAGTGGGGCTATGGCTCGCCGGCGCCGGCGCTGTACCACAAGGCGTTCCTGTACACGTCGTCCGGGTTCTACCTCGTGTCAGGCGATCCGAAGCTGTCGGTATGCCTGGCACTCGGCGGCTTCATGGTGGTTGCGTTCACGGGTGCGGCGGCGGCGGTGCGGATCGCGCTGGGACGGGCGGACACGGTCGGCGAGTGGACGGCAGGCACGCTGCTGGTCTCGTGCAACTACGCGACGACGGACTGGCTGGTGCGCGGGGCGATGGCGGAGTTCGCGGCGCTGTCGGTGGCGAGCTGGGTGTTCGCCTGGTGCATCGCGCTGATCGTACGGGGGCGCTGGACGCTGTGGATCGGGCCGGCGATGGCGGCGCTCGCGCTGAGCCACAGCGTCGTCGGGCTGTTCAGCCTGCTGCCGCTTGGCGTGGCGCTGCTGGTGGCGGGCGAGCGCTGGCCCGGGCGGGTGGCGGGCTGGGCCGGGCCGGCGGCGGTGACGCTGCTGATGTTCGCGGCGATTGCGGGGCCGTTCGTCGCGCCGATGGCGGTGCTGTTCGCCTGGTGCCGGCCGGACGTGCTGCTGCAGCCGGGGTACGTTCCGGCACAGAGCCATGTCGCGTTCGGCCGGCTGTTCTGGGACACGGACTGGCATTGGGGCGAGCGGTGGCAGGGGTTCACCGTGCAGCTCGACCTGCTGCCGCTGCTGGGGCTGCTGGCGCTGCCCGTGGTGCGGCCGCGGCGGGACGGGGTGGCGACGTTCCTGGTCGCGACCGCGGTGCTGCTGCTGGTGCTGCAGACACGCCAGGCGGTGTGGCTGTACGACGCCGTGCCGGGAGCGAACTACATCCAGTTCTCGTGGCGGCTGCTCACCTTCCTGAGCGTCGCGGTCGCCATCGGCGGCGGGCTGTTCGCAGCGCGGTTCGGCGGCCTCGGGGTCGTGGTCGGCGTGCTGCTGGTCGCGTCGACGCTGCCGAACAAGCCGTGGTGGAGCGGCATGGCGTACGACTGGTATTCGCCGGCGGAGATCGCGGGCGCGATGGGCGGCGACGTGCTGGCGGCCGGCGAGTACCTGCCCCGCACCACGGCGCCGACCATGCCGGCACCGGCGGGCGAGGTCGTCCGGCCGGCGTTCCCGCCGGAGGGCGCGTGCGCGGTCACGCCTGCGGAGGGGCCGCAAGGCGAGGTCGTCGGCACCCGCTTCGTCGTCCGCTGCGCGTCGGCGGGCGAGGCCGTGCTGCCGCTGTTCCAGGTTCCCGGCCTGTCCGGCGGGATGACGCGGCGGTGCGACGATCCGCGAGCGCGGATCGAGCTGCCACAGGGCGAGAGCGTGCTCGACGTTCGATTCGCGACCTGGAGCTCGCTGCTGCTCGCATCGGTCCGGGGCGAGGGCTCCGGCTTCGGCGCGGCATGCCGGTGAGCTGCGCGGGCCCGTCGCCCGGGGCATTCTCCGGTGTGAGCGGCGGTGCCGCCGCGCCCGCCGTGTGCGGATGCCCAGCCGTAGAGACTTCCAGAAGCAGGCGACCGACGAACTCTCGCCGGCAGGGTCCCGACCTGGCCCGAGCGAGCAGGTCTTTCAGGCAAAGCCTTTTCTTCGAAAAGAGAAGGGCTCCGTCCTCCTGAACGGCTCCTGCCTCGCGGCAGCCTTCCGGGCGGCGGACTGCGCGCGCATCGCCTTGCGGAGGCGGTGACGCACGTACATGCCGGTGGCACAACCGCCGACAGCGTCGGCCGCGCCGTACTTCAGGCAGCCGCCGGGCCCGGCCTGCGCGGAGCCGACGGCCAGGCCTTTTCTGAAGAAAAAGAAGCAAGAAGACCTTGCCCCATAGGTGCCGGAGCCACGCGGGTGGCACCGGCCCTGATGGGTAGAGTTCTTTGGTTCTTTCTTTCAAGAAAGAACTGCTTGCTTTCTGCGCTGCTCTTCAGTGCGGAAGCGTGATGTACTGCTGTCCGAGCGCGGTGAGCTGGCCCTGGCCGGCGAGCAGGCTGGAGTAGTGGGGGTCGGGGCTGACGCGGCCGGTGAACCAGGCGTAGCGGAACACGTCGGCGCGGCTCTCGCAGGTGGCGACCATGGAGGTCATCTGCGTGGCCTGCTCGCCGGGGGTGACGATCTGGGCGCCGTCGGTCTGGCTGTGCCAGTTGGCGAACTCGGTGACCCAGATGGGCTTGTTGTACTTGTCCAGGCGGTCGAGCTGGCCGGACAGGCCGTAGTCGTACCAGTGGAAGC
>JBPBQS010000105.1:0-15707 GCA_050920955.1 Janthinobacterium lividum | reverse complement strand
TGGCGAGGCGGTCGAAGAAGATGCCGCCGAGGCCGCGCGGCTCGTTGCGGTGGGGGAGGAAGAAGTAGCGGTCGCACCACTCCTTGAAGCGGGGGTAGCAGCCGGGTTCGTGGCGGTCGCAGGCGGCCCGGAGCGCGTCGTGGAAGCTGGCGCCGTCGGCCTGGGCGTCGTCGCTGTCGGGGCGCATCGGCGTGAGGTCGCCGCCGCCGCCGAACCAGCCCTGGGTGGTGACCAGCATGCGGGTGTTCATGTGGGCGGCGGGCACGTGCGGGTTGCGCGGGTGGGCCACGACGCTGATGCCGGAGGCCCAGAAGCGCGGGTCCTGGTCGGCGCCGGGGATCTGGGTGCGGAACTCCTCGCTGAAGCTGCCCCAGACGGTGGAGACGTTGACGCCGACCTTCTCGAACACGCGGCCATGCATGACGCTGATGACGCCGCCGCCGCCGGGCTCGCCCTGCTCGGTGGGCCGCTGCCAGGGCTTGCGCTCGAAGCGGCCGGGCGGCAGGTCGGTGGCCGTGGGGGCGGGGGTAGTCGCCTGCTCGGCCTCGATCGCCTCGAAGGTGGCGCAGAGCCGGTCGCGCAGGGTTTCGAACCAGGCCTGCGCGGGTTCCTTCCAGGGCTGGTGCGACGCGGCGTCCGCGGGTGGGGCGTGTGCCGTCGCCTGGGCCGGGTGTTCCGCGGCCGGGCTGGCGGCGGTCGGGGTGTGGGGAGTTTCGGGGGTGGGAGGGGCGTCCTGCATCGCGCGATCCTAGCCAGATCGGGCGGTCTGGCCAGCCCGGGGCGGCGGCAGAGAGCGGAGCGGACGCCAGGGGAGAAAACAATGCGGGGTGTCGCGAGTTGCAGCCTCGCGGGGCGGGCCTTAATGTGGCCACAACACGGGGATGCGAGCATCCCGTCCGTCCTCCGCGCCGCGAGGGGACCTCATCCGAGCGGCTGAAGGAGTCCAGGATGGCCGGGCTGCACAAGAGTGAGTTCACCAACCCAGTTCTGAACTGGGTCGATACGCGTCTGCCGGTATTCACTCTGCTGCAGAAGGAATACGGCACCTTTCCGACGCCGAAGAACTTCAACTATTTCTGGAATTTCGGCGCGCTGGCCGTGGTCAACCTGATGATCATGATCGCGACCGGCGTGTTCCTGGCGATGAATTACACCGCGAACACGAACCTTGCGTTCGACTCCGTCGAGCGCATCATGCGCGACGTGAACTATGGCTGGCTGATCCGCTACGTTCACGCGAACGGCGCGTCGATGTTCTTCATCGTGATCTACATCCACATGTTCCGCGGTCTCTACTACGGCTCCTACAAGAAGCCGCGCGAGCTGCTGTGGATGACGGGCGTGGTGCTGTTCCTGCTGCTCATGGCGACCGCGTTCATGGGCTATGTGCTGCCGTGGGGCCAGATGTCCTACTGGGGTGCGACCGTCATCACCAACCTGTTCTCGGCGATCCCCATCGTGGGGAATACCATCGTGACCTGGCTGTGGGGCGGGTTCTCGGTCGACAATCCCACGCTGAACCGCTTCTTCTCGCTGCACTACCTGATGCCGTTCGTGATCACCGGCGTCATCTTCCTGCACGTGTCGGCGCTGCACATCACCGGGTCGAACAATCCGCTCGGCATCGACGTGAAGGGGCCGCAGGACACGCTGCCATTCCACCCGTACTACACCGCCAAGGACAGCGTCGGCGTCGCCTTCTACCTGCTGGTGTTCGCGGTGCTGGTGTTCTTCGCGCCCGACTTCCTCGGCCACTCCGACAACTACATTCCGGCTAATCCGCTGCAGACGCCGTCCGAGATCGTGCCGGAGTGGTACTTCCTGCCCTATTACGCGATCCTGCGCTCCGTTCCGAACAAGCTGGGCGGCGTGATGTGCATGTTCGGCTCGATCGCGGTGCTGTTCGTGCTGCCCTGGCTGGACACCTCGCCCGTGCGCAGCGCGCGGTTCCGCCCGATCTACCGCCAGCTGATGATCCTGCTGGTGATCGCGATGTTCGTGCTGGGCTATGTCGGCTGCCACCGTCCCGAGGGCTGGGTTGTCGTGGCGGGCCGGGTTGCGACGACCTACTACTTCCTGCACTTCCTGGTGCTGCTGCCGTTGCTGGGCCGTCTGGAGCGGCCGCTGCCGCTGCCGGAGAGCATCAGCCGGCCCGTGCTCACGGGGCGCACGCCGCGTGGCGGCGGGCCGCTTCCGGGCGGCGCCACCGCCAAGCCGATGGAGAAGCAGTGATGCGACTGACGGTGGACACTTCCATGCAGACGATCCCCTCGGTGCGGCGCCTTGCGGCGGCGTCGGTCCTGGCGCTCGGCGTTCTCGCGGCGCCGCTGGCCGGGGCACTGGCCGAGGAGGGGACCCCGCCGCTTCCTTCGGGGCACTGGAGCTTCGACGGGGCCTTCGGCACCTTCGATCGCGCCTCGCTGCAAAGGGGTTTCCAGGTCTACAAGGAAGTCTGCTCGAACTGCCATTCGATGAAGCTGATGTCGTATCGCAACCTGCAGGGCATCGGTCTCGATGCCGCCCAGGTGCGGGCGATCGCGGCCAGCGTGCAGGTTCCCGGGGGCACCGACGACAGCGGCGCCGCCGTGGAGCGGAACGGCCTGCCGTCCGACATCTTCCGTTCGCCGTTCCCCAACGACAAGGCGGCGCGCGCGGCCAACAACGGGGCGCTGCCGCCTGACCAGTCCGATCTCGAGAAGGCGCGGGAGGGTGGGGCTAACTACGTCGACGCCATCCTGACCGGCTACAAGGACGCGCCGGCAGGGGTGACCGTGCCGGATGGCTCGTACTACAACGAGTATTTTCCGGGGCATGCGATCCACATGCCGCCGCCGCTGTCGGACGACCAGGTGACGTATGCCGACGGCACGAAGGCGACCGTCGCGCAGATGTCGCACGACGTGACGACCTTCCTGACCTACGCGTCGCATCCCGAGATGGAGCAGCGCAAGCGGCTCGGGGTGAAGATCGTGCTGTTCCTCGCGGGCATGGTCGGGCTGACGTATGTGGTCAAGCGCAAGGTGTGGGCGGACGTCCACTAGGTTCGACGCGCCTGGATGACGGCCGCCGGGGTTGGCGGGCCGGGGTGGCAAAAGGGCGGGTCGCGGGTGCGGGCCGCCCTTCGTGCTTGGCAGGCTGAGGGAGCGGGACATGGACCAGGTCGAGCCGGTTGTCGGCATCATCGGGGGCTCCGGGCTCTACGACATCGCGGGGCTGGAGGATCCGACCTGGCGGCGGGTCGAGACGCCCTGGGGCGAGGCGTCGGACGAGCTGCTGTTCGGGCGGCTAGACGGGGTGCGCTGCGTGTTCCTGCCCAGGCACGGGCGGGGGCACAGGATCTCGCCGAGCGGGCTGAACTACCGGGCGAACATCGACGCCATGAAGCGGGCGGGGTGCACCGATATACTGTCGCTGTCGGCGGTGGGCTCGCTGCGCGAGGAGCTGCCGCCCGGGCATTTCATGATCGTGGACCAGTTCATCGACCGTTCGTTCGCGCGCGAGAAGAGCTTCTTCGGGACGGGATGCGTGGCGCACGTGTCGGTAGCGGAGCCGGTGTGCGCACGGCTGGGTGATGCGCTGCAGGCGAGCGCGGCGTCGCTGGGGCTGCCGGCGAGTCGGGGGGGCACCTACCTGGTGATGGAGGGGCCGCAGTTCTCTACGCGGGCGGAGAGCAACCTGTACCGTTCGTGGGGGTGCAGCGTCATCGGCATGACCAACATGCCGGAGGCCAAGCTCGCCCGGGAGGCGGAGCTTTGCTACGCGACGGTGGCGATGGTCACGGACTACGACTGCTGGCGCGAGGGCCATGACGCCGTGACGGTGGATGCGGTGGTCAAGGTGTTGCTGGAAAACGCGGACCGGGCGCGGGCGCTGGTGCGCAGCGTCATCCCGGCGCTCGGGGGGCATCGCGGGCCGTGCCATGCGGGGTGCGACCATGCGCTCGACCATGCGATCATCACGGCGCCGGGGGCGCGCGATCCGGAGGCAATGGCCAGGCTGGACGCGGTCGCCGGGCGGGTGTTGCGGTCCTGACCGTGCCCGGGCGCGGGGATGGGGCGGCGGCGGGGGAGCAGGACCGCTACGACGGTTTCGCGGCGCGCTGGTGGGACCAGGACGGGCCGATGCGGGCGTTGCATGCGATCAACCCGCTGCGCGCCGTGTGGGTCGTGGACCGGGTGCGCGAGGCGGGGATGGGCGCCGGGCGGGGCGGGCTCGACGGGTTGCGAGTGCTCGACGTCGGGTGTTCCGGGGGGCTGCTCAGCGAGGCCCTGGCGCGGGCGGGGGCGGTCGTGACCGGCGTGGACGTGTCGGGCGAGGCCATCGGGGTGGCGCGTCGCCATGCCGCGGAGTCGGGGCTCGTGGTCGACTATCGGGCGGGGACGCTGCAGGGGGCGGTTGCGGAGGGGGGCTTCGACGTGGTCTGCGCCCTGGAGGTGGTGGAGCACGTGGAGAGCCCGACGGATTTCCTGGCGGCGTGCGTGCAGCGGTTGAGGCCGGGGGGGCTGCTGTTCGTGTCGACGATCTCGCGCACGCCGGAGAGCCTAGTGCTGGTGAAGATCGCGGCGGAGTACGTGGCACGGCTGCTGCCGGTGGGGACGCACCGCTGGTCGATGTTCCGCGACCCCGGGGAGATCGACGGCATCGTGCGCGCGCTCGGGCTGCGACGGCTGCGGCTGACCGGGATGGGGTACCTGCCAGGGGTGAACCGGGCGTGGTGGCGGGCCAATACGCGTGTCAACTGGATGGCGGCCTGGCAGAGCAGGCAGGCAAGGCCAGAGGTTCTGCGTCTGGACTCCGCCTAGGGAAGCCCCTTGGATGGCTTCCCTAGGTAAGGGGATCAAAGGGTCCTCGGACCCTTTGCGGGTTTGGGCAGAGCCCATGCTTGCTTTCTCCCACGGTGCAGGGGCGTTGCGGCTTGTTCCCGGCATGGTTGCAGGGCAAGCTTGCTCGTTCACATAGGAGAACGTCCTTGGGTCTGATCCTTCTCATCATCCTCATCATCCTGCTGTTCGGCGGCGGGCTGGGGACGACGTTCGGCGGCTGGGGCGGCGGCGCCTACGGCAACTACGGCTACGGCGGCGTCGGGCTGGGCACGATCCTGATCATCGTGCTGATCGTGCTGCTCGTCAGCGGCCGATTGTAGGCGGGCGGGGCGTCGCCGGCGTGGCGGGCGCAGGCTCGCGGGCGCCGGCGGCCCCCGGTTCCGGGATGACGGGGCTGGTCAGGGTGGGCGAGGCGGACGGGGTCACGGTGGACCTGCGCTACGCCACCTCGGAGACGCTGACGGGGCGGGCGATCTATTCGCACCCGGTCGCGATGCTGGAGCCGCGGGCGGCGGCGCTGCTGGCGGTTGCGGTGCGCAGGGCGGCGGTGCTGGGGCTGCGGTTCCGGGTGTACGACGCGTTCAGGCCGATCGAGGCGCAGTGGGCGTTGTGGCACGCGCTGCCGGACGCGCGGTTCGTGGCCGATCCGCGCACGGGGGGGACGCATTCGCGCGGGGCGGCGGTGGATTTGACGCTGGAGGACGCGGGGGGCGTGCTGGCGATGGGCACGGGGTTCGACGCGATGGAGGCGGCGGCGGCGCACGATGCGTTCGGGCTCCCGGCCGAGGTGGTGCGGAACCGGGCGCTGCTGCTGGGGATCATGGTCGCGAGCGGGTGGGAGGCGTACATGCCGGAGTGGTGGCACTACCAGGCGCCGGGGTGCGGCAACTGGCCGGTGCTGTCGGCGGCGGATGTGCCGGAGGGGCCGATGCGAGCGTAACGGAGCCTGCCTGGGGATTTCTTTCTTAAATAGCGGGTTTCCAAAGGCATCCAAGCCTTTGGCGGGTCCGGGCAGAGCCCGGCCTTGCTTCCTATTCGTCGTAGCTGACGAGGGTCTCCACGGGGACGTCGAGCTTCGCGCGGCCGGCGAGGAAGGTCAGCTCGATCAGGACGCCGATGGCGGGGACCTCGGCGCCGACCTGGCGCAGGAGGGAGAGGCCGGCGGAGAGGGTGCCGCCGGTGGCCAGGAGGTCGTCGAGGAGGACGACGCGCTGGCCGGGGCGGACGGCGTCGGCCTGGATCTCCAGGCGGTCGGTGCCGTACTCGAGGGCGTAGTCGAGGCCGACGAGGGGGCCGGGGAGCTTGTTGCGCTTGCGCAGCATGGTGAAGCCGACGCCGAGCTTGGTGGCCAGGGGGGCGGCGAGCAGGAAGCCGCGCGACTCGATGCCGGCGAGCATGTCGGGGCGGTGGCCCTGGATGGCGCGGGCCATGCGGCCCATGGCGACCTGCCAGGCATCGGCGTCGCGGAGCAGGGTCGAGATGTCGTAGAAGAGGATCCCCGGCTTGGGGAAGTCCGGGACGCCGCGGATATGGTCCTTGAGGTTCATCTCGGCGTGGGGCATCGCGGATTCCGTCGAACAGGGGCTGCAGGGCCGCGGCGCCGGTTGGCGGCTGGCACGAGTGGGGCGGGCGGAGGTATAGCCCGGCCGCGCCTCGCCGCAACCGGCGGGGTTCGCATACCGGGGGGCCTTGCCCATGTCGCGCACGCTTGTGGCCTGTCTGCTTGGCGTCGCGTTCGTGGTGGCCTGGCTGGTGGGGGCGGCCACGCTGGCGGATTTCGTGCGGCCGGCGGGGGGGGCGGCGCTGGCGGTGTTCTACGCGGTGTTCGGGGTGGCGTGGGTGCTGCCGGTCTACAAGCTGATGCGCTGGGCGGTGCGGCCGGCGGTCGAGGGGGACGGCGGGCCGCGGGGGTAGGAAGCAAGGCCGGGCGCTGCCCGGACCCGCGAAGGGCCGGGAGGCCCTTCGATCCCTTGACTTAAGTCGTGCCTTCTCAAGGCAATTGCCTTGAGCGGAGTCCAGAGGCAGAGCCTCTGGCCTTCCTTCGTGCGGCGCGGCATCGTGCGGGCATGGACACCCAGGCAGAGACCCTCTCCGATTCACACGCGCCCGTGCTGCGCGAGATGGCTGCGGCCGCGCGTGCGGCGGGGCGTGTCCTGGCGCGGCTGCCGGGGGCGGGGCGCGATGCGGCGCTGGGGCGGGTTGCGGCCAGCCTGCGGGCGCGGGAGGCGGAGATCCTGGGGGCGAACGCCGAGGATGTGGCGCGTTTCGAGGGCAGCGGGGCGATGCGCGACCGGCTGACGCTGACGCCGGCGCGGGTGGAGGCGATGGCGGCGGGGATGGAGCAGGTCGCGGCGCTGCCCGACCCGCTGGACCGGACGCTGGCGGCGTGGGTGAGGCCGAACGGGCTGCGGATGCGCAGGGTCGCGGCGCCGGTCGGGGTGATCGGCATGATCTACGAGAGCCGGCCGAACGTGGGGGCTGATGCGGCGGCGCTGTGCCTGAAGTCGGGCAACGCGGTGATCCTGCGCGGGGGTTCGGACAGCTTTGCCAGTGCTGGGGCGATCCAGGCGGCGGTGGGGGCGGGCTTGCGCGAGGCGGGGGTGCCGGAGGCGGCGGTGCAGCAGGCGCCGACGGCGGACCGGGGGTTCGTCGCGGCGATGCTGGCGGCGGCGGGGGAGATCGACCTGATCATCCCGCGCGGCGGGCGGGGGCTGGTGGAGCGGGTGCAGCGCGACGCTCGGGTGCCGGTGCTGTCGCACGCGGAGGGGCTCTGCCACACGTTCGTGCACGCGGCGGCGGATGTGGGGATGGCGGTGCGGGTGGTGGCGGACGCCAAGATGCGGCGGACCGGGATCTGCGGGGCGACGGAGACGCTGCTGGTCGATGCGGCCGGGGTGGAGACGCTGCTGCCGCCGATCGTGGCGCGGCTGCGCGAGCTGGGGTGTGCGTTCAGGGCGGACGAGCGGGCGCGGGCGGTGATGCCGGAGCTGGCAGCGGCGGGGGCAGGGGATTTCGACACGGAGTGGCTCGACGCGGTGCTGTCGGTCGCGGTGGTGGACGGGGTGGACGGGGCGCTGGCGCACATCGCGCGGCACGGCAGCGAGCACACCGAGGCGATCATCACGGGCGACGAGGCGGCGGCGCGGCGGTTCCTGGACGGTAGCGACAGCGCGGTGACGCTGTGGAACGCGTCCACGCAGTTCTGCGACGGGGGCGAGTTCGGCTTCGGGGCGGAGATCGGCATCGCCACGGGGCGGCTGCACGCGCGCGGGCCGGTGGGGGTCGAGCAGCTCACGACGTTCCGCTACGTCGTGGAGGGAGACGGGCAGGTTCGGGGGTAGGCTGCGGTGGCGGGCCGCGGGCCGCGGGTCGGGCTGCTGGGGGGGTCGTTCAACCCGGCGCACGAGGGGCACCGGCACGTGGCGGAGCTGGCGCTGCGGCGGCTGCGGCTGGACCAGGTGTGGCTGATGGTTTCGCCGGGCAATCCGCTGAAGCCGCGGCGGGGCATGGCGGCGTTCGCGGACCGGCTGGCGTCGGCGCAAGCGGTTGCGGACGGGCGGCGGGTGGTGGCGACGGGGATCGAGCGCCGGCTCGGCACGGTCTATACGCTGGATACGCTGCGGGCGCTGCGGCGGCGGTTTCCGCGCACGCGGTTCGTGTGGCTGATGGGGGCGGATATCGTGGCGGAGCTGCCGCGGTGGCGGCGGTGGACGGAGCTGGTGCGGGTCGTTCCGTTTGCGGTACTGCCGCGGCCTTCCTACACTCGGCGCGCGCTGGCGGGGCGGGCGGCGCAAAGGTTGCGGGCGTGCCGCATTCCGGCGCGGGCGGCGGCCACGCTGGCGGACCAGGCGCCCCCGGCGTGGGTGTTCCTGCCGGCGCGCGAGGTCGGCGTTTCGGCCACCGCGTTGCGCGGGTCGGGGCGGGTCGTCTGGGCCGTTTGACACGCGGCGTTTGACTTGGGGGCGGGGTCGGGCGTTTGTGCGGCGAAATGCGCCGCGGCGGGCCGGGATTCTGCCGGTGCGGCGCGAGCCTTTGCCCGGGCCCGGCCCGGGCGTGTCTGGATCATGATCGGCCGATCCGCGTCGGCCGGCACTGCACGGAGAACGACGATCGCCAGGAAGCCCCCAGCCGAGTCCGCCAGCAAGGCCGCGCGCGGCGCCACGGGAGAGCCGGCCAAACGCCGCTCGCCCAAGCCGCCCGCCGCCCTGTCC
The DNA here is from genome assembly GCA_050920955.1 of Janthinobacterium lividum. GTDB lineage: Bacteria > Pseudomonadota > Alphaproteobacteria > Acetobacterales > Acetobacteraceae > CAXSEF01. The sequence continues at coordinate 6,673 of JBPBQS010000105.1, read as the reverse complement.
GAGGCGGCCAAGGCGCTCGGCACGCCGCGCAAGAAGGCCGCCGCCGCCGGGCCACGTCCGCAGGCCGCGGAGATCGAGCCACGCGAGGCGCCGGTAGAAACCTCGCAGCTCGACCGCGTGCAGGCCGTGATCGTGGAGAGCCTGGAGGCCGACAAGGGCGAGGCGATCGTCACGCTCGACCTGGCCGGGCGCGCAAGCTTTGCCGACCGCATGATCATCGCGACCGGGCTCGCCGACCGCCAGATCACCGCGATGGCGACGCATCTGGAGGAGTCGCTGCACAAGGCCGGGGTCAAGCGCGTGCTGATCGAGGGCGCGGGCGGCTCGGACTGGGTGCTGATCGACGCCGGCGACATCATCGTCCATCTGTTCAAGCCGGAGGCGCGGACGCTGTACGCGCTGGAGCGGATGTGGGGCGCGGAGCTGGACGAGGTCGACGCCGTGCAGCCGGAGCCGTCGGCCGAGCCGGCCTGACCACGGCCGGCGGCGTCCCGTGCGCCTGATCGCGGTGGGGCGGATGCGGGCGGGGCCGGAGGCGGAGCTGTTCGCGCGCTACGCCGTGCGGCTGCGCCCGGCGCTGGAGGTCACGGAGCTGGCGGAGGCGAAGGGGTCTGCCGCAGAGGTGAAGCGGCGCGAGGGGGAGGCGATCCTCGCGGTGCTGCCGGCGCAATCGTTCGCGGTGGCGCTCGACCTCGGGGGCGAGGCGGTGGACAGCGAGGCGCTGGCGGTGCGGCTGGACGGGTGGCTCGCGGGGCAGCGGCCGCTGTGCTTCGTGATCGGGGGGGCGGAGGGGCTGTCGGCGGCGGTGGTGGCGCGGGCGGACCACGCGGTGTCGCTGGGGCGGCTGACCTGGCCGCACATGCTGGCGCGGGTTATGCTGGCGGAGCAGCTCTACCGGGCGCGGGCGATCGCGCAAGGGCACCCTTACCATCGGGCGGGGCGGCCGTAGGGAAGCAAGGTTGAGGCTCTGCCTCAAACTCCGCCTAGGGCTGGGCCCTTGGATCGCTTTCTCTTAAGTAATGGGTTTCCAAAGGCCTCCAGGCCTTTGGCGGGTTTGGGCAGAGCCCATGCTAGCTTTCTTCTTCCGGGGGGTTCGCGATGGCCGGGCTGCGTTTCCTCCATCTTGCCGACCTGCACCTCGACAGCCCGCTGCGCGGCCTGGAGGCGGAGGCGCCGGCGATGCGCATCCGCGAGGCGTCGCGCAGGGCGCTGGCCAACGCGGTGCAGTTCGCGCTGGACGAGGCGCTGCCGCTGGTGGTGATCGCGGGGGACCTGTTCGACGGGGATTGGAAGGACTGGCGGACGGGGCACTTCCTGCTGGGGCAGGTGGCGCGGCTGACGCGGGCGGGGGTCCGGGTGGTGGCGATCAGCGGCAACCACGACGCGGACAGCGTGGTGTCGCGCAAGGTGCGCTGGGAGGCGCCGGCGACGCTTCTGCGCTCCGACCGGGCGGAGACGGTGGGGTTTCCCGAGATCGGGGTCGCGGTGCATGGGCAGAGCTACTCCACGCGGGAGATGATGGAGAACTTGGCGGCGGGGTATCCGGCGCCCGTACAGGGCCTGTTCAACATCGGGCTGCTGCACACGGCCGCGGAGGGGCACGAAGGGCACGCGAACTACGCGCCGTGCTCCGTCGAGCAGCTGGTGGCGCATGGCTACGACTACTGGGCGCTGGGGCACGTGCACACGCGCAGGGAGCTGCATCCCGACCCGCCGATCGTGTTCGCGGGCAACCTGCAGGGGCGCCACGTCAACGAGCCGGGGGAGCGGGGCGGCACTCTGGTGGAGGTGCGGGACGGGCGGGTGGCGCTGCGGCACGTGGCGTTCGACGTGGTGCGCTGGGAGCGGCTGGCGGTGGATGTGTCGGGGGCGGCGGACCTGGGCGACGCGATGGCGCTGGTAAGGGCGGCGGCGGGGGCTGCGGTCGAGCGCGCGGACGGGCGGCTGCTGGCGCTGCGGGTGGTGCTGACGGGGGCGAGTGCGGCGCATGCGGCGCTGGCGGGGGCGTCGGGGGAGGTGCGCGAGCTGGTGCGGAGCGAGCTGCTGGCGGCGGCGGGCGAGGAGGCGTGGCTGGAGGGGGTGCAGGTGGCGACGGCGCCGCGGCAGGACCGCTCGGCGATGCGGGGTCGGACGGACGCGTTCGGGGCGCTGGTGCGCTCGATCGAGGGGATGGATGCCGCGGCGCTGGCGGGGCCGCTGCAGGCGTACGCGGAGAGGATGCTGGGGCGGGCGGGCGGGGTCGGCGAGGCACTGGGGGAGGCGCACCCGGCGGTGCGGCTGGCGGCGGGCGAGGTGCCGGAGGAGCTGATGCAGAGGGCGCGCGAGCTGCTGATGGCGCGGCTGGCAGAGGGGGAGGGCTGAGTGCGGCTCGAGTCGCTGGTGCTGGAGCGGTACGGGAACTTCGAGCGCGAGGCGGTGCGGCTCGATCCGCGGCCGGGGCGGCTGAACCTGCTGGTGGCGCCGAACGGGGCGGGCAAGTCGGTGCTGCGGCAGGCGTTCGCGGACCTGCTGTACGGCATCGGCGGGCAGTCGAGGATGGGATTCCGCTTCGGGTATCCGGGGATGCGGCTGACGGCGGAGCTGCGCGACGCGGCGGGCGGGACGGTGCGGCTGGTGCGGCGCAAGGGGCATGGCGGCACGCTGCTCGACGGCGAGGGGCGGGACGGGACGGCGCTGCTGGCGGGGCTGCTGGGGGGCACGGATCTGCGAAGGCTGCAGCAGCTGTTCTCGCTGGATACGGAGCGGCTGCGCGCGGGAGGGCGGGAGCTGCTGGAGACCGGGGGGGATCTCGCGGAGGCGCTGCTGTCGGCGGGGTCGGGTTTGCGGCGGGCGCGGGAGCTGGAGCGCGGGTTCGGCGAGGCGCGCGATCTGCTGGCGCCGGAGCGCAAGTCGGTGGGGCGGCCGTTCTACCGGGGGTTGGACGCGCTGGCGGAGGCGCGCAGGAGCGGGCGGGCGGAGACGCTGACGACGCAGGACTGGGAGGAGCGGCAGCGCGGGGTGGCGGAGGCGGCCGACGCGCTCGGGCGGGCGGAGGCGGAGGTGTCGGCGCTGGGGGCGGCGCTGAGCCAGCTGGAGCGGATACGGGCGACGCGGCCGCTGCTGCGGCAGCGCGAACAGGCAGAGGAGTGGCTTGCGGCGCACGGGGATGCGCCGGTGCTGGCGGAGGCGCTGGGGGATGCGCTGGCGGCGGCGCGCGAGGCGGTGCTGCGGTCGGAGGAGCTGGTGCGGGCGCGGGCGGCGCCGCTGCAGCGCCATGCGGAGGAGCTGGCGCGGATCGCGCCGGATGCGGGGCTGCTGGAGCAGGCGGAGGCGATCGAGGCGCTGCTGCGCGAGGCGGCGACGGTGCGGCAGATCGAGGGCGACCTGCCGGGGGTGGCGGGGGAGCTGGCGGCGGCGGAGCGGCAGGCGGCGGCGTTGCGGGGCGATCTGGGAGTGGCGCGGGAGGGGCTGGTGCTGCCGGCGCGGCCGCTGCTGGCGCAGGCGCAGGCGCTGCTGGACCGGCACGCGGGGATGGCGGCGCGGCTGGCGGAGCTGCCGGAGGCGTTGGCGGCGCTGGCGGCGGAGCGCGATGCGCTGGCCGGCGAGCTGGCGGCGCTGCCGCAGGAGCGTGAGCAGGGGGCGGTGGAGGCGCTGGTGCGCGAGGTGCGCGAGGGCGGCGATCCGGCGCGCGGGCTGGCGGCGGCGTCAGGCGCGGCTGTGTCGCGTCGGCTGGAGGCGAAGGTCGCGCTGGCGCTGGTGCCGGGGTGGGGGGAGGCGGACGGGGCGGCGGCGCTGGGGGCGCTCGGGCCGGAGCTGCCGTCGGAGTACGACCGGCGTCACCAGCAGGTGCTGGATGGCGGGCGGGCGCTGGACCTGGCGCTGCGCGAGGCGGCGGGGGCGCGCGAGGCCAGGGACGCGGCGGGCGCGGAGATCGACGGGCTGGTGGCCGGCGAGGCGCCGGTGGAGGCGGAGGCGCTCGCGGCGGCGCGGGGGCATCGCGACCGGGGCTGGGACCTGGTGGCGCGGATCGCGTTCGACCCGGACGCCACGGGGGCGGGCGAGGCGGCGCGGGCTTGGGCAGGGGAGGCGTCGCTGCCGGTGGCGTACGTGCGCGCCGTGCAGGGGGCGGACCGGCTGGCGGATCGCAGGGTGCAGGAGGCGGCGCGGCTGGACCGGCTGCTGCAGGCGCGGCTGAGGCTCGGGCAGGCGGAGCAGGCGGTGGGGCGCGCGGACGAGGCGGCCGAGGGGCAGAGGGCGCGGGCGGAGGCGGCGCGGGCGGGGTGGCGCGAGGCGGTGGCGCCGCTGCGGCTCGGAGAGGGGGCGGGGGCGTCGGACGTGCGCGAGGTGCTGCGGCTGCGCGAGGCGGCGCTGGCGGCGGCGGCGGCCTCGGAGGAGGCCGAGGCAGCGGAGGCGGCGCTGCGGGCGCTGCATGCGGGGTGGGCGGGGCGGATGGCGGGGCTGCTGGGGCGGGACGTGCCGGCGGGCGGGCTGGCGGCGCTGCTGGCGGAGGCGGAGCAAGGGGTGGTGGCGGCGCGCGAGGCGGCGGCGCGTCGGGCCGGGCTGGGCGGGCGGCTGGACGAGGTGACGCGGCGCATCGCGCAGGACGCGGCGCGGCTGGCGGGCGAGCGGGAGCGGCTCGCGGCGTGGGAGGCGGAGTGGGGCGGCTGTCTGACGGCGCTGGGGCGGCCGGCGGGCGAGGCGCCGGCGGCGTTCGCGGCGGTGCTCGAGCTGTTCCGGGCGCTGCGCGAGACGCTGGGGGCCGCGGAGGAGCGGCGCGAGCGGGTGGCGGGGATGGAGCGGCGTTGCGCCGCGTTCGCGGACCGGGCGGTGGCGCTGTCGCGGCTGGGGGCGCCGGGGCTGGGCGCGCTGCTGCCGGTGGAGGCGGCGGAGCGTCTGGCGGCGGGGCTGGCGGAGGCGCGCAAGCTGCAGGCGGAGCAGGGGCGGCTGCGGCAGGTGCGTGACCAGGCGCTCGAGGAGCATCGGGCGGCGGAGGATGCGCTCGTGGCGGCGCACGGGGCGCTGGGGCGGGCGGTGGCGATGGCCGGGGCTGATACGGTGGAGGCGGCGGAGGCGCTGTTGAGGCTGGCGGGGGAGCGGCGGCGGCACGAGGCGGGGCTGGCGGAGGCGGAAGCGCGGCTGCTGGATGTGGGGGCAGGGCAGGCGCCCGACGTGCTGCGGCGCGAGGCGGAGGCGGTGGGGCCGGACGAGCTGGCGGTGGCGCTGGAGGCGGCGGCGGCGCGGCAGGCGTTGGCGATCGCGGCGCAGAGCCGGACGGCGGCGGAGCACCAGCAGCGCGCGGACGCGCTGGAGCGGGTGCTGGCAGAGGACGGCGCGTCGCGGGCGGCAGCGCAGCAGGCGTCGGCGGTGGCGCTGCTGGGGCGTTCGCTGGACGAGGCGCTGGTGCAGCACGCGGCGGCGCTGCTGCTGCGCGAGGGGCTGCGCGCGGTGGAGGCGGGGGGCGACAACGCACTGGCCGCGCGGATCGGGGCGGTGTTCGCGGCGGTGACGGGCGGGCGGTATCCCGCACTGCGGGTGGCGCCGGCGGAGGAGAAGCGGGCGGCGCGGCTCGTGGCCGTGGAGGACGGGTTTCCCGAGGAGGCGCGCGAGGTCGAGGAGCTGTCGGAGGGCACGCGCGACCAGCTGTTCCTGGCGCTGCGGCTGGCGGCGATCGAGGCGGAGGTCGCGGCCGGGCCGTCACCGCCGTTCCTGGTGGACGACGTGCTGCAGAGTTTCGACGACCGGCGGGCAGTGGCGGCGATGCAGGCGCTGCTGCCGCTCAGCGAGGGGACGCAGGTGATCGTGCTGACGCACCACCGGCATCTGCTCGACCTGGTGGGGGAGCTGCCGGGGGGGGCGGTGCACGTCTGCGGGTTCGAAGGCAAGCAAGGTTGAGGCGCTGCCTCAAACTCCGCCAAAGGCTGCGCCCTTGGAACGCATTACTTAAGTAAATGGGATCAAAGGGTCCTCGGACCCTTTGCGGGTTTGGGCAGAGCCCATGCTTGCTTTCTGGGGAGGTGGGCGTGACGGAGGCGGCGGATCGGGAGGCGGTGGTCGAGGCGTGCCGGGCGCTGGCGGCGGCGGGGCTGAACCGGGGGACGTCGGGCAACGTCAGCCTGCGGCGGGGCGGGACGGTGCTGGTGTCGCCGTCGGGGGTGGCGCCGGAGCGGCTGCGGGCGGGGGACGTGGCGGCGATGCCGATCGAGGGGGGCGGGGCCTGGTCGGGGCCGCTGCGGCCGTCGACGGAGTGGCGGTTCCACCTGGATATCCTGCGCGCGAGGCCGGAGATGGCGGCGGTGGTGCACTGCCACCCGACGTTCGCGACGGCGCTGTCGATCGCGCGGCGGGGGATCCCGGCGTGTCATTACATGATCGCGACATTCGGGGGTGGGGACGTGCGGTGCGCGCCGTATGCGCTGTTCGGGTCGGCGGCGCTGTCGGCGCATGCGGTAGCGGCGCTGGAGGGGCGGAGCGCGTGCCTGCTGGCGAACCACGGGACGATCGTGTGCGGGCCGAGCCTGGAGCGGGCGCTGTGGCTGGCGGTGGAGCTGGAGACGCTGGCGGCGCAGTACTGGCACAGCCTGCCGCTGGGGCCGGTGCTGCTCGACGAGGCGGAGGTGGCGGAGGCGGTGGAGGCGTTCCGGGGATACGGGGTGCAGGGGGTGCTGCCGGCGTGACGGATGGGCTGCGCCCAGGG
>JBPBQS010000051.1:0-15724 GCA_050920955.1 Janthinobacterium lividum | reverse complement strand
GCTTGCGGGCGAGATGGACTGGCAGGCGCTCGACCGCTGCGTGCAGGACGTGGAGGGCCACATCGAGACGCTGGTGGAGGTCACCGCCGGCGACGGGTTCCTCTACCGGCAGAAGGCGCTGCGCACGATCGACGCCAGCCTCTGGCTGGACGCGCTGGCGGTGCTGGCCGCGGTGGCGCTGTCCGGGCTGCTGACCTGGCTGCTGACGCGGCGCATCGTGGGCCCGGTGCGCGACGCCGCCGCCGCCGCCGCGCGCATCGCCGACGGCGAGCTGGAGACCGCGATCCCGCAGGGCCGCGGGGACGAGCTGGGCGGCCTGCTCTCGGCCATGGCGGTAATGCGCGACAACATCCGCGCGATGATGGAGTCCGAGGTCACGCAGCGGCGCTCGGCGCAGTCGCTGCTGGTGGACGCGGTGGAGAGCACCAGCGAGGGCGTGGTGCTGGTGGACCGACACGGCCGCATCGTGCTCGCCAACACCCAGGCGGCGGAGTTCTTCCCCCACGCCGGCGCCCTGCTGCGCGCGGGCGCGCCGTTCGCCAGCCTGGTCGGCCCCGACCTCGCGCCCGACCTCGCACCCGACCCCGCCGCACCCGGCCCCGCCGCGCCCGTGCCGCGCCCCGACCCGGCCGGCGCCGACCTGGCCGCCACGCCCGACGCCTACACCGGCGAGTGGCGCCTCGCCGACGGCCGCTGGCTGCGCGTGAGCCGGAGCCGCACGCGCGCCGGCGGCTTCGTCGAGATCTACAGCGACATCACCGAGCTGCGCGCGCGGGCGGCGGACCTGGAGCGGATCAACCTCCAGCTCGACGCGGCGCTGAGCAACATGTCGCAGGGCCTGTGCCAGTACGACCGCCACGGCCGGCTGCAGGTGGCCAACACGCGCTACCGCGAGATGTTCCGCCTGCCCGCGGACGCGGTGGTGTCCGGCCTGTCGCTGCGCGAGATGATCGCGCTCAACATCGCGGCCGGCAACCACACGCGCGACCTCGACGACCTGTTCGCGGAATGGACGCGCTTCGTGGCGCAGCGGCACGAGGCCACGATGTGCCACAAGCTGCGCGACGGCCGCGTCATATCCGTCTCCCACCAGCCGACCGCGGACGGCGGCTGGGTGTCGACCTTCGAGGACATCACCGACCGCAGGCGGGCCGAGGCGCAGATCATGTTCATGGCGCGCCACGACGCCCTGACCAGCCTGCCCAACCGCATCCTGTTCGGCGAGCGGGTACAGCAGGCGCTCGCCGGCGCCCGCCCGCCCGCAACCCCCGGCGGCGACGACGCGGCACCCGGCGACGGCGGCGCCCCGCGCCCGTTCGCGGTGATGCATCTCGACCTCGACCACTTCAAGTCGGTCAACGACGCGATGGGCCACCCCGCCGGCGACCGCCTGCTGCAGCAGGTGGCGCAGCGCCTGCTGACCTGCGTGGGCGAGGCCGACACCGTGGCCCGCCTCGGCGGCGACGAGTTCGCCGTGGTGCAGCGCGACCTGCCCGGCGCCGGGGCCACGGAGGAGGCTGCCGCCGAGGCCGGCCGCCTGGCGCAGCGCATCGTCGCGGCCCTGGCCGAGCCGTTCACGCTCGACAGCGCCCGCATCTCGATCGGCGCCAGCGTCGGCATCGCGGTGGCGCCGGCCGACGGGCACGACGCCTCCGCGCTGCTCAAGAACGCCGACATGGCGCTCTACCGCGCGAAGGCGGAGGGCCGCAGCACCGCGCGCTTCTTCGAGCCCTCCATGGACATCCAGCTGCAGGCCCGCCGCCGCCTGGAGCTGGACCTGCGCCGCGCCGTCGAGGAGGAGCAGTTCGAGGTCCACTACCAGCCGCTGGTCGACCTCGCGACCGGGCGCGTCAGCGGCTTCGAGGCGCTGCTGCGCTGGCATCACCCCACGCACGGCCTGGTGCCGCCCGGCGACTTCATCCCCATCGCCGAGGAGGTCGGCTCCATCGTCGCGATCGGCGAGTGGGTGCTGCACCGCGCCTGCCGCGAGGCGGCGGCCTGGCCGCCCGAGGTCAGCGTCGCCGTCAACGTCTCGCCCGCGCAGTTCCGCACCCGCCACCTGGCCGGCGTCGTCGCCGAGGCGCTGCGGCACTCCGGCCTCGCCCCGGGCCGGCTGGAGCTGGAGATCACCGAGAGCGTGCTGCTGCGCGAGAGCGAGACCGTGCTCGCAACCCTGCACCAGCTCCGCGCCGCCGGCGTGCGCATCGCCATGGACGACTTCGGCACCGGCTACTCCTCGCTGAGCTACCTCCGCTCCTTCCCGTTCGACAAGATCAAGATCGACCAGTCCTTCGTGCGCGACGTCGCCCGCAACGCCGACAGCCTCACCATCGTGCGCGCCGCCATCGGGCTCGGCGCCAGCCTCGGCATGAAGGTCGCCGCCGAGGGCGTGGAGACCCCCGAGCAGGTCGCGATCCTGCGCGCCGCGCGCTGCGACCAGCTCCAGGGCTTCCTCTACGGCCGCCCCGCCGCCGCCGCCGCGGTGCCGGCACTGCTCGCGCGCCTGGGATACGGGCAAGGAAGCAAGGTCGAGGCTCCGCCTCAAACTCCGCCAAAGGCTGCGCCCTTGGAACGCATCCCCTAGGCAAGGCCGGTCCAGGACGAGGCTGGCCAGAGGTTCCGATGGCCCGGTCGGGCCACTGGAATGGGCAGCGGAGGGAGAGCCCGGCCTTCCTTCCCCGGCCTCCCGGGTGCTACGGACCCCCGCCGCCAGCGCGCGCGGCCATCCTGGGGGACCGCTCATGCAGCCGGCACGCTTCGACCTTCTCGGCATCGGCAACGCCATCGTGGACGTGATCGCCGCCGTGCAGCCGGACTTCCTGTCGCGCCACGACATGCGCCCCGGCGCCATGGCCCTGATCGACGCCGCCGCCGCCACCGCGCTCACCGACGCCCTGCCCGGCGCACGCCAGTTCGGCGGCGGCTCGGCCGCCAACACCTGCACGGTCGCCGCCGCCCTGGGCGCGCGCGTGGCCTACGCCGGCAAGGTCGCCGACGACGCGCTCGGGCAGGCGTTCGAGCGCGACATCGCCGCCTCTGGCGTGCACTTCGCCAACGCCCCGCTGCACGGCGGCGCCCCCACCGCGCGCTGCGTCGTCCTCGTCACGCCGGACGGCCAGCGCACCATGAACACCTTCCTCGGCGCCTCCGTCGCGCTGGCCGACGCCGACATCGACGAGTCCCTGGTCGCCGACTCGGCCGTGACCTACCTCGAGGGCTACCTGTTCGACCCCCCCGCCGCGCAGGCCGCCTTCCGCCGTGCCGCCGCCGCCGCCCACCGTGCCGGCCGCCAGGTCGCGCTCTCCCTCTCCGACGCCTTCTGCGTGGACCGCCACCGCGACGCCTTCCGCGCGCTGGTGCGCGGCGAGGTCGACATCCTGTTCGCCAACGAGGCCGAGATCTGCTCGCTCTACCGCTGCGACCGCTTCGAGGACGCCGCCGCCCAGGCCCGCGGCGAGGTCGCCCTGGCCGCCCTCACCCGCGGCGAGGCCGGCAGCATGCTGTTCCGCGGCGCGGAGGCCGTGACGGTGGAGGCGGCGCCCGCGCAGGTGCTCGACACCACCGGCGCGGGCGACGCCTACGCGGCCGGCGTGCTGGCCGCGCTGGCGGCGGGGCACGGCCTCGCGGACGCCGGCCGGGTCGGCAGCGTCGCGGCGGCCGCGGTGATCGCGCAGTACGGCGCGCGGCCGCCGGAAGGCCTGCGGGCGCTGGCCGGGCTGTAGGAAGCAAGGTCGGGCTCTGCCCGAACCCGCCAGGGCGAGCCGCCCTGGACTGGCCTTCCTTAAGGGGCGCGTTCCAAGGGCGCAGCCTTTGGCGGAGTTTGAGGCGGAGCCTCAACCTTGCCTTCGCCGGCATCGTGATCGCCCCCTCCGCAACCCCGGTGCCCCCGCGGAGTAGGATCCGCGTCACACACCGACGCGGAGTCTCGCCATGCGCCCCCTCACCCTCGTCGTCCTGCTCGCCCTCGGCGCCTCCGCCCCTGCCCTCGCGCAGAGCAGCACAAGCGCCACCGCGGTCGGCGGCAAGCCCGGCCAACAGGGCGCCGGCAGCGCCAGCACCTCCGGCAGCGTGGGCGGCGGCAGCGGCGGCACTGGCGGGATGCACACCGACCCGGTCTCGCCCGGCGGCGTCGGCTCCGGCATCTCCACCAACACCCAGCCTTCCGGCTCCGGCGGCACCGCCAGGGCCGGCGGCTCCACGTCCGGCACCCCGGCGCACTGACCCGGCCGGGGCCGGAACGCAACCTCGCCCGCCTCTGCCTCGTTCCGGCCTCGCCACTGTCACGTCGCGAAGGACACCCGAGATGCGCACCCTCCCCGCCTTCCTGGCTGCCGCGACGCTCGCGCTCGCCGGCCCTGCCGCCCTCGCCCAGACTGCGGGGCGCGAGACGGCCACCGGGATGTCCGGCCCCGCCTCGAACCGGGCCAGCAACATCGACCACGCCGACACGGCCGGCGGCATCGCGCCGCACCTGCCGCAGCCCGACGCCCCGGACAACGCCGGACCCGCCACCCTGCTGCGTGCCGCTGACCAAGCGCTGGCGGAGCATCGCACCGGGGCGGCGCAGCAGGCGCTGGAGATGGCCGAGACCCGCATGCTCGACCGCAGCACGGAGATCGGCGCCAGCGGCCAGCCGAACCAGGACCCCCGGGTGCTGCACATCCGCGCGGCGCTGCAGGCGCTCGGCCGCGGCGACGTCGCCACGGCGCGGGCCGGGATCGCCGTCGCCCTGAACGGCGCGATGCCACCCGGACCGATGCAGGGCTCGCCGGTGCACGTCCCGATGGCCAACCCCCGCTAGCCGCCCCGCCGGACCGCCCCGCGCGGCCCGGCCTTGCCGGGGCGTGAGTTGCCCGCCTGCCCGGCCCGCTGCGGTTTTCCCTCGCACTCGGCGCCGTGCCGCCCTATGTGTGCGCCGCAACACGACACGCGCCGCACCCCGCGCGCCGTGGCCGGGCCCATGGGCTCTGCCTGGCGGCCGGCCCGGCGCAGCCGCCCCGAGCCACCGCGGGACAGCGTCGCCATACTCCGGCGTGGCCCCCTTCGCGAACCGGACGGGGCACGAACACGCGAAACACCGCGCCGCATCCACGGCGCCAGACGCAGGCAGCCGCATGGACATCCGCAACATCGCCATCATCGCGCACGTCGATCATGGCAAGACCACGCTCGTCGACCAGCTCCTCCGCCAGTCCGGCTCGTTCCGCGAGCACCAGCAGGTGCAGGAGCGGGCGATGGACCGCAACGACCTCGAGCGCGAGCGCGGCATCACCATCCTCGCGAAGTGCACCAGCGTCGTCTGGCGCGACAGCCGCATCAACATCATCGACACCCCGGGCCACGCCGACTTCGGCGGCGAGGTCGAGCGCATCCTCAACATGGTGGACGGCGTGATCGTCCTCGTCGACGCCGCCGAGGGCGCGCTGCCGCAGACCAAGTTCGTGCTGACCAAGGCGCTCGCGCGCGGCATCAAGCCGATCGTCGTCGTCAACAAGGTCGACCGCCAGGACGCGCGCCCCGACGAGGTGCACACCGAGATGTTCGACCTGTTCGCCGCCCTCGGCGCGAGCGACGAGCAGCTCGACTTCCCGATGCTCTACGCGTCGGGCCGCAACGGCTGGGCCGACACGACGCTGGAGGGGCCGCGCAAGGACCTCTCGCCGATGTTCGACCTGGTGATGAGCCACGTGCCGCCGACGCGCCTGGACAAGGAGGCGCCGTTCGCGATGGTCGCCTCCATCCTCGACTACGACAACTTCCTCGGCCGCGTGCTCACCGGCCGCGTCGAGCAGGGCCGCGCCAAGCTGAACATGCCCGTCAAGGTCATGCGCCAGGACGGCACCGTGGTCGAGACCGGGCGCCTGACCAAGCTGATGAGCTTCCGCGGCCTCGAGCGCGTCACCGTCGAGGAGGTCGAGGCCGGCGACATCGTGGCCGTCGCCGGGCTCACCGACAGCACCATCCCGGACACCATCGGCGCGCCGGAGATGACCGCGCCGCTGCACGCCATCCCGGTCGACCCGCCGACGCTGTCGATGACGTTCCGCGTCAACGACGGCCCGCTCGGCGGCCGCGAGGGCAAGAAGGTGACGTCGCGCCAGATCCGCGACCGCCTGTTCCGCGAGGTCGAGGGCAACGTCGCCATCAAGATCACCGAGAGCCAGGAGAGCGAGGCGTTCGAGGTCGCCGGCCGCGGCGAGCTCCAGCTCGGCGTGCTGATCGAGACCATGCGCCGCGAGGGCTTCGAGCTGACCATCGGCCGCCCCCGCGTGCTGACGCGCAAGAACGAGGAGACCGGCGAGCGCGAGGAGCCGATGGAGGAGGTCCTCGTCGACGTGGACGAGCCCTACTCCGGCGTCGTCGTCGAGAAGATGAGCCGCCGCAAGGGCGTCATGCAGGACATGCGCCCGTCCGGCGGCGGCAAGGTCCGCCTGACCTTCCGCATCCCCGCGCGCGGCCTGATCGGCTACCACGGCGAGTTCCTCACCGACACCCGCGGCACCGGCATCATGAACCGCATCTTCGACGGCTACGCCCCCTGGGTCGGGCCGATGGAGGGCCGCCGCAACGGCTCGCTCATCTCCTCCGAGCCGGGCGAGGCCGTGCAGTACGCCCTGTGGTATCTCCAGGAGCGCGGCACCCTCTTCGTCGATCCCGGCGACAAGGTGTACGTGGGCCTGATCCTGGGCGAGCATTCGCGCGAGAGCGACCTCGACGTGAACCCGATCAAGGAGAAGAAGCTCACCAACGTCCGCGCCTCCGGCAAGGACGAGGCGATGCTGCTGATCCCGCCGCGCCGCATGAGCCTGGAGCAGGCGATCGCCTACATCGAGGACGACGAGCTGGTCGAGGTCACGCCCACCGCCGTGCGCCTGCGCAAGCGCTACCTCGACCCGTCGGAGCGCAAGCGCAACGAGAAGAAGTCGGACAGCCAGGCGGCGTGAGGCAAGGCAAGGCCAGAGGCTCTGCCTCTGGACTCCGCCAAGGGAAGCCCCTTAGATGGCTCTACTTAGGTAGAGGGATCAAAGGGCCCCGGGCCCTTTGCGGGTCCGGGCAGAGCCCGGCCTTGCTTCCTTGCTGAGGGACCGCCGCCTCCTGCTGATGCTGGCCTTCGGCTTCGCCAGCGGCCTCCCCCTCCCGCTCACCGGCCTGACGCTCCGCCAGTGGCTCAGCGAGCACGGCGTCTCGCTGGCCGCGATCGGCCTGACCGCCTGGATCGGCCTCTCCTACACCCTGAAGTTCCTGTGGGCGCCGCTGCTCGACCAGCTTCGCCCGCCCCCCGGCCTGCGCCGCCTCGGCCGGCGCCGCGGCTGGCTGGCCGCGATCCAGGCCGCCCTCGCCCTGGCGCTCCTGGCCCTCGCCTGGTCCGACCCTTCCGACGCCCCCGCGCTGGTTGCCGTCGCCGTCGCCGTGGCGTTCCTGTCCGCGAGCCAGGACATCGTCGTCGACGCCTGGCGCATCGAGACCTTCCCGCAGAACGCCCAGGGCGCCGCGATGGCCGCCTACGTCTGGGGCTACCGCATCGCCCTGCTGGTCTCCGGCGCCGGCGCGCTCGGCCTGGCCGGCCCGCTCGGCTGGCACGGCGCGCTGTCGTGCATGGCCGCGCTGTCCACGCTCGGCCTCGCCGCGACGCTCCTCGCCCCCGAACCCCGCGCCGCGATCGCGGCCCGCGCCACCGACGCCGCCGGCCGCCTGCGCGACGCCGTGGTGACGCCGCTGCGCGAGTTCATGTCCCGCCCGGGCGCCGCGGAGATCCTCGCCTTCGTGCTGCTGTTCAAGCTCGGCGAGGCGCTCGCCGGCCCCATGGCGATCCCGTTCTACCACGACATGGGCTTCGACCGCGGCCAGGTCGCGCGCGCCCTGTTTCTGCCCTCTCTCACCGCGAGCCTCGCGGGCTCGGCCGCCGGCGGGCTGCTGGTGGCGCGCATCGGCACCGGCCGCGCCCTGGTGCTGACCGGCTTCGCGCAGATGGCGACGCTGCTGCTCTACCTCGCCGTCGCCGCCTCGCACGGCGACGTGCGCGTGCTCTACGCCAAGGTCCTGGTGGAGGGCTTCGCCGAGGCCATGGCCGACGCCGCCTTCATCGCCTACCTGTCCGGCCTGTGCGCCGTGGCCTACACGGCGACGCAGTACGCCCTGCTGTCCTCGCTGGCGGTGGTCGGCGTGCGCACGCTGGGCGGGCTGTCGGGGTTCCTGGCGGGCTGGCTGGGCTGGGTGCCGTTCTACGCCGCCGCGGTGCTGACCGCGCTGCCCGCGATGGCGATCATGCTGCACCTCCTGCGGCGGTTCCCGGGAGGGCTGTCGCAGGAAGCAAGGCCAGAGGCCCTGCCTCCGGACTCCGCCAAAGGCTGAGCCTTTGGAAACCTCTCCTTAAGAGAAGGCGATCCAAGGGCCCTGCCCTTGGCGGAGTTTGAGGCAGAGCCTCAACCTTGCTTTCTCGCTGTCCTCAGGCCACCGGCTCTGCCGGCATCTCCACCCGCGTCGCCTCAGCGGCGCGCTGCGTGTTCTCATACCCCTCGCCGATCATCTCGATCCGCCCGGTGATGGCGCCGCCGTCCTCGACCTGGAGCCGGCGGCAGCGCGCCGTGCCCAGCACCTTGCCCGTGGCGCGCACGACCAGGTTGCCGCGCGCGGTCAGCGTGCCGTCGATGGTGCCGGCGACCTCGGCCTCCTCGACCTCGACCTCGCCGCGGAACACGCCGCCCTGGGCGATCGACAGCTCGGCGGCGTGGATCATCGTGGCCTCGACCGTGCCCTCGACGACCAGGCGCTCGGCGTCCTGCACGACGCCCTGCACGGAGATGCCGCGCCCGACCACGAGGGTGCGGCGCTCGGCCGCCTGCGGGCGGGGCGGCTGGCCGGGGCGGCCGCCGGGCATCGGCCCGCCCGGCAGCGGGCCGGAGGGCATCGGGGACGGCGCGTTCGGCATGGGCGGACGGGCCATGATCGGGGCCTCCTTCGGCGGGGCGGGGAATGCGGGACGGAACGGGGGCACGCCGAGGCCGGTGTCGAGCGGACGCGGCGGGGCGGACGTCTGTGCGGCGGACGGCGCGGGCTCGAACAGGGCCGGCGCGGGCGCTGCCTCTTCGGATCCGGGCTGAAGCGCCTCGGTCTCGTCAGGCTTGCGTCGTCGGAACAAGGAAACCTCCCTTCGCGCTGAACTTTCTCCCCGGGAAGCCCGGTCGGGATCAGCATAGATTCAATCGCCTATCACCCGAAGCTCAGTCCCACAAGCAATCCGTGCCCCGTTCCCTGCGTGTTCGAAGGCCGCGATGTCGGTCCCCTCGCGCAACGGTTGCGCCTCCCGCAAACCCCTCGCGCAGGTTGGCCGGAACACGTTGCAAATGGGCCACATGTGACGGCGCCGATGCCACAACGCCACGGCGGCAGGCCCTTTCCCGCCCGTCGCCGCCCGTGCTCCCCTGCGTGCCGCGACGCCGGAGCCGCCATGGCCACGCACACCACCTGGATCGCCCATGCCCTGACCACCGCGATGCGCGAGGCGCGCTTCGCCCTGCCCGCCGACACGCCCGACCCTGCCGGCCTGCGACACGCCTCCTCCCGCGACGGCGCCTCCCCCGACCGCGCCTGGTGCAGCCCCGCCGCCTGCGCGCGCGACACCGCCGCCGCGCTGGGCCTGGACGCCGCTCCCGAGCCCGCCCTGCGCGACGCCGACGCCGGCGCCTGGGCCGGCCGCGAGGCCGCCGCGATCGCCGCCGAGGACCCCGACGCCCTGTCAGCCTGGCTGCGCGACCCCGACGCAGCCCCTCCTGGCGGCGAGAGCGCGCGCGCCGTGCTGGCCCGGGTCGGCGCCTGGATGGACGGGCTCGGCGACGGCCGCTTCGTGGTCGTCACCCACGCCGCCGTGGTGCGCGCCGCGATCGTGCACGCCCTCGGCGCCCCGCCCGGCTGCGGCCTGCGCATCGACCTCGCACCCCTGTCGCGCACCGTCCTGTCGCGCAACGGCCCGTGGCGGCTGCAGTCCGCCGGCGCCCGCTGAGCAGGCAAGGCCAAAGGCTCGCCTCTGGAAACCCCGACCCGGGCCGGCGGCACCTGGACTTCCCCCTGAGTCGCGTTTCCAAAGGTGAGCCTTTGGCGGAGTTTGAGGCGGAGCCTCAACCTTCCTTGCCGCCCCCCAGCAGCGCCATCCGCCGCGCCGCCGCCGCCGACACCGCCACAGGCTCCGGCGCGGCCCACGCCGGCAGCTCCTCCGCGCGGTGGCACGCGACCTCGTGCCCCGGCGCCAGCGTGCGCAGCGCCGGGTCCTCCGCCGCACAGCGCGCCACCGCGAACGCGCAGCGCAGCCGGTAGCGGCACCCCTGCGCCGGCGCCGCCTCCAGCGCCGGCTCCGCGTCCGTCTCCCCCGCCCCCCGCGCCCCCGGGTCCGGCCGCGGCGCCGCGTCCAGCAGCGCCCGCGTGTAGGGATGCAGCGGCGCCGCGAACAGCGCGTCGCGCCCCGCGACCTCCACGAGCCGCCCCGCCTGCATCACGCACACCCGGTCCGCCATGTGCCGCACCACCGCCAGGTCGTGCGCGATGAACAGGTAAGAGAGCCCGAACCCCTCCTGCAGGTCCTGCAGCAGGTTCACCACCTGCGCCTGCACCGACACGTCGAGCGCCGCCACCGGCTCGTCGCACACCACCAGCGCCGGCCCGGGCGCCAGCGCGCGCGCGATCCCTACCCTCTGCCGCTGCCCGCCCGACAGCGCGTGCGGGAACCGCTGCGCGTGGTGCGCCCCCAGCCCCACCAGCGCCAGCAGCTCCGCCACCCGCGCCGCCCGCGCCTGCCGCCCCGCGCTGCCCCGCCCTCCGACCCCGTGCACCCGCAGCGGCTCGGCCACCGTGTCCCCCACGCGCCGCCGCGGGTTCAGCGACGCCGTCGGGTCCTGGAACACCAGCTGCAGCCGCCGCCGCACCTGCCGCAGCGCGCGCCCGCCCAGCGCCGTGATGTCGCGCCCCTCGAAACGGATCGTGCCCGCGTCAGGCGCGTCCAGGCGCAGCACCAGCCGCGCCAGCGTGGACTTGCCGCTGCCGCTCTCCCCCACCAGCGCCAGCGTCTCGCCGCGCGCCACCGTGAGAGAGACCCCGTCCACGGCACGCTGCGGCGGGCCGCGGCGGGCGAACAGATGCGCCCGGCGGCCGGGGTAGTGGCGCACCAGGCCGCGCAGCTCCAGCACGGGCCCGGTCATGAGGAAGACAAGCAAGCATGGGCTCTGCCCAAACCCGCAAAGGGTCCGAGGACCCTTTGATCCCTTTTACTTAAGTAAGCCATCCAAGGGGCTTCCCTTGGCGGAGTCCAGAGGCAGGGCCTCTGGCCTTGCTTCCTTCCCGTCACGCGACCGGCGCCCGCAGGCACGCCGCCTCGTGCCCCGGCCCCATCGCACGCAGCGCCGGGTCCTCCGCACGGCACGCGCCGGCGGCGAACGCGCAGCGCGGGTGGAACCGGCAGCCCTGTGGCATGGCGCCCGGCGCAGGCACCGTGCCGCCGATCGCCGGCAGCCGCCCGCCGCGCGACAGCCCCGGCTGGCACGCGAGCAGCCCGAGCGTGTACGGGTGCTGCGGGTCGGCGAAGATCGCGCCCACCGGCCCGTGCTCGACCACGCGGCCGGCATACATCACGGCCACGGTGTCGGCCATGCGCGCGACCACACCGAGGTCGTGCGTGACCAGCAGGATCGCCATGCCCGTGCGACGCTGCCGTGCGCGCAGCAGCGCCAGGATCGAGGCCTGCACCGTGACGTCGAGCGCGGTGGTCGGCTCGTCGGCGACCAGCAGCGCGGGGTCGCCGGCCAGCGCCATCGCCAGCATCGCCCGCTGCCGCATGCCCCCGGAAAGCTGGTGCGGGTAGGCGTCGGCGCAGCGCCCGGGATCGGCGATGCGCACGTCCGCGAGCGCCGCCACCACGCGCTCCCGCAGCACCTGGCCGCGTGGGCGGCCGCCGGACGGATGCGCCAGCAGCGCCTCCGCGACCTGGTCGCCGACGCGCAGCATGGGGTTGAGGCTGGTCATCGGCTCCTGGAACACCATCGCGACGCGACGCCCGCGCACCGAACGGAGCGCAGCGGGCGCGAGCGCGAGCAGGTCCTCGCCGTCGAGCAGCACGCGCCCCGCGGCGACCCGCCCCGCCGGCGGCAGCAGGCGCAGCACCGACAGCGCGAGCGCCGACTTGCCGCAGCCGCTCTCGCCCACCACCGCCAGCGTGCGCCCCGCCCCGAGCGACAGCGAAACCCCGTCCACCGCCGAAACCGCGCCGTAGGCGACGCGCAGGCCCTCGATCCGGAGCAGCGCCGCGCCGTCCGCGTGGGCGGCGACCTCCGCCCGAACCGCCGCGCCGCCCAGGGTCGCGCCGCCCAGAGTCGCGCCGCCCAGAGTCGCGCCGCTCAGGGCTGGGCCGCGGGCGAGCCGTCCGCGCGCGCGGCCGCATAGGTGGTCAGCGCCGCGACGGCGGCCTCTGCCGCACGCCGCGCGCGGGGGCCGGACGCGCCGGGCCGCAACGAGACGATCGCGGCGGCCGCGCGCGCGTCGAGCCGGTCCAGCTCGGCCTGCACCTCGGGGCTGGCGCGCGCCGAGGTCGCGCCGAACGCCATGCCGTGCGCGATGAAGTACGCGTCGAGCAGCGAGCGGCTCGGCCCCGCCCCCGGGTCGCCCGCCATCCGCATGGACGCTCCCGTCTGCGCGCAGCCGGCCGGCAGCGCGAGGACCAGGGCCAGGAGCGGTCGCGCCAGGACGTGTCGCATCGTGTTCTCCACAGGCCCGCCATTGTGCGCCGCGACGCGCCCCGCCGCCAGCACGCTCCACGGCCGGCCTCCTGCCGCGTTGCCGCCCGGCGCGATCTGCGCCACCGTTCCCGCCGGCCGCGCCGACCCGGCGCCGCACCACGAGGAGCCTGCGCATGGTCACGCTGAGCGACGCCCGACGCATCACCGCCGCCGCCGAGGCCCACGCCGCCACCATCGGCCAGCCCATGGTGATCGCCGTGGTGGACGCCGGCGCCAACCTGGTGAGCCACGTGCGCATGGACGAGGGCTGGATCGGCTCCATCGACATCTCGATCAACAAGGCGTTCACCGCGCGCGCCTTCAACGTCGCCACGAAGGACCTGGCCGACAACAGCCAGCCCGGCCAGCAGTTCTACGGCATCCAGAACAGCAACCACGACCGGGTGATGATCTTCGCCGGCGGCATCCCGCTGAAGCGCGACGGCAAGGTGGTGGGCGCGATCGGCGTGAGCGGCGGCAGCGGCGCCGATGACCACGCCGTGGCCGAGGCCGGCGCCGCCGCGTTCTGACGACGCCCTTCGCCAGGGGCGTCCAGGGGCGGGCCCTTGGCGGAGCTCGAGGCGGTGCCTCGACCTTGCCTGCCTGGCTGCCTTAACCGTTCCTAAGTCCCCTGCCGTCATCCTGTCCCTGTCGCCCGAGAGGCGCCGGGGACGGAGCAGGGCATGGACCTCAGGGAAGACGGCCTCCTCGGTGCCGGCGCGGCCGGGCACTGGTACTACCGCGCCAAGTCCGACGCCGTGGCCGCGCTCCTGGGCGGCACGCGCCCCCGTTCCGTGCTGGACGTGGGGGCGGGCACCGGCTTCTTCTCCCGCCAGCTCCTGCGCCGCGACCACGTGGCCGGCGCGACCTGCGTGGACCCAGGCTACGCCGCGGACCGCGACGAGTGGATCGAGGGCAAGCCGCTGCTGTTCCGCCGCGACCCGCCCCGCGCGGACGCCGAGCTGGTGCTCCTGATGGACGTGCTGGAGCACGTGGCCGACGACGGGGCGCTGCTGGGCTCCTACGTGCAGGGCGCCGGCGCCGGCACGCGCTTCATCGTCACCGTGCCGGCCTTCTCCTGGCTGTGGAGCGGCCACGACGTGTTCCTCGGCCACCACCGGCGCTACACGCTGGGCCAGATCCGCGGCGTGGTGGAGCGCTCCGGCCTGGTGGTCGAGGACGCCTGCTACCTGTACGGCGCGCTGTTCCCGCTGGCGGCGGGCTCGCGCCTGCTCGGCCGGCTGCGCGCCGCGCTGACCGGGCGCGAGCGCGTGCGCAGCCAGATGCGCCGGTGCGGCCGCCTGTCCAACGGCGCACTGTGGGCCGCCTGCCGCGCCGAGCTGCTGATGTTCCGCCGCAACAGGCTGTTCGGCCTGACCGCGATGGTGACCGCGCGAAAGCCTGCGTGAGCCACGCCCTCGCCACGCCAGGCGTGGCCCTTGCCACGCCGGGGGCGCTTCCTGCCACCCCGCGCCGCGGCCGCAGGGCCGACGCGGCCGCCCGCCTCGCGCGTGCCGCCGACCTGCTCGCCGCCCCGCGCGGCACGCCGGCGCTGCTGCTGCTGTCGGCCGCGATCTCCGTGGCGTGCTGCCTGCTGCTGTTCGACCGGGATTTCCTGGACGGCACCGCGCCGTTCTGGCGCGACCCGCACGGCGTGATCGACAGCAGCTGGGCCGACATGGCCACGGCGCTGAGCGGCTACGACTTCTTCGTGCGCGACGACTGGCGCCTGCCGCTGTTCCAGGCCGCCCGCCTGGGCCCGCCCGGCGGCACCAGCATCGTCTTCACCGACAGCACCCCGGTGCTGGCGCTCGCCGGCCGGCTGCTGTTCCGCCTGACCGGCCTCGCGCCCAACCCGTTCGGCCTGTGGACCGCGCTGTGCCTCGTGGCCAACGGCGCCGCCATGACCCTGCTCGCCGCCCGGCTCGGCGCCAGGAGCCTGGCCTCGGCGATCGCCGCCACCGCGTTCGGCCTGTGCGCCCCGGCCCTGCTGGCGCGCTGGGGGCACACCACGCTGATGGCGCAGTTCGAGGTCACGCTCGCGCTGGCCTTCTACCTTGGCGCCGCGCGCGCGACCCCTGCCCTGCCACGCCTGCTCGGCGCCGCACCGCTGTGCGCCCTGGCCCTCTGGACCCATGCCTACCTGTTCGCGATGGTCGCCGCGATCGTGGCCGCCGCCATCGCCCAGGCCCTGCTGGACCGCAGGCTCCGCCCGCTGCCCGGCCTCTGCCTGGCCGCCGCGCTCGGCATGCTGCTGGCGGCGCAGCTGCTGCTGTCGGGCTACCTCCCGGCAGCCGGCACGCTGAGCGCCCCCGGGTTCGGCACCTACTCGGCCAATCTCCTGTCGCCCGTCTTCCCGGACAGGGACCTCCTGGGCGTCCTGACGGGCCTGGAGCACCTCGACGCGACCGGCGGACAGGGCGAGGGGTACTGCTGTCTGGGCGCCGGGGCGCTGCTGCTGCTCTGGTGCGCACGGCGGTCGCTGGCCGGCCAGGCGCAGGCCGCGATCCGGCACCACGCCTGCCTGTCCGCGGTCCTGCTGGCCTGCACCCTGTTCGCGCTGTCCGACGACGTGTTCCTCGGCGGCGTGCACATCCTGCACGTGCCGCTGCCGGGGGTCGCGCTTTCCCTGGCCGGTGCGTTCCGCGCCAGCGGGCGCTTCGTCTGGCCCGCGATGTACCTGGCGATGGCGCTCGGCATCGCCGGATGCGCCGCCTCCGTTCCGGGACGACGCGCGACCGCGATCCTGCTCGCCGCCGCCCTGCTGCAGTGCGCCGACTCCGCGCCGCTGTGGACTGCGGTCGAGCGCAGCCTGCACGACACCGTGCCCACCCCTGTAGACGTCGCCGCCTGGGAGGCCGCGATCGCGCGCCACGACTTCGTGCGGATTTCCCCCGTGCTCGGCTGCTTCGGGAACTTCCCCCTCCCGCTGGGCAGGATCCTGACCCGGCTCCAGCTCGTCGCCG
>JBPBQS010000104.1:0-15869 GCA_050920955.1 Janthinobacterium lividum | reverse complement strand
TCCTGCGCCACGCCACCGCCCCCTGATGGCCGCCCGCACCTCCCCGCCCCCGCCCGCCGCCGAGCGCCCCCGCGACACCGCCTCCCCCCGCGCCAGGGCGCAGGCCGCCGCCCGCCGCCGCCTCGCATGGCGCCTCGGCCGCCTGGCCCTGGTCGCCGCGATCTGGTCCGGCCTCGCCCTCGTCGTGATACTCCTGTGGTTCGCCCGCGACCTCCCCCGCCCCGAGGCCGCGCTCGACGCCGTCCGCCGCCCCGCCCTCGTGCTCCAGGACCGCCAGGGCCACACCATCGCCCGCTTCGGCGACCTAGTCGGCGAGCCCCTGCGCCTCGCCCAGCTCCCCCCGGCGCTCCCCGCCGCCGTGGTCTCCGTCGAGGACCGCCGCTTCTGGCGCCACGCCGGCATCGACCTGGTCGGCATGGCCCGCGCCACCGTCGTCAACATCGTGCACCGCCGCGTCGTCCAGGGCGGCTCCACCCTGACGCAGCAGGTCGCCAAGACCCTGTTCCTCTCCAACGCCCGCACCATCCGCCGCAAGGTCCAGGAACTCCTCCTCACCCTCTGGCTCGAACGCCACTTCACGAAGGCGGAAATCCTCGAGATCTGGCTCAACCGCGTCTACCTCGGCTCCGGCGCCTGGGGCGTGGACGCCGCCGCGCAGCTCTACTTCGCCACCTCCGCCCGACACCTCTCGCTGTGGCAGTCCGCCATGCTCGCCGGCCTGCCCCGCGCACCCTCGCGCTTCAACCCCCGCACCGACCCCGAGGCCGCGCTCGCCCGCACTCGCGAGGTCCTCGCCGCCATGGTCGCCACCGACGCCATCACCCAGGCCCAGTCCGCCGCCGCCGCCGCCGAGGCCGCCGCCCAGATCGGCCGCACCGCGCACGCCGCCTCCGCCGGCTGGTTCGCCGACTGGGCCGCAGCCGAGGCCCAGCGCGTCGTCCCCCCCGGCACCGACGCCACCCTGCGCACCACCCTCGACCCCCGCCTGCAAACCCTCGCCGAGACCCGCCTCGCCGCCCTCCTAGACGGCCCCGGCGCCAAGGCCGGCGCCACCCAGGGCGCCGTCGTGGTGATGGACGCAGCATCCGGCGCCGTGCGCGCCCTGGTCGGCGGCCGCGACTTCCGCGCCGGCTCCTTCGACCGCGCCGTCACCGCCCGCCGCCAGCCCGGCTCCGCCTTCAAGCCCTTCGTCTGGCTCGCCGCCCTCGAGCACGGCGAGCACCCCGACGACACCGTCCTCGACGCCCCCCTGCGCGTCGGCACCTGGTCCCCCGCCGACTTCGAGCTCCCCTACCGCGGCGACGTCACCCTGGAGGACGCCCTCGCCGGCTCCCTCAACACCGCCGCCGTCCGCCTGGAGATGCGCAACGGCGGCCCCGCCGCCGTCGCCGAGGTCGCCCGCCGCCTCGGCGTCACCGACCGCCTGCCCGAAACCCCCTCCCTCGCCCTCGGCACCGGCGAGGTCTCCCTCCTGGAGATGTCCGCCGCCTACGCCACCCTCCTCAACGGCGGCCTGTCCGTGACCCCCGCCGCCGTCGAGTCCGGCCGCGCCGACAACCGCCCCCTCGCCATCCCCCGCGCGCCGCCGCGCCAGGCCGTCGACCCCGACCACGCCGCCGACATGGTCCGCATGATGCGCGCCGTCGTCGCCCGCGGCACCGGCCGCGCCGCCGCCATCCCCGGCCGCGCCGTCGCCGGCAAGACCGGCACCACCCAGGACAGCCGCGACGCCTGGTTCATCGGCGCGGTCGGCGCCACCGTCGTCGGCGTCTGGATCGGCAACGACGACGACCGCCCCATGCACGGCGTCACCGGCGGCAGCCTGCCCGCACGCCTGTTCCACGAGATCGGCGCGGCGACGTAAGGCAGCAGGCAAGGTTGAGGCTCTGCCTCAAACTCCGCCAAAGGCTCGCCTTTGGAAACGCGACGAGAAAGGAAGCCTCTTGTAGGGGTTTCCAAAGGCGAGCCTTTGGCGGAGTCCAGAGGCAGAGCCTCTGGCCTTCCTTCCTCCCGGAGCACGCCCCCATGCGCATCACCGACGTCCGCGAGGTCACGCAGCCGATCGCGTCCCCGATCCGCAACGCCTACATCGACTTCTCGAGGATGACGACGAGCCTGGTCGCCGTCGTCACCGACGTCATCCGCGACGGCCGCCCCGTGGTCGGCTACGGCTTCAACTCCAACGGCCGCTACGGCCAGGGCGGCCTGATCCGCGAGCGCTTCGCCCCCCGCCTGCGCGAGGCCGACCCCGCGACCCTCCTGAACGACGACGGCTCCAACCTCGACCCCGACCGCATCTGGTCCACCCTGATGCGCAACGAGAAGCCCGGCGGCCACGGCGAGCGCTCCGTCGCCGTCGGCACCCTCGACATGGCCGTCTGGGACGCCACCGCGAAGATCGCGAACAAGCCCCTGCACCACCTCCTCGCCGAGCGCCACGGCCTCACGCCCAACCCCCGCGTGTTCGTCTACGCCGCCGGCGGCTACTACCACCCCGGCAAGGACGACACCGCGCTGCGTGCCGAGATGCGCTCCTACCTCGACCGCGGCTACAACGTCGTGAAGATGAAGATCGGCGGCGCCCCGCTCGCCGAGGACCGCCGCCGCATCGAATCCGTCCTCGCCGAGATCGGCCCCCACGCGCGGCTCGCCGTCGACGCCAACGGCCGTTTCGACCTCGAAACCGCTATCGGCTACGCCAAGGCCCTGCGCGACTACCCCCTGTTCTGGTACGAGGAGGCCGGCGACCCCCTCGACTACCGCCTCCAGGCCGCCCTAGCCGAGTTCTACCCCGCCCCCATGGCCACCGGCGAGAACCTGTTCAGCCACCAGGACGCCCGCAACCTCCTGCGCCACGGCGGCATGCGCCCCGACCGCGACTTCCTGCAGTTCGACTGCGCCCTCTCCTACGGCCTGTGCGAGTACCAGCGCACGCTCGCCGCCCTGACCGACGCCGGCTGGTCCTGGCGCCGCTGCATCCCCCACGGCGGCCACCAGATGTCGCTCGCCATCGCCGCCGGCCTCGGCCTGGGCGGCAACGAGAACTACCCCGACCTGTTCCAGCCCTACGGCGGCTTCCCCGACACCGTCCGCGTCGAGGACGGCCACGTCACCCTCCCCGACCTCCCCGGCATCGGCTTCGAAGGCAAGTCCGACCTGCGCCGCGTCATGCAGGACCTGGCGTCGTAGGAAAGAAAGCAGGGCCGAGAGACCCTGCCTCGAACTCCGCCAGGGGCAGCGCCCCTGGACCGGCGCACGTCGGGGCCGGCGTCGTGCTACGATCCACGTGCACCCGCAGGGGGAGGAACCATGCCGGACGGCCTGTACGATCAAGACGCCCTGGCCTGGGCCGAGCACCAGGCCGCCCTGCTGCGCCGCCTCGCCGCCGGCGAACGCCTCAACGAGGCCATCGACTGGCCCAACGTGATCGAGGAGGTCGCCGAGGTGGGCCTGTCCGAGCTTCGCGCCTGCCGCAGCCTGCTGCGCCAGGCCCTGATCCACCTCCTCAAGCTCCACGCCGCCCCGGACAGCCAGGCCGCCGCCCACTGGCAGGGCGAGCTGGCCGGCTTCCTGACCGAAGCCCGCGACGCCTTCAGCCCCTCCATGCGCCAGCGGATCGACTTGGCCGAGCTGTACGCCGACGCCCTCTACCGGACCGGCGCAACGCCCGGCAGCGCCCCGAATCCCCCACCGCGCACATGCCCCTTCACGCTCGACGATCTCGTCGCGGTCCGCCCCGACATGACACGGCTCGCGGCCAGGCTTGCCGACCCCGCCCCGCCATGACCTCCCTCGAACCCCTGCGCCTTGACCACGCCCCCGCCATGCTCCCCGGCCTGTCCGACCCCGCAGCCTACGCCTTCCTCCCCGCCGACCCGCCCGCCGACCTCGCCACCCTGCAGGCCCGCTACCGCCGCCAGACCGCCGGCCGCTCCCCCGACGGCTCCGCGCTCTGGCTCAACTGGATCATCCGCCGTGCACCCGACGGTGCGCCGCTCGGCTACACCCAGGCCACCGTCACCGCTGGCCTCGCCACCGTCGCGTACCACGTCTTCCCGCCCCACTGGCGCCAGGGCATCGGCCGTGCCGCCCTTGCCGCCACCCTCGACCTCGTGTTCGCCCTGGACGACGTGACCCTGGCCCGCGCCCTGGTCGACACCCGCAACCAGGCCTCCCGCGCCCTGCTCGCCTCCCTCGGCTTCACCGCCGTGCGCACGATCGAGCGCGCCGACTTCTTCAAGGGCGGCGCCAGCAACGAGACGCAGTTCGAGCTGCTCCGCCGCGACTGGCGGCCCGCCCTCAGCCCGGCTCGTCCCCCAACCCCGGCGGCGTGAGCGCCTCTGCCACCGCCTCCTTCTTCGCCTGCGGCAGCAGCTTCATCACCAGGATGAACGACGACAGCCCCAGGCACACCAGGTTCTGCGCCACGATCGCCCACTGCCGCACCAGCACCCCGTAGGTGAGCCACGCCACGAACCCCACCACCGTGATCAGGTACATCTTCAGCGAGACGCCCTCCGTGCTGCGCGAGCGTATGATCGCCCACGCCTGCGGCACGAAGCTGACCGTGGACAACGTCGCCGCGAACAGGCTCACCACCGTCACCGCGTTCAAACCCAAATCTCCCGCACGAGAAAGCAAGGCCAGAGGCTCTGCCTCTGGACTCCGCCAAAGGCTGCGCCCTTGGAACGCACAACTTAAGTAAAGGGATCAAAGGGCCCCGGGCCCTTTGCGGGTCCGGGCAGAGCCCGGCCTTCCTTACCGCAGAAACCCGACGATCCGTTCCGCCTCCGCGACGATCGGGTCCGCCACCGCCGCCGCCCTCTGCGCCCCGTCCCGCAGCACCGCGTCGATGTGCCCGACGTCCCCCAGCAGCCGCGCGGTCTCCTCGCGGATCGGCGCCAGGTGCGCCACCAGCAGGTCCGCGAGCGCCCCCTTGAACACCCCGAACCCCTGCCCGCCGTACTCGCGCAGCACGTCCTCGATCCCGACGCCCTGCACCGACGCGAAGATCGCCACCAGGTTGCGCGCCTCCGCCCGCCCCTCCAGCCCCGCAGCCTCCGACGGCAGCGCGTCCGGATCTGTCCGCGCCCGCCGAACCTTGAGCGCGATCTCCTCCGCGCTGTCCGTCAGGTTCACCCGGCTCTGGTCCGACGGGTCGGACTTGCTCATCTTCCGCGCGCCGTCGCGCAGGCTCATCACCCGCGCCGCCACCCCCCCGATCAGCGGCTCGATCACCGGAAAGAACTCGACCCCGTAGTCGTGGTTGAACTTCGCCCCGATGTCGTTCGCCAGCTCCAGGTGCTGCCTCTGGTCGTCCCCCACCGGCACCCGCGTCGCATGGTACGCGTGAATATCCGCCGCCATCAGCACGGGATACGCGTACAGCCCGACCGACATGGCCTCGCGGTCCTTGCCCGCCTTGTCCTTGAACTGCGTCATGCGGTTCAGCCAGCCGATCCGCGCCACGCAGTTGAACACCCACGCCAGCCGCGCGTGCGCGCTCACCGCCGACTGCGCGAACAGCACGTGCGCCCTGGGATCGATGCCGCACGCGATCACCGTGGCCGCCGCCTCGCGCACCTGGCGCCGCAGCGCCTCCGGCTCCTGCCACACCGTGACCGCATGGAGATCGACCAGACAGTACAGACACTCGTGATCCGCCTGCAGCGCCACCCAGCGCCGCACCGCGCCGAGATAGTTGCCGAGATGGAGGTCGCCGGACGGCTGGATGCCGGAAAAGATGCGCTGCATCCCCCGCTTGTCCGGCACTCCCCCGCCCGCGGTCAAGCAAGCAAGGTCGGGCCCTACCCGAACCCGCCAAAGGCCCGGGGCCTTTGGAAACCACCCCGAAGCGAAGCCCCTCCTGAACGCCGGTCCAGGGCGGCTCGCCCTGGCGGGTCCAGGGCGGCGCCCTGGCCTTCCTTTCCCCGCCCCACACGGCCATATCCCGTGCCATGGACAACAGGCCCCCCACCCCCCGCGCGATCCTCGTCGGCATCCAGACCCCCGACACCGACGACACCGCCCACGCCGCGAGCCTGGAGGAGCTGGGCCGCCTCGTGAAAACCCTCGGCTACGAGGTGGTCGGCACCGTCTCGCAGCGCCGCGACGGCACCGGCTCGGCCGCCGTCCTCGGCGCCGGCAAGCTGGAGGAGCTGGCCGCCCTGACCGGCGGCACCGGCGCGATCACCACCATGGCCCCCGGCCCCAAGTCCAAGGCCCGCGCCCGCTTCGAGACCACCCCCGACACCGCCCGCGACACCCCCAAGCCCGCCCCCGAGCCCGACGCCGACGCCCCCCCGCGCCCCGAGTTCGTGATCGTCGACCACGAGCTCTCCCCCAGCCAGATCCGCAACCTGGAGCGCGCGTCCGGCGCCGAGGTCCTCGACCGCACCGGCGTCATCGTCGAGATCTTCCACCGCCACGCCAACACCCGCGAGGCCAAGCTCCAGGTGGAGATGGCCCGCCTGAAATACGTCGCCCCCCGCCTGCGCGAGTCCGGCGGCGGCGGCGGCCGACAGCAGGGCCCTGGCGCCGGCGAAAGCAACCTCGACCTCGACCGCCGCAAGATCCGCGACCGCCTGGCCGAGCTGCGCGAGCAGCTCGACGCCGTGCAGCGCGACGGCGACAACCGACGCGCCGCCCGCACCGACCAGCTCCGCGTCGCCCTCGTCGGCTACACCAACGCCGGCAAGTCCTCCCTCATGCGCGCGCTCACCGGCAGCGAGGTCCTCGTCCAGGACAAGCTGTTCGCAACCCTGGACACCACCGTCCGCACGCTGCAGCCGGAGACCCGCCCGCGCATCCTCGTCTCCGACACCGTGGGCTTCATCAAGCAGCTCCCCCACGACCTGGTCGCCTCGTTCCGCTCCACGCTGGCCGAGGCGCTGCAGGCCTCGCTCCTGCTCTACGTCGTGGACTGCTCCGACCCCACCCACGCTGCCCAGCTCGAGGTTAGCCGCGACGTGCTCCGCGAGATCGGCGCCGACGCCGTCCCCTCCCGCCTGGTCCTCAACAAGTCCGACCGCCTCGACGACTCTACCCGCGCGGCTTTGCGCGAAGCCCATCCCGACGCGATCATGCTCTCCGCCCACACCCCGGACGACGTCGCCGCCCTGCGCGAGACCATCATCGCCTACTTCGAGGAGCGCATGGTCGACGACGAGCTGGTGCTCCCCTACAGCCGCCAGAACCTGCTCGGCGAGGTCTACGAAAGCGCCCGCGTGCTCTCCGAGGACTACGACGAGACCGGCCGCGTCCTGCACGTCCGCGGCCTCCCCGGCGCCCTCGCCCGCCTGCGCAGGGCGCTCGCTGCACCGTAAAGCAAGCAAGGTTGAGGCTCCGCCTCAAACTCCGCCAAAGGCTGCGCCCTTGGAACGCATCCCTTAAGTGAAAGGGATCAAAGGGTCCTCGGACCCTTTGCGGGTTTGGGCAGAGCCCATGCTTCCTTCCTTCGAGGACCCACCATGCCCCTGATCCTCGCCTCCGCCAGCGCCACCCGCCTGGCCCTCCTCCACGCCGCCGGCCTCTCCGTCGAGGCCCGCCCCGCCCGTATCGACGAGGACAGCCTCAAGCGCGCCGCCCACGCCGACGGCACGCCCCCCGGCGACACGGCCATGCTCCTCGCCACCTACAAGGCCCGCCGCATCCACGCCCCTGGCGCGGTCGTGATCGCCGCCGACCAGCTCCTCACCTGCGACGACGCCTGGTTCGACAAGCCCACGACCCGTGCCGAGGCCCGCGCCCACCTGCAGCACCTGCGCGGCCAAACCCACACCCTGCACACCGCCATGGTCGTCCACCGCGACGGCGCCGAGATCTGGCGCCACCTCGCGACCCCCCGCCTGACGATGCGCCCCTTCTCCGACGCCTTCCTCGACACGTACCTCGACGCCGAGAGCGACGCCGTCCTGTCCAGCGTCGGCGCCTACCGCCTGGAGGGCCCCGGCCTGCAGCTCATGGACCGCATCGACGGCGAGCACACCGCGATCCTGGGCCTGCCCATGCTCCCCCTGCTCGGCTTCCTCCGCCAGCACGGCGCCCTCCCGACCTGACGGCAGGGCAGGGGGCTCGTCCTTCGGAAAGCCGGTCCAGGGGCGGCTCGCCCCTGGCGGAGTTTGAGGCAGCGCCTCAACCTTGGCTTGCTTCCTTCCCCTTGCCCCCCATGCCACCCTGCGCGCCAGAAACTGCGGAGGAGTCCCCCCGGCCATGGCCGTCAACAAGATCCACGAGAGCGGCGCGTCCGCCCTGGCTGGCCTGCTGCGCGACGGCATGCTGATCCACTCCGGCGGCTTCGGCCTGTGCGGCATCCCGTCGACGCTGATCACCGCGATCCGCGAGTCCGGCGTGCGCAACCTCACGGTCGTGTCCAACAACGCGGGCGTGGAGGACGGCGGCCTGGGCGAGCTTCTCCAGACCCGCCAGATCGCCAAGATGATCAGCTCCTACGTCGGCGAGAACAGGCTGTTCATGGACCAGTACCTGGCCGGCGAGCTGCAGATCGAGTTCAACCCGCAGGGAACGCTCGCGGAACGGATCCGCGCCGGCGGCGCCGGCATCCCCGCCTTCTACACGCGCACCGGCGCCGGCACCGCGATCGCCGAGGGCAAGGAAACCCGCTCCTTCAACGGCCACGACCACATCATGGAAACCGGCCTGCGCGCCGACCTGGCCGTGATCCACGCCTGGCGCGGCGACCCCGAGGGCAACCTCGTGTACCGCATGGCCGCGCGCAACTTCAACCCGGTGATGGCCACCTCCGCCGACATCACGGTGGCCGAGATCGAGGAACTCGTCCCGCAGGGCTCTCTCGACCCCGACGCCATCGTCACCCCGGGCATCTTCGTGCAGCGCATGATCGTGGTGGGCAGCGCCGGAAAACGGATCGAGCAGAGAACGACGCGCAAGAGGGAGGCCGCCTGATGCCCTGGACCCGCGACCAGATGGCCGCCCGCGCCGCCGCCGAGCTGCAGGACGGCTTCTACGTCAACCTCGGCATCGGCATCCCCACGCTGGTGGCCAACCACGTGCCCCCCGGCATGACGATCTCGTTCCATAGCGAGAACGGAATGCTCGGCATGGGCCCGTTCCCCTACGAGGGCGACGAGGACCCCGACCTCATCAACGCCGGCAAGCAGACCGTCACCCTGCTGCCCACCAGCTCCTTCTTCGACAGCGCGACCTCCTTCGCCATGATCCGCGGCGGCCACGTCCAGCTCTCCGTGCTCGGCGCGCTGCAGGTGGCCGAGAACGGCGACCTCGCCAACTGGATGGTCCCCGGCAAGATGGTCAAGGGCATGGGCGGCGCCATGGACCTGGTCGCCGGCGTCCCCCGCATCGTCGTCCTCATGGAGCACACGGCCAAGGGCGAGCCCAAGATCCTGCCCCGCTGCACCCTGCCGCTCACCGGCGCAGGCGTCGTCAACGTCATCGTCACCGACCTCGGCGTCTTCGACGTCGCCCGACCGGGACTCACCCTCGTCGACATCGCCCCCGACGTCACCCTCGACGACATCCGCGCGAAAACCAGCGCCAGCTTCACCGTCCACCCCGACCTGGAAGCGCGCCTCGCCGCATAAGGCAGAAAGCAAGGTTGAGGCTCTGCCTCAAACTCCGCCAAAGGCCGAGCCTTTGGAATCCGTTACTTAAGTAGATCGGTTTCCAAAGGCCTGCCTTTGGCGGGTCCAGGGCAGAGCCCTGGCCTTCCTACCTCGCGAACGCCGGCAGCACCCTCTTCGCCTGCAGCCGCCGTATCGCCCCCACCAGCGCCTCCCCGTTGTCCACCGTCTCGTTGAATCCCGCACGCCGGATCTTCCCCATGTCCGACACCATGTCGAACGCGGTGTTGAAGATGAAGTCCCCGAACCCCCACCCCACCAGCTTGGCGTAGTCCGCCTCCACGAGCCCCTGCTCGCCCGCGATCCGCGCCCACAGCGCCCCGTGCCCCGCCATCTGCTGCGCCAGCGTCATGCGCAGCGGCGCCGCCACCTCCAGCCCCAGCGCCTCGCCCACCTGCCCCCACACCCGCGCCCAGCGGAACGGCTCGTGCACGTAGTTGAACGCCTCGCCCCCCGCCGCCTCCGCCGTCGCCGCCCACACGCTCGCCCGCCCCAGCAGCCGCGCGTCCGTGAACTGCGCGAATACCCCGTCGTACACCTGCGCCGTCCCCGGGAACCGGAACGGCGTCCCCGTCGCATGGCAGATCGCGGCATACACGCCGACCACCATCGCCATGTTCATCGCGTTGCCCGACACGTCGCCGATCACCACGTCCGGCCGCAGGATCGACCACCCGAACCCGCCCTCGCCCGCGTGCCGCCGCAGCGCATCCTCCTGCGTGAAGTAGAAGTTCGGCGGCACATGCCGCGGCCCGTCCTCGTAGAACGGCGCGTGCACCGGCCCGAGATGCACGCCGTACACCTTCGCCCCCTGATAGAGCACCGCCCGCTCCAGCGGCGCCCCCACCGCCCGCAGCCCCCCGAGCAGGTGCTCCAGCATCGGCCCGTTGACCGCCACCTCCGCGGCGAAATCCGGCGCCGGCCTGTACGCCGCGTAGAACAGGTGCGTGGTATCCGCCGCCCCCCGCATCGCCTCGCGCGTGGCCGCCTCGTCGCCCAAGTCCACCGCCAGGGTCTCGACCCCCTCCACCGGCCGCGTCGCCAGCGCCTTCACGCGCCACCCGCCTGCCGCGCGCAGCGCCTCGACCACCCCCGCCCCGATGATCCCGCTCGCCCCGGCCACCAGCGCCACGTTGCCTGCCATCACCCAGCCTCCCAAAATCCGAACCACCCTGGGACGGAGGCAGGAAGGCAGCAAGCATGGGCTCTGCCCAAACCCGCAAAGGGCCGTGAGGCCCTTTGATCCCTTGACTTAAGTGGCGCGTTCCAAGGGCGCAGCCTTTGGCGGAGTTTGAGGCAGCGCCTCAACCTTGCTCACTCCGCCGCGCGCACCTCCGGCCACCCGATGCTCGGCCCGTGTCCCCGGAAGTTGCGCAGCCACCACGCCCAGTCCTGCGGCACGAGCGAGAACGGATCCTCGTGCGCCAGCTCGCGCGCCGCCCACAGCGGCCAGTGCGGGTTGGCCAGCGCCGGCCGCCCCAGCATCACGACGTCGACCATCTCCCCGCGCACTGCCTGGTCCGCGTTGCGCGGCACCCCGAGGTTCCAGCTCGTCGCCACCGGAATGCCGACCTCGTCGCGCACCCGCCGCGCCCGCCCCAGCATGAAGCCGACCTCGTTCATCGGCGGATCGACCATCGCGTCGGTGTTGAACCCGAGCGAGAGGTCCGCGAGATCGAGCCCGTGCTCCTTCATCATCCCGATCGCCTCGACGGCGTCGTCGAACTGCGTGCCCGCCGGGTTCAGGTCGTCCGACCCCAGCCGCATCGTCAGCGGATACTTCTCCGGCCACACCGCCCGCACCGCATCCAGCGCCTCCAGATGGAACCGCGCCCGATTGGCCACGCTGCCGCCGTACTGGTCGTCGCGCTGGTTGGCGATCGGCGAGAAGAAGCTCGCGCCCAGATACCCGTGCGCATAGTGCATCTCCAGCCACTTGTAGCCCGCATCCAGCGCACGCACCGCCGCCGCCGCATACGCCCGGTGCAGTTCCCTGATCTCCTCCACGCTGAGCGCGTGCACCGGATAGACGTGCCCGCCCCCGCCGTACGGGATCGCCGACGGCGCCCGGCACGTCCACCCGTCGGGATGCTCCGGCGGAAGCTGCCGCCAGGTCCCCTCCGCGTTCGTGCCCCGGTGCGGCGGCAGCTCGCTGCCCTTTCGCCCGGTGTGCCCGAGCTGGATCGCCGGCACCGCGCCCATCCGCTCGATGATCGCGCACACCCGCGCATGCCCCTCGACCTGGCCGTCGTCCCAGATCCCCGCGCACGACGTCGTGGTGCGCCCGTCCGGCGTGATCGCCATCTGCTCGCCGAACACCAGCGCGAAGCCGCCCGCCGCCCGCGCCCCCAGATAGCTCACGTGATAGTCGTCCAGCCGCCCGTCGACCGAGTTGTACATCGTCATCGGCGACATCGCCGTGCGGTTGCGCAGCGTCACGCCCTTGAGCGTGTAGGGGCTGAACAGGTCTGGCATGGCATCCTCCGGCGGCGGGACGGGACGCCCCCGGAACCGCAAGATGCATGCCACCGCACGTCACCGGCACCGCCCCCCCGACGCTGCCCCCGACGCTTGCCCAAACGCCCGCGCCTCCGGCAATACGATACCTCCAGCACCCCCCGCCCGGGACGGGCGACCCGACCGCCCGCAGGACCTCCATGCCCCCCGAATCCCCCACCCCGACGCCCCCCGGGCACGGCGCCCCGCCGCCTGCCTGCCCCCCCGACGCGGACGCCGCCGCCTGCCTGCGCCGCCACGCCGTGATCCTCGCCGAGTTCGCCGCCATGGCCGCGGAGCCCGGCGACCCCGCCCGCCTCCTCCAGCTCGCCGCCGTGCAGGCCGGCCGCGGCCTCGGCGTCGCCCACGCCAAGGTCCTGCGCCACCGCCCCGCGCACGGCGACCTGCTGATCGTCGCCGGCATCGGCTGGCGCCCCGGCACCGTCGGCCACGTGTCGCTCGGCAGCGACGTCGGCTCCGCCCCCGGCCAGGCGCTCCAGACCGGCCAGCCCACCGTCGTCGACGACATCGCCGCCAGCCCCGACACCCGCCGGAGCCCGCTCCTGCGCGACCACGGCATCACCTCCCTGCTCAACGTCCCGCTCACGGTCGACGGCGCCCCCTGGGGCGTCCTGGAGGCCGACAGCGCCACCCCCCGCCGCTTCGACGCCGACGAGGTCCGCTTCCTCGCCACCCTCGCCCGCATCCTCGGCCTGGCGCTCCACGCCCCCCCCGCCCCCGAGACCACCGCCCTGCTCGCCGGCAAGACCCGCCTGCTCGAGCTGCAGCACCGCGTCCGCAACGACCTCCAGCTCATCGTGTCGCTGCTCATGCTCCACCGTCGCCGCCTGACCGACCCCGCGGCCCGCAGCGGCCTGGTCCACGTCGTGGACCGCATCGCCGCCATCGGCATGGCCCACGACCAGCTCGCCGACGACGACGCCCACGGCCTGGTCGAGCTGTCCGACTACCTCCAGTCCCTGTGCGGCAGCCTCAACCAGCGCCGCGAGGGCGTCTCCGTCACGACCGACCTCGCCCGCGCCGCGCTGCCCCACGAGCGCGCCGTCCCCCTCGGCCTCGTCGTCAACGAGCTCGTCACCAACGCCCTCAAGCACGCCTTCCCCGACGCCCGCCCCGGCACCGTCACCGTGACCTTCCACACCGCCGAACCCGGCGAAGGCGTGCTCTGCGTCCGCGACGACGGCGTCGGCATGGGCCCGCCCCGCCCGGGCAGCCTCGGCACCGAGCTCGTCCGCCGCCTCGTCGAGCAGTGCGGCGGCCGCATGCACCACGAGGCCCTGGACCCCGGCACCGCCATCACCGTCCGCTTCCCCCTCGCGACCTGAAGCCAGCAAGCAAGGTCTTCTTTTTCTGAAGAAAAAGAAGCAAAAAGACTTTGCCACGAAGAACCCGGACCCAACGGGCAAAGTTTTTTGGTTCTTTCTTTCAAGAAAGAACTGCT
The DNA here is from genome assembly GCA_050920955.1 of Janthinobacterium lividum. Classification (GTDB taxonomy): domain Bacteria; phylum Pseudomonadota; class Alphaproteobacteria; order Acetobacterales; family Acetobacteraceae; genus CAXSEF01. The sequence continues at coordinate 2,291 of JBPBQS010000104.1, read as the reverse complement.
TTCTTCCTCCGCTGGAAAACGAGCGCAACCCGCCCCTCGCCGCCCGGCCCCCCGCCCGCTATCCTGGCGCCATGAGCGACAGCCAGCCCGCCCCCGACGCCCGCACCCCCGACGCCTACGACTTCCGCGCCGCCGAGCCGCGCTGGCAGCGCGCCTGGGCCGAGCGCGCCTGCTTCGAGGTCCCCGACGTCCCCCCCGAGGGCGCGCGCCCCTACTACGTCCTGGAGATGTTCCCCTATCCCAGCGGCAAGATCCACATGGGCCACGTCCGCAACTACACGCTCGGCGACGTCGTCGCCCGCTACAAGCGCGCCCGCGGCCACACGGTGCTGCACCCGATGGGCTGGGACGCCTTCGGCCTGCCCGCCGAGAACGCGGCCCGCGAGCGCGGCACCCACCCCGCCGAATGGACCTTCGCCAACATCGCCGCGATGCGCACCGAGCTGCAGCGCATGGGCTTGTCCATCGACTGGCGCCGAGAGTTCGCCACCTGCGAGCCCCGCTACTACGGCCAGCAGCAGCGCCTGTTCCTCCGGCTCCTCCACGCCGGCCTGGCCGAGCGCCGCGAAAGCAGCGTGAACTGGGACCCCGTCGACAACACCGTGCTCGCCAACGAGCAGGTGATCGACGGCCGCGGCTGGCGCTCCGGCGCCCTGGTCGAGCAGAAGCGCCTGTCGCAGTGGTTCCTGCGCATCACCGCCTTCGCCCCCGACCTCCTCGCCGCCCTGGACACCCTGGACCGCTGGCCAGAACGCGTCCGCACCATGCAGGCCCGCTGGATCGGCCGCAGCGAGGGCGCGCGTGTCCGCTTCCCCCTCGCCCCCGCCGCCCCCGCTCTGCCCGAGTCGATCGAGGTCTACACCACCCGCCCCGACACCCTGTTCGGCATGTCCTTCCTCGCCGTCGCCGCCGAGCACCCCGTCGCGGCCGCCGCTGCCGCCACCAACCCCGCCGTCGCTGCCTTCGTCGCCGAGTGCCGCTCCATGGGCACCAGCGAGGCCGTGATCGAGCAGGCCGAGAAGCGCGGCGTCGACACCGGCCTGCGCGTCGCCCACCCCTTCCTCCCGGGCGAAACCTTCCCGGTCTGGGTCGCGAACTTCGTGCTGATGGACTACGGCACCGGCGCGATCTTCGGCTGCCCCTGCGGCGACCAGCGCGACCTCGACTTCGCCCGCAAGTACAACCTCCCCGTCCCCCAGGTCGTCCGCCCCGACACGCCCCCCGCGACCCCCGGCCGCGCCGACGACGGCCCCGGCATCCTCATCAACTCCGGCTTCCTCGACGGCCTCCCGACCTCCGAAGGCAAGCGCGCCGCCATCACGGCGCTGCAGGAACAGGGCGCCGGCGAGGGCGTCACCAACTGGCGCCTGCGCGACTGGGGCGTCAGCCGCCAGCGCTACTGGGGCTGCCCGATCCCCGTGATCCACTGCACCGCGTGCGGCCCCGTCCCCGTCCCCGACGACCAGCTCCCCGTCGTGCTCCCCACCGACGTGACCTTCGACCGCCCCGGCAACCCCCTCGACCACCACCCCACGTGGAAGCACGTCGCCTGCCCGTCCTGCGGCGCGCCCGCACAACGCGAAACCGACACCTTCGACACCTTCGTCGACAGCTCCTGGTACTTCGCCCGCTTCTGCGCGCCCCACGCCGAGCACCCGCTCGACGCCGACGCCATGCGCGCCTGGATGCCCGTCGACCAGTACATCGGCGGCATCGAGCACGCGATCCTGCACCTGCTCTACGCGCGCTTCTTCACCCGCGCCCTGTCCGCCGCCTCGCCCGAGCTGGCCGCGCTCGACGTCGCCGAACCCTTCGCCGGCCTGTTCACGCAAGGCATGGTCACCCACGAGAGCTACCGCGGCGCCGACGGCCGCTGGCTCTACCCCGAGGAAACCGAGACCGCGAACGGCGCCACCACGCACCGCGAAACCGGCGAGCCCGTGACCGTCGGCCGCGTCGAGGCCATGAGCAAGTCGAAACGCAACACGATCGACCCCGGCGCGATCATCGCCCGCTACGGCGCCGACACCGCGCGCTGGTTCATCCTCTCCGACAACCCCCCCGAGCGCGACATGCAGTGGACCGAGTCCGGCGTCGCCGGCGCCTGGCGCTTCGTCCAGCGCCTCCACCGCCTCTGCGACGCCAGCGCCGGCCCCGCCCCCGCACGCCCCGCCACCCTCTCCCCCGCCGCCACGACGCTGCGCCGCGCCACCCACCGCACGATCGCCGCCGTCACCGAGTCGATGGAGACCTTCACCTTCAACGTCGCCGTCGCCCGCTTCTACGAGCTG
>JBPBQS010000050.1:0-15877 GCA_050920955.1 Janthinobacterium lividum | reverse complement strand
TCGGCAAGCCGAACGAGTTCGCGCATGCCTGTGCGCGGCGGGTCGCCGAGCGGCCTGCGAGCCCGGGGTTCAACCCGCTGTTCCTGTACGGCGGCGTGGGGCTGGGCAAGACGCACCTGATGCACGCGATCGGGCTGGAGCTGGGGCGCGCCGACGTCGACCGCGGCGGGCGGCCGGTGCCCTCGGTCGCCTACATGTCGGCCGAGAAGTTCATGTACCGCTTCATCGCGGCGATCCGCTCGCAGTCGACCATGGAGTTCAAGGAGGAGCTGCGCTCGGTCGACGTGCTCATGATCGACGACCTGCAGTTCCTGATCGGCAAGGACAACACGCAGGAGGAGTTCTTCCACACCTTCAACGCGCTGGTCGACGCCGGCAAGCAGATCGTGGTCTCCGCCGACAAGAGCCCGTCGGACTTGTCTGGGCTGGAGGACCGGCTGCGCACACGTCTTGGTTGTGGAATGGTTGCGGACATACACGCGACCACCTTCGAGCTGCGCATCTCCATCCTGGAGAGCAAGGCCGAGACGTCGGGCGTGCCGGTGCCGCCCAAGGTGCTGGAGTATCTCGCGCACAAGATCACCTCGAACGTGCGCGAGCTGGAGGGGTCGCTGAACCGCCTCATCGCCCACGCCAACCTGTTCGGCCGGCCGGTGACGCTGGAGAGCACCCAGGAGGTGCTGCACGACATCCTCAAGGCGCACGACCGGCGCGTCACCATCGAGGAGATCCAGCGCCGGGTGGCCGAGCACTTCAACATCAGGCTCACGGACATGAGCTCGGCGCGCAGGGCGCGGGCGGTGGCCAGGCCGCGGCAGGTCGCGATGTACCTCGCCAAGCAGCTCACCAGCCGCTCGCTGCCCGAGATCGGGCGCAAGTTCGGAAATCGCGACCACACCACGGTCATGCACGCGGTCAGCCGGGTCGCGGAGCTGATGGAGCTGGACGCGGGCTTCGCCGAGGACGTCGAGCTGATGCGGCGGATGCTCGAGAGCTGAAGGCAAGGCCAGGGCTCTGCCCTGGACCCGCCAGGGCGAGCCGCCCTGGACCGGCTTCACTTAGGGGATGGGGATCCAAGGACCCCCGGTCCTTGGCGGGTTCGGGCAGAGCCCGATCTTGCTCTCTTTCGCAGTCCGCGCGGGGCCGGTAGTATCCTCGCCCCTCTCCCGTCCGGTTCGTCGCGCGGGGCCCGTTGCAAGGACCGACGCCGATGAAGCTCAAGGCCGATCGCGCGACGCTGCTCAAGGCGCTCGCCCACATCCAGAGCGTGGCGGAGAAGCGCAACACCATCCCCATCCTGGCCAACGTGCTGATCTCGGCCAAGGACGGCACGCTCAGCCTGACGGCGACCGACATGGAGATCGCCGTGGTCGAGACCGTGGCGGCCAGCGTGACGCGGGACGGGGCGACGACGGCGCCGGCGGCGACGCTGTACGAGATCGCGCGCAAGCTGCCGGACGGGGCGCAGATCGAGCTAGACCATCCCGGCGGGGACGCGCAGTTGGCACTCCGGGCGGGGCGCTACGCGACGAGCCTGGTGGTGCTCTCGACGGACGACTTCCCGTCGATGACGGCGGGGCAGCTGCCGCACCGGTTCAGCCTGCCGTCGATCACGCTCAAGGGGCTGATCGACCGCACGCGGTTCGCGATCAGCACGGAGGAGACGCGCTACTACCTCAACGGCATCTACCTGCACGTCGTCGACGGCGAGGCGGGGCGGATGCTGCGCGCGGTGGCGACCGACGGGCACCGGCTCGCGCGGGTCGAGGAGCCGCTGCCGGAGGGCGCGGGGTCGATCCCCGGCGTGATCATCCCGCGCAAGACGATCGCCGAGCTGCGCAAGCTGCTGGACGAGGGCGGCGACGACGTGGAGATCGGGCTGTCGGACACGCGGATACAGTTCACCGTGGGCACCGTGACGCTGACCAGCAAGCTGATCGACGGGACGTTCCCGGAGTACGACCGGGTGATTCCGCGCGACAACGACAAGCTGCTGCGGGTGGGGAAGAAGGATTTCTCCGACGCGGTGGCGCGGGTGGCGGCGATCAGCTCGGAGCGGTCGCGGCCGGTGAAGATGACGCTGTCGCGCGACCTGCTCGTGCTGTCGGCGGCGAGCCCGGACCAGGGCACGGCCAGCGAGGAGCTGGACGAGGGGCGCGTCACCTACGCCGCCGGGCCGCTGGAGATCGGGTTCCAGGCGCGCTACCTCAACGACATCACGGACCAGATCTCGGGGCAGGTCGAGTTCGCGTTCTCCGACGGGTCGGCGCCGACGATCGTGCGGGACGCGGAGGACAGCTCGGCGCTCTACGTGCTGATGCCGATGCGGGTGTAGGCGGCATGTTTCCCCGAATGTGAGGTTTCGCTTTTCGGGCTGCGCTGCTCGCGGCGTGTTCTCGGATGGCAGGTGCGCCGAGCCTGGTCGCGAGGTTCTGCGACCGCCTGGCGTTCTGCTGTCGGTCCGAGAGCCATGCCCGCGAGGGAGTGGAGCCGGAGCAGTCCACCCCTTGCCGGCTGGGCGGGACAGGCCGCCGCAGTGATGCGGCCCCTGGTGGACGCGCCGGGGCGACACGTCCTGGCGGGCGATTGTCTGCACGCCGATGACGCGCCGGTGCCGCGGTCCGGGCCGGACGCCTACGGAGGACCGTCCACTCGGCAGCGGTCAGGTCGCTGGGGAAACGAGACCCGCGATGGCCGCAGAGGCTCGTTCAGGCCTCCTGCGTGGCCCGTGGTCGTCATGGCCGCCGCGACGGACCGGCGGACAGCGCGCCGGCCGGCGTGGCATCGGACCCGGCGACGGTGCGCGAGGCGAGCGAGACCACCACCGCGACCAGGAAGGCTAGCGGCACGGTCACGATCGCGGGCGGGTCGTAGGGGAAGATGGCCGCCGCATGGCCGAGCGTCTTCGCCCAGATCGCCGGCCCGATCACCGTCAGCCCGACCGCCGAGACCAGGCCCACGACGCCCCCCGCGAGCGCGCCCTGTGTGGTCAGTCCGCGCCAGTTCATCGCGAGGAACAGCACGGGGAAGTTGGCGCTTGCCGCGACGGAGAAGGCGAGCCCGACCATGTAGGCGACGTTCTGCGTGCGGAACGCCATGCCCAGCGCGATGGCGAGCACCCCGATCGCCACCGTGGCCACGCGCGACACCAGCAGCTCGCGCCGCGCGTCGGCGCCGCCGAAGGCGCGCGCATACAGGTCGTGCCCGATGGCGCACGCCCCTGCCAGCGTCAGCCCCGACACGACCGCAAGGATGGTGGCGAAGGCGACCGCCGAGACGAAGCCCATCAGCGCGTCGCCGCCCACCGCGTGGGCCAGGTGGATCGCCGCCATGTTGGCGCCGCCGCGCAGCCCGCCGCCGGGCGCGAGGTACGCGGGATCGGGCAGCAGCAGCGCGATGGCGCCGAAGCCGATCACGAACACCATCATGAAGAAGCCCGCGTTGAGCAGCGCCGCGTAGAACACCGACAGCCGCGCCGCGCGCACGTCGCGCACGGTGAAGAAGCGCATCAGGATGTGCGGCAGCCCCGAGGTGCCGAACATCAGCGCGATGCCCAGCGACAGGCCGTTGACCGGGCTTGCCGCGATCGCGGCCGGCGCCAGGATGGCCGCGTGGTGCGGGTGGACCTCGACCGCGCGGTCGAGCAGTGCCGACAGGCTGAACCCGAAGCGCGCCAGCGTCAGCGCCGCGACCAGCGCCGCGCCGGCCAGCAGCAGGGTGGCCTTGATGATCTGCACCCAGGTCGTGGCCAGCATGCCGCCGAAGGTGACGTAGCAGATCATCAGCGCGCCCACGATCACGAGCGCATAGGCGTAGTCGAGCCCGAACAGCAGCTGGATCAGCTGTCCCGCGCCGACCATCTGCGCGATCAGGTAGAAGGCGATCACCACCAGCGAGCTGACGGCGGCGAACATGCGCACCGGCTTCTCGTCGAGGTGGACCGACAGCGCGTCGGCGAAGGTGAAGCGGCCGAGCCGGCGCAGCTTCTCGGCGACCAGGAACAGCACGACCGGCCAGCCGACCACGAAGCCGATGCCGTACAGCATCCCGTCGAAGCCGGTCGCGGTGATGATGCCGCTCACGCCGAGGAAGGCGGCGGCGGACATGTAGTCGCCGGCGATGGCCAGGCCGTTGGCGAAGGCGGGCAGCTCGCCGCCTCCGGTGTAGAACGATGCCCGCGACGCCGTGCGACGCGCCGCCCGCCAGGTCACCAGCAGGGTGAGCGCCACGAACCCCAGGAACATCGCCACCGCGACCGGGTTGGCGGTCTGTGCGGCCGGGCTCATCGCGCGTCCTCCGCGGCGTTGGCCCGCCAGGCGTAGAGGCCCGTGAGTGCCACCGCGCTGGCCAGCAGCAGCGCCCCGAGCAGGAAGGACCAGGGGACGTGGCCGATCGCGGGGCGCGCCAGCCAGAGCGGGGCGAAGGCGCCGAGCAGCAGGAACCCGTAGTACTCCACGGCGATCACGGCGCCCAGCAGCAGGCCGAAGCCGATCCCGCCCCAGGAAGGTGGGTCCGCGGGGGTGGGCGGGGGATGGTCCGGCGTTGCCATGGCGGAGAGCCTTGCCTTGTGGACCTGCGTGGGTCGGGTTGGCCTTGCCGGGACGCCGGCCTGCCGGGGGCATGCGGCCACGCAAGCGCGATGCCACGCGCCGCCGCTCAGGGTCCGAAGCGCGCCCGGTAGTCCTGCGGCGTCGCCGACAGCAGACGGAGGAAGCTGCGCCGCATCGTCTCCTCGGAGCCGAAGCCGCAGCGCCGTGCCACGCGCTTGGCGGGCAGCCGCGTGTCCGACAGCAGGCGCCGTGCCGCCTCCACCCGCAGCCGCTCGACGGCACGCGCGGGCGTGTGTCCGGTCGCCGCCACGTAGCGCCGGCTGAAGCTGCGCTCGCTCATCCCCGCCTCGGCCGCGAGCGCCGGCAGCGAGAGGTCCCCTGCGAGATGCGCGCCGATCCAGCCGTGCAGCGCGTCGAAGCCGTCGTCCTCGCCCTGCAGGGCCAGTGCGGCGCTGAACTGCGCCTGTCCGCCGGGCCGCTTGAGGAACACGACCAGGTGGCGCGCCACGGCCAGCGCCGCCGCCCGCCCCAGGTCCTGCTCCACCATCGCCAGCGCCAGGTCGATGCCGGCGGTGATGCCCGCCGACGTCCAGGCCGGGCCGTCGCGCACGAAGATCGGGTCCGGCTCGACCCGCACCGCCGGGAAGCGCCGGGCCAGCTCCGCGCAGTGCGCCCAGTGCGTCGCCGCCCTGCGTCCGTCCAGCAGCCCCGTCTGCGCCAGCAGCACGGCCCCCGTGCAGACGGAGGCGAAGCGCCGCGCCTCGAGCGCGCGGCCGCGCACCCAGCCCACGAGTGCGGCATCGGCGGCAGCCGCCTCGACGCCCCGCCCCCCGGCGACGATCAGCGTGTCCAGCGCGGCACCCGCCGCGGGAAGCGGCGCCGCCACGAGCCCCAGACCCGACGAGGCGACGACGGCGCCGCCCCCCTCGGAGACCACCCTGATCGCGTACGGCGGCACGCCGGGACCTGAAAGGTCGTTGGCCGTCGCGAAGACCTGCATCGGCCCGCTCACGTCGAGCGCCTGCACCTGCGCGAAGACGAGGATCTCGACGGCGCGCGTCGCCGCTGGCGAGGACCGAGGGGTGTTTGGCATTTCCGCCAGGATGGCCGGCAGTAGGTTCGCCGTGTCAACCGTCGCGAAGGAGGCCGCCGTGATCCCGCCCGAAACCCACCTGCGGATCGGCTCGCTGCTGTTCGAGGGGCTCGACCAGATCGACCTGACCGGCCCGTTCGAGGTGCTCTCGCGCATCCCGAACGCGACGTACCGGCTCTACGGCCCGACCGCCGCGACGGTGCGCGACGTCAAGGGCCTGCGCCTGACGCCCGACGCGGCGATGGCCGACGCGCCGCCGCTCGACGTGCTGCACGTGCCGGGCGGCTTCGGGCAGGAGGCGCTGATGGAGGACGAGGCGGTGCTCGGCTGGCTGCGCGCCCAGGCGGCCGGCGCGCGCAGCGTGTTCTCCGTGTGCACGGGCGCGCTGCTGTGCGGCGCCGCCGGCCTGCTCGTTGGCCGGCGCGCGACGACGCACTGGGCGTCGTTCCACCTGCTGCCGTTCTTCGGCACGATCCCGGTGGACGAGCGCGTGGTGGTGGACGGGAGCTGGGTGTTCGCCGCCGGCGTGACCGCCGGCATCGACGGCGCCCTGCGCCTGGCCGCCGAGTTGCGCGGCGTCGAGGCCGCTCAGGCGATCCAGCTGTACATGGCCTACGCCCCGGAGCCGCCGTTCGACAGCGGCACGCCGGAGCGCGCGCCGCCGGCGATCCTGGCCGAGGCCCGCCACGCCGTGCGCGACATCACCGCGCAGCGCGAGGCGACGGCGCGCCGCATCGCCGCGCGGCTGGGCATCGACGTGGCCGGATGAGCTTGCACGCAGGGTTCAGGTGCAATCGGCTGGGCAGGCCCACGTCTCGGCCACGTTGCCTGCGGCGGCCGTGATTGCTGCTGCAGGGCGGCCCTTCAAGCGGGATGCATTCGGTTCCGCTGCTGCCGGGGCTTCGTGTACTGCGCTGGTGACCGCAGTGCATTCGCCCGGCGTGACGGCCGACGCGAGCCGCGTGCTCCACGTTCATCGTCGTGTTCGTGCGACATGCCCCCCCTGCCCCCGAAATCAGGAAACTGCTCCGCGTGTAACGATTGTAGCCAGCGGACCTCCTGCCAACATCATCGCGTAACCAGGGATGGCCATCGTCGAAGGCGTTCATTCAAGGGACGCCATCATGATCTTCTCCCGTATCCGTCTGCACAGCCCTGCGGCAGCCAGCCGGTTCGAGCCGCTCCCGCATTCCGCGGGAAGCCTTGCCACCGCGGTCGGCGTGATCCGCGACAGCCTGGCGGTGCTGCTCGCCAGCCTGGCGGAACACGCGCTTGCGGGGCTTGCACACTTTCCCGACTCGCAACGTCTTCCGGTCGATGGGCTTGTCCAGCGCGACATGCCCATGCTACGCCGCCCCCCGGTAGAGGCGTATCTCGCTACCGTGTCCGCTCCCGCGCTCCCGCCTTCGCGAAAAGGCTGGGCGGTCGCGGCGAGGGTGGCCGTGGCCATTGTCGTGGCAGGCGGGTTCGGGACGCTGTGCCTGTCCTACGCGCTGGCCTGCGTCACCATCAGCAGCGTGCTGCTCGGCGCGCTCGCGTAGCTGCCCGCGCCGGGGGCGGATGGAGCCTGGCGCGGGGCAGCCTTGAGACGGCCCGCGATACGGGTGTAGCTGGTCGACCATCGGAGATGCCTGGAACGATGACAGACCAGATGGCGAGCGCCGCGCCGCGCATCCTTGTCGTCGAGGACGATGTCGCGATGCGCGAGATGCTCGTGCGCTATCTCGGCGCGCAGGACCTCGACGTGTCGGTCGCCAGGAGCGGCGCCGAGATGGACGCGCAGTTCGCGAAGGCCGAGCCGGACCTCGTGGTGCTCGACCTCCGCCTGGACCGCGAGAACGGGCTCGACCTGCTGCGCAGGCTGCGCGCGCACTCCGAGGTGCCGGTGATCATCATGACCGGGCACCAGCGCGAGGAGATCGACCGCGTCGTCGGCCTAGAGCTGGGTGCGGACGACTACCTCACCAAGCCTTTCGGGCTGCGCGAGCTGCTCGCCCGCATCAGGGCGGTGCTGCGCCGCCACGAGGCGGGCCGGGCGGCGGCACCGCGCGAGACGACGGTGGGCCGCTACCGCTTCGGCGGCTGGCTGCTGGAGCCGCGCAGGCGTCGCCTGAGCAATCCCGACGGCGAGGCGGTGCCGCTGACCAAGGGCGAGTACGGCCTGCTGCTGGCGTTCCTGGAGGCGCCGGGCCGTCCGCTGAGCCGCGAGCACCTCCTGCAGTCCACCCGCGTGCACGAGGACATCTTCGACCGCAGCATCGACGTCCAGGTGCTCCGGCTCCGGCGCAAGCTCGAAGGCGACCCCCGCGCGCCCAAGGTGATCCAGACCGAGCGCGGCATCGGCTACATGTTCGCGCTGCCCGTCGAGGTCGCCTGATCCGCTGGCGCACCAGCCATCCCGCGCCCCTGTCGGTCAGCCCTCCGCCATGCCGTCCAGGGCCCTTGCCAGCGCGTCGGCCAGGGCGGCGGAACGCAGGGGGCGGACCAGCACGGCAGCCACGCCCAGCCTGGTCAGTCCCGCGGTGTCGGCGCCGGCACCGACGCTGTGGTGCAGCGCCAGCACGACCGGGCGCCCCGGCAGTGCGGCGCGCAGCCGTGCGGCCGTCGCGACGGCCGCGTTGTTCAGCCTCGGCGCGCCCAGGAGCAGCGCGTCGAACCGGCCGGGCGAGGCCTGCACGGCCGCGAGCGCCTCGGCCAGGTCGTGGAACCCCACGGGCTCGTAGCTCAGCGCCGCCAGCATCTCCTCGTCGCGCAGCACCTCCTGCGCGTCGGGCGTGACCACCAGCACGGTCTGCCCGGCGCCGCGCCGCGGCACGGGCGCTTCCTCTCCCGCGCCCGCCGCGGGGAGCCACACGACGAAGTCGCTGCCGCGGCCCGGCTCGCTGCGGACGTCGATCGCACCCCCGTGGTCGTGCACGATGTCGCGCGCCGTGGCGAGGCCGAGCCCGGTGCCGCCGACGCGGGCGGTGAAGAAGGGCTGGAAGATGGAGTCCAGCAGCGCCGCGTCCATGCCGCGTCCCGTGTCGCTGACGCCGATGCGGACGTGCTCGCCCGGCGACAGCGTGCCCTGCGCGAGCTCCGCCGGCCGGTCAACCCGCAGGCCCGAGACCCGGAAGGCCAGGTGGCCGCCGCCCGGCATCGCCTCCATGGCGTTGCGGCCCAGGTTGACGAGGACCTGCTGCAGCTGCAGGGCGTCGCCGTGCACGAGCAGGCCGGTGTCGGGCGGCTCCACGGACAGCGTCACCCCGTCGGGCAGCAGGACGCCCAGCACGGAGCGCACCTCGTCGAGCAGCGCGTCGATCGCCACCGGCCGGAACCGCGCGCCCGCGCGCGTGCCGAAGTCCAGGATCCGCCCGACCATCTCCTGCGCGCGCGCCCCGGCGCGGCGTATCTCGCGCAGGTGGAAGGCCGGCGCGCTGTCGGCCGGCGCCGCGTCCGCGCCCATCTCCGCGTGCCCGAGCACGGCCGCGATCAGGTTGTTGAAGTTGTGCGCGATGCCGCTGGCCAGGGCGCCCACGGCCTCCAGGCGCTCGGCCTGGGACAGGCGCGCCTCCAGCGCCGCGCGGTCGCGGGCGACGAGCAGGCGCTGCACCGCGTAGGACACCACCTCGCCGGCCATCCGCACCGAGCCGACGCCGCCGCGTGGCCAGGGCCCGCCGCCTTCCAGCCGCTCGAACGCCAGGAGCCCGACGCGGTCCGCCTCCTTGCGGATCACGAAGCCGCACCAGTGCGACACGCCCGCGCCCAGCACGGTGTCGCGCAGCGGGCCCGGCGCGGACCGCGACGCGACGGCGAGGTCGAGCAGGTCGTCGGCCTCCTCCGTCGCGTCCATGACCGGGGCGAGGACGCGCTCCGGCCAGCCGCGGGGGAAGCCGATCGCGGGGGCGGACCAGGACTGCGACCGGGACTGGGACTGGGCGGGCGTCTGCGGCAGCAGCAGGTAGGCGCGGTCGGCGCCGAACGCGGTTCCCAGGTGGCGCAGCATGAAGGCGAACATCTCCTCGGACTCGTCGAGGGGTGCGGCGATGAAGCGCGCCGACAGCTCGGCCACCACGCGCTCCAGCTCGGCACGTTCGCGCTGCAGCTGCAGCGTGAGGCGGCGCTGCCGGCCGGCGCGCACGAGCAGCGCCACGAGCAGCACGCCCACGCCGTAGAGCGCCAGGCGGAAGCCCGCCGCACGGCTCTCCTCCTCGCTCCGCCGTGCGTCCTGGCCGTGGCGGATCGCCTGGCGCAGGTCGTCCGTCGAGATGGCGAACAGGGCCTTCAGGTCCTCGTCCACGGCGGGCAGGAGCCGCGCCAGCATGCGGGCATGCACCACCAGCAGCGTCGCCTCGCCCGAGCGCGGGCCGCCGGCGGCCGCCAGCGCCGCCACCGCGTCCAGCCGTTCCCGGGCTGCGTCCTGCAGGCGGGCGGACGGGTCGCGGATGAGGTGGAGCACCGCGTTGCCGAGCGCGCGGATCGACGCCGCGAGGGCGGGCGTCACCTCGCTGCCGGCAAGCTGGGTGTCGAGCACGTCGAAGTAGGACAGCGAGTTCTGCAGCAGGGCGTTGTCGGTCTTGAACCGCTCCAGCGCCACCGCGTCGCGCGCGACCAGCGACTGCAGCGCCACCGGCAGGTCCCGGTCGCGCGCGGGGACCATCGACAGCGCGCGCAGGCCGGCCGCGGCCGCCTCGAAGGCGTTCATGTCGGCCACGAGCGGGTCGTCGTTGCGCAGCAGCCCGGCCCTGGCCTGCAGCACGTCGCTCTGCAGCGCGGCCTCGCCGAGCGAGACGCGCGCCACGTTGCGCTGCGCCAGGACGTAGCGCGCACCCTGCGGCCCGATGCCGTTCACGCACAGCCAGGTCAGCAGCGGGATCAGCGGCAGGGTCATCGCGAGCGGGTGAAGCAGGGCCTTCATTGCGGCGCCGTGACGTCGTGTCCCGCGTAGCGTCCCGTGAGCGTGCCCAGGAAGGCCACGATGGAGGCGACCTCCTGCGCGGACAGGTCGCGGCCGAGCTGGGCCGAGGCCATCCTGCCCACGGCCGCTTGCAGGGTCGGGGCGCTGCCGTCGTCGAAGTAGGGCGGCGAGGTGGCGACGTTGCGCAGGCTGGGCACGCGGAAGACCCGGCTGTCGCGGCCGCCTCGCGGGTCGACCACGCCGAAGCGCTCGAACAGGTTGCCGCCGATGTTGACGCCCTGGTGGCAGGACGCGCAGCCGATCGACTTGAACAGGTGGTAGCCGTCCAGCTCCTCGGCGCCGAGCGCCGTGCGCTCGCCGCCGAGCCAGCGGTCGAAGCGGCTGCCCGGCGTGACGAGCGTCCGCTCGAAGGTGGCGAGCGCGTCGAGCACGCTGGGCCAGTCGGGCCCGTGCCCGTAGGCGGAGGCGAAGCGCGCCGCCATGGCGTGGTTGTCGCGCAGGCGCCCGATCACCTGGGCCTCGTCTGCCGCCATGAAGGCGATGCTCCTGAGCGACTCGTCCGCCTGGGCCTGCAGGGTGCGGGCGTCGCCGGACCAGTTCAGGCGGAAGCTCAGGGCCGCGTTGAACACCGTGTTGGTGTTGACCGGGATCTGCGTCCCGTCGAGGCCGGGATCGAAGCGCCGCGCGTCCGCGCCGTTGGTCGCGAGGTCGTGGCAGGAGGCGCAGCTGCGCGTGCGCGGGCCGGACAGGTCGGTGTCCGAGAACAGCGCCGCGCCGAGCGCCACGCGTGCGGGGTCGAGCGTCGGCGGCGTGGGGACGGGCGTGATCGGCTCGTCGGCCGGCGACGGCAGCTGCGCCCGGGCCGGGGCGATGCCCAGCGCCGCCGCGAGCGCCAGCGCGGGCAGCACGCCACGCCGCCATCGCGCGGGCGCGCGCGGGCGCGATGGCGGGCGGGCCGGGGCGGGGCGATGGTCGCGGCGGTCGCTGGTCGGCACGGTTTCCTCCGGACGCGGGTGTTGCCGGCGCCATGGCGCGGCCGCGACGGTGCACGGCCGCGGAGCCTGTCGTTCTAGGTCCACCGGAGCTGGCGCAGCGCCCAGTCCGAGTTCCATATCTTCGTCACGTGCGCGATCCCGGGACCCTCGAAGCGCATCGCATAGACGTGGTCGCTGGACATCGCCTGTCCCGTCGGCGGCACCGGCCCGCCCTCCCCGGTGTGCGTCCCGTGGAACACGGCGTGGACCAGCGCCGTGGATGCGGCGGGGTCGATGGCGAAGGCCTCGATGGAGTAGCGGGCGTCCGGCATCAGGGCAACGATGCCCTTCATCCACTCGGCGTAGGCGTCGAGCTGCCCCATTCCGGCCAGCGGCTCCGCCTGGCACGCGAAGCTCGCCGCGGGCGTGCAGAAGGGACGGCACGCCTCCCAGCCCAGGCCGCGGTCGCATGCGTCGAGGAAGGCCCTGGCGGTCGCCTCGATCGCCGATGCGGTGTCGTTCATCGCTGTCCTGCCTTCTGTTCGGTGGGGGAGAGATCCGGGGTCTCGCGGGGGCCGCGGTGCTGTTCGACGCCCGGCGGCCAGGCGCGGACGCCGTGCCGGAGGCGCGACCTCACCACGCGACCGGCACCGCGTCGATGCGGCGGATGCCCATGTGCCCGCGGATCTCGGGCGCAGGCCCGGCCAGGCGGAGGCCGGGGCGGCGCGACGACAGCACGGACAGGCCCTCCTCCAGCTCCGCCCAGGCCAGCGCCTCGCCGAGGCAGCGGTGGGCGCCGCCGCCGAACACGGCGTGCGGGCGGCGCGAGGCGGGACGGCGGATGTCGAAGGTGTCGGGCCGGTCGTGCGCCGCCGCGTCGCGCATCGCCGACATGGTGGAGAGCGAGAGGAACTGCCCGGCCGGGATCGTCACCTCGTCGAGCCGCACCGCCTCCAGCGTCACGCGCCCCACCGAGGCGACGCTCGGCTCGAAGCGCAGCGCCTCGGCCACCGCGCCGCGGACGAGGGCGGGGTCGGCGCACACCGCCTCCCACTGCGCCCGGTGCTGCAGCAGCAGCGCGACCTGGGCCGCCATGGCGACGCGCGTCGTGTCCGTGCCGGCGATGATCAGGATCACGACCTGGACGACGACCTCGGCCGCGGACAGCGCGCCGCGCGCCGCGGTGTCGGACAGGAGGCCGGACAGGAAGTCGTCGCCGGGCGAGCGGCGCCGGGCGTCCAGCAGGGCGTCGACGTAGTCGCGCAGGGCGCGCGCGTCCGCCTCGATCGCCGCGAGCTGGTCGGGGGCGAAGGCGAGGCCGGTGATCCGCGACACGCTGTAGACCAGCCGGGTGAAGCCGGGGATGTCCTCCTCCGGCAGGCCGAGCATGGCGCTGATGATCCGCGCCGGCAGCGGCGACGCGAAGCCCGCGAGCAGGTCGACCTCGGGCCCGTCGCCCCACCCGTCGACGAGCGCCTCCGCGCCGCGCCGGATCGCGGGCCGCAGCGCCGCGATCACCTGCGTGGCGAAGGTCCTGGTGAACGGCGCGCGCCGGGCGCGGTGCTCGGCGCCGTTGGAGGTCAGCATGCCCAGGCGGAACAGCTCGAGCAGGGCGCCGTCCGTGACGCCCTGGCGCTCCGCCAGCTCGGTCTCGGCCTGGCGCACGCGGGGGTCGCGCATGAGCCGCTCCACATCCGCCGCGCGCAGCACGATGCAGCCGCCGCCCTCGCGGGCCACCACCGGGGTGAGGGGGCGGTGGTGGCGGAAGAGGCCGTGCGGGTCCGCCTCCAGCGCGGCCACGGCCAGGGTGGGGATCGTCATGCGCGGGCCTGCTGCGGCAGGCGGAGGGCGAGCCGCGCCTCCAGCATCGCCGACACGGACCTGCGGTCGACCTTGCCCAGGGCGTTGCGCGGCAGCTCGGCCACGGGGAACAGCCGCTCCGGCAGCTTGTAGTCGGCAAGCCGGGGCGAGGCGGCGGCCAGGATGGCGGCGCACGCGTCCGCGTCCGCGCCGGCCTTCAGGCGCACCACGCCCATCACCCGCTGGCCGAGCACGGGGTCGGGCACGCCGGCCACCGCGGCCTCCTCCACGGCGGGATGGGCGGCGATCACGCGCTCCACCTCGACGGGGGAGATGTTGGAGCCGCCGCGCACGATGAGGTCCTTGAGGCGGCCCACGAAGCGGACCGCGCCGGAGGCGTCGGCGCGCATGAGGTCGCCGCTGCGGTACCAGCCGTCGTCGAGCCCCTCGAGGGCGCCGGACTCCTGCCAGTAGCCGAGCATGACGTGCGGGCCGCGCAGCAGCATCTCGCCCGCCTCGCCCTGCGCCACCGGGGCGCCGGCCTCGTCCACGATCCGCATCCCGGTTCCGGGCAGCAGGCGGTTCGGCGCGCCGGGACCCTGCGCGTGGGAGAAGGAGCCGATCGCCTCCGTCGAGGCCCAGAAGGAGCGCAGCGGGGCCGCGGACAGCGCGCGCCAGGCCTCCTGCAGCCCGTCGGGCTGGGTGTCGCCGCCGGTGACGCACAGCGTCAGCGACGACACGTCGCGCGCCCGCGCCCGCTGCGCCGCGACCAGCAGCGAGGCCATCGCGGGCAGCGCCACCATGACGTCGCAGGCGTGCTCCTCGATGCTGTCGAGCATCGCGCCGGGGTCGGCGGCGTCGCACAGGACGAGCCGGTATCCCAGACGCAGCGCCCCCATGAACAGGCACAGGCCGCTTATGTGGGTCATCGGCAGGGGGAAGGCCACGCGCTGTCCGGCCTGCAGGTCGAGGTGGCGGAGGCGGTCGGCGCCCTCGGTCAGGCTGGCCAGGCTGTGCGCGACGAACTTCGGGACTCCCGTGGTGCCCGACGTCAGCAGCAGCACGGCGGGCGCGCGGGGGTCGGACGGGCAAGGGGCAGGGGCTGCGCCCGGGTCGCCGTGCAGCAGCGCCCAGGGGCGTGCCGCGAGGTTCCCGGCCGCGCCGACCACGAAGCGCGCGTCGGCGGGCAGCACCGACGCGTCGATCGCGGCGACAGGGCCGAAGAGGTCGCGCTCGCCGATGTAGATGCGGGGGCGGAGCCTGCGGAGGGCATGCTCCAGCTCCGCCTGCTTGAACCGCAGGTTCAGGGGGACGGCGACGGCGCCGAGCCGGAAGCAGGCGAGATAGGCGCAGGCGATCTCCGGCCCGTTGCGCAGGTGCAGCGCCACGCGGTCGCCGGGCACGATCCCGAAGGCGGCAAGGCCCGCGGCGAGCCGGTCGGCCGTGTCGGCGAGGCGCGCGCGGGACCAGGACCCGCCCGGCGCGACAAGCATCGGCTCGGCCGCGAAGGCGGCGTCGTCGGCGGGAGGGACGGCCGACCAGCCGGCAGGGGCGGGGTTTTCATGCATCGGGAACATCCGTGGGTTGAAGGAACGCGGGACTGGCGGCCGTCCTTCCGGAGGGAGGAGCGTCAGGGCCGGCGCGGGGATTCGGTCGGGGGTCGCAGGGTTCGCGCGAACAGGCCGCGCCTGCAGGCTCGGGCGGATCGTTGCGCGAATGTTCCATTCCCGGCTTCAGGCTTCTGCAGGCTCTCCGCATCGTGCAGGCTGATGCTGGCGGGGCCAGGCTACCGAAGCATGGCGGGAAAGCGGGGAAGCGTTACGGCCGTAACGTCGCCCCTCGGCGTGACGAGGCAGGCAGGATGAGACGATCCGGTTAACGAACGATATGGGTCCGGAAGATCCTCGGTAAGCGAAAGCTACGCCTGTCACCCGATGGGCGCCGGCTGAAATCCGACGGAAGCTTTCGGGGGGCAGGATACGATTCCCGCAACCAACCATGCAAAGGGGGGCTCACAGTGCCCAACAGCAACATTCCGCGGACCCTGCTCACGACGGTCGTTCTCGGCGCGCTCGGCTTCGCGTCCGTCTCCACCCCGGCGCTTGCCTCCTACTTCCCGCGCGGCACGTACGTGGCGACCTGCAGGCACATCCACACCGAAGGGCCGGACCTTTTCGCCGATTGCGCGCGCGTCGACGGGAGCTGGAACCACAGCCGCATCTTCGTGCCTGCCTGCCGCGGCGACGTGATCAGCAACTGGGACGGCCATCTGCGGTGCGGGGAATAGCAGGCTCGATGGCCCATCCTTGCGGCCTCCCCGTGATGCAGGGCGTCTGCGGGATCTGCGCGTCAACAGGAACAGTGCGAGCCGGGTGTCCCGGGCTCGGCCGAGGAACCGGAAGATCATGCCTCCACAATCGCCCGATGCCGAGACGACCCTGAGCCGCGCGCAGGTGCGCACGCTGGCGCTTGCCTCGCTGGGCGGCGTGCTCGAGTTCTACGACTTCGTGATCTTCGTCTTTTTCGCGGGCACGATCGGCCAGCTGTTCTTCCCGCCCGACCA
>JBPBQS010000278.1:0-15926 GCA_050920955.1 Janthinobacterium lividum | reverse complement strand
CCCGCCGCCAGCACGTCCTCCAGCATCCCGGGCAGCTCCGGGTTGATGAACGGCTCGCCCCCCGTGAACCCCACGAGCTTCGTCCCCAGCCCCCCCGACGCGATCTCCGCCAGATACCCCGCCAGGTTCGCCCGCGTAATGAACGACAGCCTCTCGTTGCGCGGCGAGCTCTCCATGAAGCACCCCGCGCACGCCAGGTTGCACAGCGTCCCCGTGTTCACCCACAGCGTGTCCAGCCCCCGCAGCGCCACACGCGCCCGCATCGCACCGCCCAGCGTGCGCGCCGGGTCGCGGAACTTGGCGGGATCGAGCGCGGTCACAGGAAGCAAGCCTGGGCTCTGCCCAGACCCGCCAGGGGCGAGCCGCCCCTGGACCGGCTACTTATAAGTGGTTTCCAAAGGCGAGCCTTTGGCGGAGTCCAGAGGCAGAGCCTCTGGCCTTCCTTCACAGCGGCCAAGACGCCCGCTCGAAAAACATGTGGTGCATCGTCCCCAGCCTCTCGTCCGGCAGGTCTCCCCTGTCCGGCAGCACCGCGTCGATCCCGCAGTGCGGGCACAGCGCCGTCTCCCCGTCGTCGATCCACCGCTCGACCCCTGCCACCGCGAACCGCCGCAGACAGTAGAAGCAGCACCCCCGCCCCACCTGGCGCAGCGCGTCGCGATGGTGCGTGCTCTCGCGGTGCGCGACCGTGGGGCTCCACCCGGAAGCTTCTGCCGCCATGCCCGTCCTCCCCACGCTGCCACACACCATAGCACCCACCCCGCCCGCAGCCCCACCCCCGCTCTGGCCCGTGCCGGCCCGGGAGATTACCCTGTACGCGCCCGCCCGGAGACCACGCCATGCCCCGCCCGCCCGCCAGCCCCGGCGCCCCCCGTTGACCCCCGCCGGCCAGGACCGCCTGCAACGCGCGCTGCCCGTCCTCGCCCTGCTCGCGATGGTCGCCGTCGCCCTGCTCGCCTGGAAGCTGTTCCCCGTCCTGCAGAACTACGTCGCCTACCAGGACTGCACCGCCTCCGGCCGCACCGACTGCACGCCCCACGACGCCCCCGCCAACTGAGCGCCCCCGAGCGGAGAGACCCACGCCGATGCGCCTGATCCTCGCGATCCTGCTCCCCTGGCTCCAGTTCTTCACCATCGGCCGCCCCGTCGCCGGCCTCGTGTGCCTGTTCCTCCAGATCACCGTCGTCGGCTGGATCCCCGCCGCGATCTGGTCCGCCTACGCGCTCAGCCAGTACCACACCGACCGCAAGATCGCCCTCGCCGCGCGCCGCGCCCGCTGAACCCTTCGCAATCCCCCGCCCGCCCCGATATCGGGCCCACGCGCCACAACCCCGGAGCCCCGCCCATGTTCCTCGCCATGAACCGCTTCCGCGTCGTCCCCGAGCACGCCGCCGCCTTCGAGGAGATCTGGCGCTCGCGCGACAGCCACCTGCGCGAGACCCCCGGCTTCGTCGAGTTCAACCTCCTGCGCGGCCCCACCCGCGACGACCACGTCCTCTACTCCTCGCACACCGTCTGGAGCAGCCACGCCGACTTCGAGGCCTGGACCCGCTCCGACGCCTTCCGCGCCGCCCACCGCAGCGCCGGCGGCACCCGAGAGATGTACCTCGGCCCGCCCGAGTTCGAGGGCTTCGAGTCCGTCCAGCGCCTCGCCATGGACTGAACCGATACGAACCAGGAAGAAAAGCAAGGCCAGAGGCCCTGCCTCTGGACTCCGCCAAAGGCTCGCCTTTGGAAACAATTCACAAGAGACGGTTTTCCGGACCCGTAGCCCCGCGCCCCCTTGCGTCCCCGCGCCTGCCTGAGCATCGTTGCGGATCGGACCTTCCGTAATCCCGCGAAGGTCCCGGAGGAATGCGATGCGTCTGGCGGTGCTCAAGGAAACCCGGCCTGGCGAGGCGCGCGTCGCCGCCACGCCGGACACGGTGAAGAAGCTCCTCGCCCTCGGCCTCGAGGTCGCGGTCCAGTCCGGCGCGGGCTCCGGCGCCGCCATCCCCGACCGCGAGTACACCGACGCCGGCGCAACGATCGCCCCCGACGCGGCCGCGACGCTGGCCGGCGCCGGCGTCGTCTTCGCCGTCCAGGCCCCCGACGCCGCCGCCCGCGCCGCCCTGCCGCGCGGCGCCCTCCTGCTCTGCATCTCCGGCGCGCTCAACACTCCCGGCCTCGTCCCCACCATGGCCCAGGCCGGCGTCGACCTCGTCGCCATGGAGCTGCTGCCGCGCATCACCCGCGCCCAGTCCATGGATGTGCTCTCGTCGCAGTCCAACCTCGCCGGCTACCGCGCCGTGATCGAGGGCGCCGCCGCCTTCGACCGCGGCTTCGCCATGATGATGACCGCCGCCGGCACCGTGCCCCCCGCGCGCGTCTTCGTGCTCGGCGCCGGCGTCGCCGGCCTCCAGGCCATCGCCACCGCGCGCCGCCTCGGCGCCATCGTCTCCGCCACCGACGTCCGCCCCGCTGCCAAGGAGGAGATCCGCTCCCTCGGCGCCACCTACGTCGGCGTCGAGGACGACGAGTCCGCGAGCGCCCAGACCAGCGGCGGCTACGCCAAGGAAATGAGCGACGCCTTCCGCAAGAAGCAGGCCGAGCTGATGGTCACCACGGTGGCCAAGAACGACCTGGTGATCTGCACCGCCCTCGTCATGGGCCGCAAGGCGCCGACGCTGGTGACGCAGCAGATGCTCGCCGGCATGAAGCCCGGCTCCGTGGTGGTCGACCTCGCCTCCGACGCCGGCGGCAACTGCGAGGCCACCGTCCCCGGCCAGCAGACCACCACCGAGAACGGCGTGAAGATCCTGGGCTGGCAGAACTGGCCCGCCCGCATCCCCGTCGCAGCCAGCGCGCTCTACTCGCGCAACCTCCTGACCCTCCTGACCACCTTCTGGGACAAGACGGCCGGCAAGCCCGTGCTCCCCGCCGAGGACGACATCGTGCGCGGCGTGCTCCTGACCCGCGACGGCGCCGTGATCGCCGAGCAGTTCCGCGACGCCCAGCCGCTCCCCCCCGACGCCGCGCCCGCAGCCACCGGCGTCGCCTCGGGCGAGGCCGACGGCCTGCCGCCGCCCGCGCCCGCCGCCCCGCACGAGCCGGCCGCGACCATCGTCCCCGTCGACGTGGCCCCCTGAAGGAGACCGGCAGATGCCCGCCGACGACCCCGACCCCATCGACCCCGCGCTCGCCGCCCAGGGCCTGGGCTTCGTCCCGCCTGGCGCCCCCGTGCCCGAAGACGTCCCCGAGGGCGTGACCCTCCAGTCCGGCGAGACCACCACCCCCGCCGCCCCGCCCGCGCCGCCGCCCGCGCCCGCCGCCTCGGCGCCGCACACCGAGTTCACCCCGCCCGGCATCCCGCCCACCCCGGACGCCGCCGCCGCCGCGGCCTCCGCCCCGGACGCCGGCAGCTTCGCCCCCCCGCCGATGCCGTCCGAGCAGGCCCCGGAGACCGCCCGATGAACCCCGACTCCCTCGCGCAGCAGGCCGACGGCATCTCCGCCCAGGCCGCCAACCTCGCCGGCCAGCTCCGCCTGATGGCCGACAGCGTCACCACCCACGCCGACGCCCTCGCACCCATCGGCGCCGCCGTCGAGCCCTTCGTGTTCCTGCTCGCCGTGTTCCTCATGGCCTGCTTCGTCGGCTACTACGTCGTCTGGAACGTCACGCCCGCGCTGCACTCCCCGCTCATGGCCGTGACCAACGCGATCTCGTCCGTGATCATCGTCGGCGCCATGCTCGCCACCGGGCTGGGCCACGGCATCGCCGCCCCCCTGTTCGGCTTCCTCGCCGTCGTGCTGGCGAGCATCAACATCTTCGGCGGCTTCACCGTCACGCAGCGCATGCTGTCCATGTTCCGCGCCCGGAAGTAACCACAGCATGTCCCCCAGCCTGACCGCGCTCGCCTACCTCGTCGCCGCCGTCCTCTTCATCCTGGCGCTTCGCGGCCTCTCCCACCCCTCCACCTCGCGCACCGGCAACCGCCTCGGCATCGCCGGCATGGCGGTGGCCATCGTCGCCACCCTCCTGCGCCACGGCTTCTCCGGCCAGGGCTACGTCCTGATCATCGCCGGCATCGCCATCGGCGGCGCGATCGGCGTCGTGGTCGCGCGCCGCATCCAGATGACCGCGCTGCCGCAGCTCGTCGCCGCCTTCCACTCCCTCGTCGGCCTGGCCGCCGTCTTCGTCGCCGCCGCCGCCCTGAACGCCCCCGTCGCCTTCGGCATCGGCACCCCCGGCGCCATCCACACCGAGAGCCTGGTCGAGATGTCGATCGGCCTGGCCATCGGCGCGATCACCTTCACCGGCTCCCTCGTCGCCTTCGCCAAGCTCCAGGGCCTGGTCAAGGGCAACCCCCTAACCTTCAAGGGCCAGCACATCCTCAACGCCGCGCTCGGCGTGCTGGCCATCGCCCTGATCGTCGTCTTCGTGATGACCTCCAGCCAGCTCGTGTTCTGGCTCATCGCCCTGACCGCGCTCGCCCTCGGCTTCCTGCTCATCCTGCCGATCGGCGGCGCCGACATGCCCGTCGTCGTCTCGATGCTGAACAGCTACTCCGGCTGGGCCGCCTGCGGCATCGGCTTCACCATCGAGAACCTCGCGCTGATCATCACCGGCGCCCTGGTCGGCGCGTCCGGCGCGATCCTGTCCTACGTCATGTGCAAGGGCATGAACCGCTCGATCTTCAACGTCCTCCTCGGCGGCTTCGGCACCACGACCGCCGCCACCGGCCCCGCCGGCGCGCAGGGCGACCGCGCCGTGCGCTCGGGCGCTGCCGACGACGCCGCCTTCATCATGAAGAACGCGTCCAAGGTCATCGTCGTCCCCGGCTACGGCATGGCCGTCGCCCAGGCCCAGCACGCGCTGCGCGAGATGGGCGACATCCTCAAGGCCGAGGGCGTGGACGTGAAGTACGCGATCCACCCCGTCGCCGGCCGCATGCCCGGCCACATGAACGTCCTGCTGGCCGAGTCCAACGTCCCCTACGACGACGTCTTCGAGCTGGAGCAGATCAACTCCGAGTTCGCCTCCGCCGACGTCGCCTTCGTCATCGGCGCCAACGACGTGACCAACCCCGCCGCCAAGACCGACAAGACCTCCGCCATCTACGGCATGCCCATCCTCGAGGTGGAGAAGGCGGGCACCGTCCTGTTCATCAAGCGCTCCATGGCGTCCGGCTACGCGGGCGTGGACAACGAGCTGTTCTTTCGCCCCAACACCATGATGCTGTTCGGCGACGCCAAGAAGGTCACCGAGGAGATCGTCCAGGCGCTCGGAAAGTAAGCATGGGCTCTGCCCAAACCCGCAAAGGGCCCGAGGCCCTTTGATCCCTCCACTTTAAGAAGGCGATCCAAGGGCCCAGCCCTTGGCGGAGTTTGAGGCAGAGCCTCAACCTTCCTTCCTGGCCCGGAACTTGCTCCACCCCTCCGTGAAAACCACGGAGCGCCCGATGTCCGCCACCGCCCTCGCGCCCCCGCGCGCCGCCGCCGACACCGCCCGCTGGACCCAGCTCGGCCTGGGCCTGCTGTGCATGATGGCGATCAGCTCCCCCCAGTACGTCTGGACGCTGTTCACCAAGCCCCTCGGCGCCTCCCTCAACGCGACGCCTGCCGCGATCCAGTGGACCTTCGTCCTCCTTGTGGTCTTGCAGACCTTCTTCTCCCCGTTCCAGGGCTGGCTCGTCCAGCGCTTCGGCCCCCGCCGCCTGATCGCGCTCGGCGCCGCGCTGACCGGCCTCGCCTGGGTCCTCGCCTCGCAGGTCACCACACTCCTCGGCCTCTACTTGGCATACGGCGTGACCGCCGGCCTCGGCACCGGCATCGTCTACGTCGGCGTGGTCGGCCTGGTGTGCGGCTGGTTCCCCGACCGGCGCGGCTTCGCGGCCGGCGTGGTGGCCGCCGGCTACGGCATGGGCGCGATCCTGACCACCTTCCCCGTCAGCACGAGCCTCGCCGCCAACGGCTTCCGCCCCACGCTCCTCTGGTTCGGCCTGGCCTTCGGCGCGATCGGCGTCCTCGCCGCCGCCGGCCTGCGCGCCGCCCCCACGACGTCGCGCACCGCCACCACCGCCACCGACCCCCGCGACACGCCCACCTCGGCGATGCTCCGCCACCCCGTGTTCTGGCTGATGTTCGCGATGATGACCCTGATGTCGACCTCCGGCCTGATGGTCACGTCCCAGCTCGCGACCTTCGCCGCCGACTTCGGCCTGTCCCACGCCGTCGTCTTCGGCTTCGCGGCCATCCCGTTCGCGCTGACCATCGACCGCTTCGCCAACGGCCTGACCCGCCCCTTCTTCGGCTGGGTCTCCGACCGCATCGGCCGCGAGAACACCATGGCCCTGGCCTTCGCCCTGGAGGGCTGCGCCATGACCGCCTGGCTCGCCTGCCGCACGGACCCGCTTCTGTTCGCGCTCCTCTCCGGCGTCGTCTTCTTCGGCTGGGGCGAGATCTTCTCCCTCTTCCCCTCCACCTTGACCGACACCTTCGGCGCGCGCTGGGCCACGCAGAACTACGGCTGCCTCTACATCGCCCAAGGAGTCGGCTCGATCCTCGGCGGCCCGATGGCCTCCTACCTGCACGCCGCCACCGGCACCTGGACCCCGGTGTTCGCCCTGGCCATCGCCGCTGACTTCCTCACCGCGGCCCTCGCCCTCTTCGTGCTCCGCCCGATGCGCGCCCGCGTCCTCGCGGCCGCGTAGCAGGGCAGGGGAGAAAGCAAGGCCAGAGGCTCTGCCTCTGGACTCCGCCAAAGGCTCGCCTTTGGAAACCATCACTGGGCGCCGCCGCCAGGCGTGCCCCGCCGGGACCCGGCGCCGCGCGTCCCCTCGGCCGCCCTACGACGCGGCGTCCCGGATGGCGGCCGCCAGCTCCGCCGCCCTGAACGGCTTCTGCAGGAACCGCTCGTGCGCCCCGAGACGGTGGCCGTGCGCGTCGTACGGGTCGCCGCTGATGAACACGACGCCGACGTCGGGATGGCGCGCCTGCGCCACCTCCGCGAGGTCGACCCCGTCCAGCCCCGCCCCGAGGTCGATGTCCGTGACCAGCACGTCCGGCACCTGCCCGGCGCCGAGCAGCACGAGCGCATCCTCCGCGTTCGCCAGCCCGTCCACTTCGAGCCCCTCCTCCCCGAGCAGCTCGACCAGATTCGCCCTGACCTCGTGGTCGTCCTCGATCAGCAGCACCAGCATCGGCGCCCTTTCCTTGCCGCAACAGAACCGCCCCCGTGCCGAACGCGCCCCGCACCCGCCCGTGAACCCCGTGACCTGAGTGCCGGGATCAAAGGGCCCCCCGGCCCTTTGCGGGTCCGGGCAGAGCCCGGCCTTCCTTCCTTCCCGCCCTCACCCGAGCGCCGGGAACACCACCCCCGTCAGCCCCTCCGACACCCCCCAAAGCCGCGCCCAGTCCTCCCGCACCATCGCCTGCCGCCCGACCACTGCCCGCCGCGGCGGCCCCTTCATCTCCAGCGCGCCGCCCGGCCCCCAGTACGAGCCGCCCTCGACCCCCTGCGCCACCGCCGCGTACACTCCCGGCAGCGCGCCCTGCACGTCGTCCTGCCCCACGACCCGAACCGCCGTGCCGAACAGCGCCTGCACCGGCCCCGGCAGCCGCGTCGCCGCCACGAACCCCGTCGCCGCGATCCCCGGATGCGCCGCCACGCTCACGAGCCGCGACCCCGCCGCCCGCGCCCTGCCGTCCAGCTCGAACGCGAACAGCAGGTTCGCCAGCTTCGACTGCCCGTAGGCGAAGCCCCCCCGATACCGCCGCTCCCCCATCAGGTCGGAGAACCGCATCCGCGCCCGCCGGTGCGCCAGGCTCGCGATCGCCACCACCCGCGGCGCGGCCGCCCGCAGCAGCGCCGGCACCATCAGCCCCGTCAGCGCGAAATGCCCGAGATGGTTCGTCCCGAACTGCCGCTCGAACCCGTCCGCCGTCACCCCCCGCTGCGGCTGCATCCCCAGTCCCGCGTTGTTGAGCAGCACGTCCACCCCCGCGACCTCCCCGTCGATGCGCGCCGCGAACGCCCGCACGCTCGCCAGGTCCGCGAGATCGAGCAGCGACACCCGCACCTTCGCCCCCGGGCTGCGCGCCACGATGCGCCTGCGCACCGCCTCGCCCCGCGCCGCGTCGCGCACCGCGAGCACGACCTCCGCCCCCTTGGCCGCGAGCATCTCCGCCGCCGCCGCCCCGATGCCGCTGCTCGCCCCGGTCACCACCGCGACCCGCCCCGTCTGGTCCGCGATCGCCGCCTGCGTCCATCCCGCCATCGCCGCCCCCTTCTGCCCGCCGCCACGCGCGGCCCGCCCCGCCAAGGTCGGGCGTCCGCCCGCCCCGTGACCCCCCCGCGATGCAAGAACCTTTCCGAAACCTCCGCCAGCCCGTCCGCGGCGCTTGCTTCTTCACGCCCCCGCGGCGACGCTGACCGCACACCCAGGTACCGGAGCCCGCCCATGACCGCCACCGCCGCCGGCCAGGCCTCCGCCCCCACCGCCGCCGAGCGCCGCGCCGCCCTCGAGGCCCAGGACGAGGGCTACGAGCAGGGCCTGAAACCCCGCCAGGTCCAGATGATCGCCATCGGCGGCGCGATCGGCACCGGCCTGTTCCTCGGCGCCGGCGGCCGCCTGCAGTCCGCCGGCCCCTCGCTCGCCGTCGTCTACCTGGTCTGCGGCCTGTTCTCGTACCTGATCCTGCGCGCACTCGGCGAGCTGGTGATGCACCGCCCCTGCTCCGGCTCCTTCGTCTCCTACGCCCGCGAGTTCCTCGGCGAGCGCGCCTCCTTCGCCGCCGGCTGGCTCTACTTCCTGAACTGGGCGATGACCGGCATCGTCGACATCACCGCCGTCGCCCTCTACATGCACTTCTGGCCCAGCTTCGACGGCATCCCGCAGTGGGTGTTCGCGCTCGCAGCCCTGGGCCTCGTCGGCCTGATGAACATGATCGCCGTGAAGTGGTTCGGCGAGCTCGAGTTCTGGTTCTCCCTCGTCAAGGTCGCCGCCCTGGTGATCTTCCTCGTGGTCGGCGTGGTGTTCCTGTTCCTCGGCCACCCCGTCGACGGCCACGCCACCGGCCCCCACCTGGTCTCCGAGAACGGCGGCATCTTCCCCCACGGCCTGCTGCCCGCGATCGTCATCGTCCAGGGCGTGGTGTTCGCCTACGCCGGCATCGAGCTGATCGGCACCGCCGCCGGCGAGGCGCAGAACGCGCGCGAGGTCCTGCCCCGCGCCATCAACAGCGTGATCTACCGGATCGGCGTGTTCTACGTCGGCTCCGTGACGCTGCTGGTCATGCTGATGCCCTGGAGCGCCTACAAGGCCGGCACCAGCCCCTTCGTCACCTTCTTCTCCGCCCTCGGCGTCCCCGGCATTGGCACCGCGATGAACCTCGTCGTCCTGACCGCCGCCCTCTCCAGCCTGAACTCCGGCCTCTACTCCACCGGCCGCGTCCTGCGCAGCCTGGCGATGGGCGGCTCCGCCCCCGCCTTCGTCGGCCGCATGAGCGCGCAGAAGGTCCCCTACGGCGGCGTCGTCGTCACCCTGGTGATCTACCTCGCCGGCGTCGTCCTGAACTACGTCGTCCCCTCCCAGGTCTTCGAGGTCGTCCTCAACATCGCGTCCCTCGGCATCCTGAGCACCTGGGGCTTCATCGTCGTCTGCCAGATGCGCCTGCGCGCCAGCATCAACCGCGGCGAGAACGAGCCCGTCGCCTTCCGCATGCCGTTCTCGCCGGTCTCGTCCTGGCTCACCCTGGGCTTCCTCGCCTCGGTCCTGGTGCTCATGGCGCTGGACTACCCCGACGGCACCTTCACCGTCGCCGCGATCCCCGTGGTCCTGGCGCTGCTCGCCCTGGGCTGGAAGGTCATGAAGGGCAGCTCGCCCATCAGCCCGACCATCCCGTCGTTCCTCCTCACCGAGGCGGTCCGCCAGCACCCGACCGGCCGCGACTGAGCAAGCATGGGCTCCCCCTCCGCGGCCATTCCAACAATCCAAGCGGATTGTCGGAACCTTTGGCCGCTACGCCCAAACCCGCAAAGGGCCCGAGGCCCTTTGATCCCTCTACTTAAGTAAGGGCGATCCAAGGGCCCGGCCCTTGGCGGAGTTTGAGGCAGAGCCTCAACCTTGCTTGCTTCAGCGGACGACCCGCAGCCCCCCCGTCTTCTCCCGCGCGAGCTGCCGGTAGATGCCGAGGTAGTCCTCCGCCATCCGCTTCGCCGTGAACCGCTCCTCGAACCGCGCGCGCACTTTTACCCGCGACAGCGTGTCGAGCCGCGAGACCGCCGCGACCGCGCTGGTCTCGTCCTCGACGATGAACCCGGTGAGCCCGTCCTCGACGACCTCGGGCACGGAGCCGCGGTTGAACGCGATGACCGGCGTGCCGCACGCCATCGCCTCGATCATCACGAGCCCGAACGGCTCCGGCCAGTCGATCGGCATCAGCAGCGCCTTGGCGCCCGAGAGGAACTCCGGCTTGCGCGCGTCATTGATCTCGCCGATCAGCTCGACGTCCGGCCCGAGCAGCGGCTGGATCACCTCCGCGAAATACTTCGTGTCGACCACGTCCACCTTCGCCGCGATCTTGATCTTCATCCCGCACGCCCGCGCGATGCGGATGGCGCGGTCCGGCCGCTTCTCCGGCGCGATCCGCCCGAGGAACGCGAGATACCCGCCGTCCCCGTTCCCCACCGGCGTCAGCAGGTCGCGCGGGAGCCCGTGGTGCACGGTCCGCACGTAGTTCGCCTGCGGCAACGGCCTGCGCTGGCTGTCCGAGATCGACACCACCGGCGCGCCCGGGAACGCGTCGAACACCGGCTGCAGCTCCGGCAGGTCGAGCCGCCCGTGCATCGTGGTGACGAACGGCGTCGGCTGGCGCGAGAACAGGCTGAATGACCAGTAGTCCATGTGGAAGTGCAGGACGTCGAACTCGTCCGCCTTCTGCCGCGCCGCCTCCATCAGCAGCATGTGCGGCGCGATCGGGTCGCGGATCGCGGGGTCGAGCCGCAGCGCCCGCGGCCAGATCGGCTCCAGCTTGGCGCTCGTCACCGAATCCCCGCTGGCGAACAGCGTCACGTCATGGCCCAGCGCCACCAGCTCCTCGGTGAGGAACGACACCACCCGCTCCGTCCCGCCGTACAGCTTCGGCGGAACGGCCTCGTGCAGCGGGGCTATCTGGGCAATGCGCATCGTCGCGTTCCTCGTGTTGCGTCCGACCCATGACGCATCACGAAAGCGGCAACACTGCGGCACGCCCCGGGCACGGGCAGGGCAGGGTGGCCCCGACGCAACAGGAAGCAAGCATGAGGCTCCGCCTCAAACTCCGCCAAAGGCTCGCCTTTGGAAACCACGACGAGGAAGCGGTCGGGACGAACCGCCGTCATCCCCCCGGGGCCCGCCCTGGCCATCCGGAACTCGCTCGATACGCTTCCCGCGTGTCGGCAAGGCGCAGCCTGGGGTCACCACGCCCGCCCGGATGACGCCAGCGTCAGTCGTTGATCTCCGAAGCGCCAGGCGCATCGACTGCGTCAGGGGAACGCGGATCAGCGACCGTCAGGAGTTGAGACCCTCACGACGAAACCCGCAGACGGAAAACGGTCGAGCCGGGGTTCTCGCACACCGAACCAATCCGACAGGGTATGCCGCATGCCTTGGAAAGAGTTGGGGACGCCGGCAATGGTCTGCAAATCACATGGTGAAAAACACCTTGTTGGCGACCATCGAAACCCGTGTGGCTTGTTTTATGCTCGAATTACGGATTGATTAGACTGCTGTTTCTCCAGCTCGTTCCAGAATACGGCAGCCGCGGGTGCTTGCGCGCCTTCACCACGGAAAATCCGGATCTCCAGGGCAATGTCGTCGGCCACCTTGCCCGCATGACACAACGAGCCGTCCGTGAGGTCTGACGCAATCAGGCTGCGCGGCAACCAGGCACGCCCCCGCCCGTCGCGGGCCATCCCGCGCAGCACCGCGGCAAGCGGCGAGGTGAAGGCCAGGCGTGCGTCACTTCCCTGGCGGACCGCGGCGACGATGCGGCCGAGCCCCGACTCCTGGCTGTAGGCGAGGCTCAGCGCACCTGTGTCGCCCAGACGGAAGCGTGGCTGCCCCGATGCGTCGGGAGCGGAAACAGGATGCAGCGTGTCGTGGCCCACGATCAGGGAGTCGAACCCGCTCTCCAGCCGCGAGGGAACAGCCGGATGGGCGTGGCACAGCAGGAACTGGGCACGGCCCAGCAACATCAGCCGCTCGCACGCTTGCAGGCTGTCCGAGGCCAGGTGCGTGGCAACCGGTCCGGTCACCTCCAGGCTGCGCAGCCAGGCGGGGAAGAAACTGAACGAAAGCGCATGGGTGGCTGCGAAGCGCAGGCCGCCAGCGGAAGCCCCGGCGTCACGCGCGAGCTCCCGCGCGGACAGCAGGCGTTGCACCAGGTCGAGTGCGGCGGGACGCAGTGCCTGCCCCGCCGGAGTCAGCGCCACCGGCTGCGCGGCCCGGTCGAACAGCGCCACACCGGCCCAGTCTTCGAGGGAACGGATGCGGCGGCTGAACGCAGGCTGAGTGACGTGACGCCGCACGGCAGCGCGGGAGAAGTTGCCGACCTCGGCCAGGGCCAGGAAGTCATCCAGCCATGTCAGATCCATCGCCGATGCCGACCCTGCATTGAACGATGCGAGATTGGCATTGGCTATGCCAGCAAAGTCAACAGCATAAGCCATGCATCTGGCCGGCATCCCATGCCGAAGCATGAACGCGTCGGCCCTCCGGGCGGACGGGAATGGTTCCGCCCGGAGCCGCCGGGAACGCGGCCCTGGCACAATCCGCATGTGGTGCCGCGCCTGTCCGGCCATGGCTCGCCGACGGCAGACCGGCCGCAATCCAAGGGAGAGCTGACATGCGCATCGTCGACGTTCGCGAGGTCACCAAGCCGATCGCCTCGCCAATCCGCAACGCCTACATCGACTTCTCCAGGATGACGACGAGCCTGGTCGCGGTGGTCACCGACGTGGTGCGCGACGGCCGCCCGGTCGTGGGCTACGGCTTCAACTCCAACGGCCGCTACGGCCAGGGCGGCCTGATCCGCGAGCGCTTCGCCCCGCGGCTGCTGGAGGCCGCGGCAGGCGAGCTGGCGAACGAGGCCGGCGACAACCTGGACCCGGACCGCGTCTGGGCCGCGATGATGCGCAACGAGAAGCCCGGGGGCCACGGCGAGCGATCCGTCGCGGTGGGCACGCTGGACATGGCGGTATGGGACGCCGTGGCGAAGATCGCGGACAAGCCTTTGTTCCGGCTGCTGGCGGAGCGTCACGGCGTGGAGGCGAACCCGCGCGTGTTCGTCTACGCCGCGGGCGGCTACTACTACCCCGGCAAGGACGACACCGCGCTGCGCGCCGAGATGCGCGGCTACCTGGACCGCGGCTACAACGTCGTGAAGATGAAGATCGGCGGAGCAGACCTGTCCGAGGACTGCCGGCGGATCGAGGCGGTGCTGTCCGAGATCGGCGGCCAGGCGCGCCTCGCGGTGGACGCGAACGGCCGGTTCGACCTGGAAACCGCGATCGCCTACGCCAAGGCCCTGCGCGACTACCCCCTGTTCTGGTACGAGGAAGCCGGCGATCCGCTGGACTACGCGCTCCAGGCGGCGCTCGCCGAGTTCTACCCGGGCCCGATGGCCACCGGGGAGAACCTGTTCAGCCACCAGGACGCGCGCAACCTGCTGCGCCACGGCGGCATGCGGGCGGACCGTGACTGGCTGCAGTTCGATTGCGCCCTGTCCTACGGTTTGTGCGAGTACCAGCGGACCCTGGCGGCGCTCACGACGGCCGGCTGGTCATGGAGCCGCTGCATCCCGCATGGCGGTCACCAGATGTCGCTCAACATCGCGGCCGGGCTTGGATTGGGCGGTAACGAGAGCTACCCGGACCTGTTCCAGCCTTATGGCGGGTTCCCCGACGGGGTCCGCGTCGAGGACGGCCACATCACCATGCCGGAGCTTCCGGGCATCGGCTTCGAGGGCAAGGCCGAGCTGCGCCGGGTGATGCACGACCTGGCGTCCTGATCATGGCTTCCCGGGACCGTCCGCAGGGAAGGACGGACGATGCCACGCATCTGTCCAGCCCGACCCTTGCCGAGGGTGTAGGCGTCCAGGCGGCACCCGACCTGACGGCGTCCGATGGCACTCCGGCAGTGGCGAGGCGGCGCTCGGCTCTGGGGCCGCTGTGGTTTCAGGTTCTGGTTGCGATCGTGCTCGGGATCGGCATCGGCACGCTGTTCCCGGACGCGGGTGTGGCCCTCAAGCCGCTCGGCGACGCCTTCGTGCGCCTCATCCGTCTGGCGCTTGCGCCGATCATCTTCGGCACCGTGGTCGTCGGCATCGCCCGCATGGGGGATCTCAAGGAAGTCGGCCGCGTCGGCGCCAAGGCGCTGCTCTACTTCGAGGTGGTCTCCACCGCAGCCCTGCTCATGGGCCTGGTTGCGGTGGACCTGCTCCGTCCCGGCGCGGGGATGAACGTCGACCCGGCCAGCCTCGACCCGAAGGCAGTGGCCGGCTACGCGGCAGCGGCGCAGCACCTCGGTGTGGTCGACTTCCTGCTCAACATCATTCCCGCCAGCGTCGGTGGCGTGTTCGTCGACGGCAACATGCTGCAGGTCATCCTGTTCGGCGTGCTGTTCGGCGTGTCGCTGGCCGGGTTCCGCGACGCGGCGCGTCCGCTGGTGGATCTGGTCGACCTCGGGCTGCGCGGCTTGTTCGGCATCGTGCGCATCGTCATGGCGCTCGCCCCCATCGGCACGCTGGGCGCCATGGCGTTCACCGTCGGCCGCTACGGCCTCGCGAGCCTGGTGCAGCTTGCCCAGCTCACCGCGGAGGTCTGGCTGGTCTCCGCGCTGTTCGTGTTCGTGGTCCTCGGCGCCATCGCGCGCCTCGCCGGCTTCAGCCTGTGGCGCTTCCTCGGCTACATCCGCGAGGAGATCCTGATCACCTTCGGCACGTCCTCGTCGGAAGCGGTGCTCGCGCCGCTGATGACCAAGATGGAAGCGCTGGGCTGCGCCAAGCCGATCGTCGGCATGGTCATGCCCGCCGGCTACACCTTCAATGCCGACGGCACGGCGATCTACCTAAGCATGGGCGCCATCTTCATCGCGCAGGCCACCAGCACGCCGCTCGGCCTGCGCGACCAGCTCGTCGTGCTGCTCGTGCTGATGCTGACGTCCAAGGGGTCCGCCGGGGTTGCCGGTGCCGGCTTCGTGACGCTCGCGGCCACGCTGTCGACCATGCACCAGATCCCGGCCGCCGGCCTGGTGCTGATGCTTGGCGTCGACCGCTTCACCAACGCGGCCCGCGCCATCGTCAACATCATCGGCAATGGCGTCGCGACGATCGTCATCGCCAAGTCCGAAGGCGCCTTCGACGAGGCTCGCGCTGCCCAGGTCCTTGGCGCAAGGGACGCGCACAAGCAGAAGCGATTGCCGGCCTGATACGCCCGGCTTCGTTGGAATGAGCTCAAACCTGGCCCCAAGACCTTCATGAGCTGTTTCAGCTTGGCCTGCCGGAAAACACGTGATGCCGTTGAAAAAGGGCCTGCGATCATCGTTGCTGCGACGTGGGCGGGCGTGATTCGCTGATCCTTCTGGTGCGATGGAGGCGGCGATGATGGGCAAGCGGGTGATGGCGGAGCCGCTGTTCTACACGTTCCGCCTTGAGGACCACGTCCCGGCCGACCACCCCCTTCGTGCCGTCGACGCGCTGCTCGACACCGCGTTCATCCGCAGGGTCATGGCGCCCCATTACAGCGGCATTGGCCGCCCCTCGATCGACCCCGAGCTGATGATCCGCATGCTGCTGGTCGGATACCTCAATGGCGTGCGCTCCGAGCGCAAGCTGTGCGCCGAGGTGCACCTTAACCTCGGCTACCGCTGGTTCTGCCGCCTCGGCCTGGATGGCGCCGTGCCAGAC
>JBPBQS010000005.1:0-15970 GCA_050920955.1 Janthinobacterium lividum | reverse complement strand
GAAGGTGAAGGAGGGCATGATGACGTAGCGGCGTCGCGCGGCCTCGTCCCTGCGCAGGCCGCGGCCGGCGGCGTCGACTGCGTGGCGCAGCGCGACCATGAGGCCGATGGTGGCGTTGCACACGGTGAGGCAGCCGCCGACGCCGCCGAACAGGGAGGCGGTGAGGGCCTGCTCGAAGCGCGTGTTGACGGGGCCGTAGTTGGAGTAGATCCCGCTTTCCTCGATGAGGGCGAGCTCCGCCCCGAGCTGGCTCAGGCGGCTGGGGTTGGGCTGCAGAAACGGGATGGTCATGGCGTGTCCTCGCGTCACGGTCGTCTTGCCAAAGCCGGGTCCCGCATCAGCGTCTCATGCTGCGAGAATATTATCTTATTATCGCTTTTCGCACGCCACGGCAATCAGGAAGTTGTCCGCGTTCCACTCCAGTGACACATTCTGGCTTAATTTCAAGACAACACGCATCCTCCGAGGCGAGTGTGGCGACACCAAGGCGAGCGATCCCCGCCCCTTGCCCGCTCCGGTTCGGCCGCGCGGGCCGCGCGACCGTCACGGCGATCTGTGCCCAGCCGCCCCGCCTTCAAGCATTTCCGGCCCCGCCGCCCACGGCCGGGCGCAGCGGCACGGCCGTCTCCATGGCCATCCGCCGTACTACGTCGAGGCCTTCCGCGTGGATGCGC
Source organism: Janthinobacterium lividum (assembly GCA_050920955.1). Lineage (GTDB taxonomy): Bacteria > Pseudomonadota > Alphaproteobacteria > Acetobacterales > Acetobacteraceae > CAXSEF01. The sequence goes on along the minus strand of JBPBQS010000005.1, from coordinate 15,296 downwards.
AGCACTGCCCTGCGTAACGCGTCACCGTCGGGCCCCCGCGCCACCGCGCCGAGCGCCGCGTTCAGCGGCAGCCGCACGCCGTGGCGGCCGGCGGCGTCCTTGACGCCCAGGAACACGGGGACGCCCTCGCGCACCAGCGCGCCCAGGACGTCGAGGGACGCCGGGCGCGCCAGGGCCTGCGCGCCGTCCGCCGCCCCGGCCGGCACGACGTTGAACACCAGCGCGCCCTGCCCCGGCGCCTCGCCCGCCTCGACCAGCACCAGCAGCCCGGACAGGTCCGGCCGCAGCGCCTCGCCCAGCCACGGCAGCAGCCGCCAGCCGCAGTGCCAGTCCCGGCACGTCGCCGGCCGCGACGCATGCACCGCGCAGCCGTGCACCGGCACGCAGTGCGCGCACGCCACCGCCGCCGGCTTGCGCAGCGCGGGGTCATCGATGGTCAGCTCGCGGCAGCAGACGGTGCACGCGCCGCAGACACGGTCCAGAACGAGGTCCACCCGCCGCCTCCACTCGGGAAACGGCGGGTGTATCACCTCGGGGCCTCGGGCCAACCGGACTCCGGCGCGCGCCGCGCGCCGCCGGCCTCGTCTCAGTTCGGGTGAAACACGACCTTGATGCAGTCGTCCTTCTTGTCGCGGAAGGTCTTGTACAGCTCCGGGCCATCCTCGAGCTTGGTGGAGCGGTGCGTGATCAGGAACGTCGGGTCGATCTTGCCTTCCTGGATCAGCTTGGTGAGCGGCTCGAGGTAGCGCTTGACGTGCGTCTGGCCGCTCTTGATCGTCAGGCCCTTCTGCACCAGCGCGCCCATGTTGACCGGGATCGGCCCGGCGTAGACGCCCGGGATCGACACGATGCCGCACGAGCGCACCGCCTGGATCATCTGCTCCAGCGCGTAGGGACGCTGGTTGCTGGTCAGCTTCGCCTGGATCGTGCTGATCGCCTTGAACAGGCCGTGGCCGGCGTCGGACTCCATGCCGACGCAGTCCACCACGCAGTCCGGGCCCTGGCCGCCGCTGATCTCCTTGAGGCGCTCCATCACGTCCTCGTTGGCGTAGTCGATGACGTCGGTCGCACCGGCCTTGCGCGCCATCGCGATGCGCTCCGGCACCGTGTCGATGGCGATGATCCGCCCTGCCCCCTTGATCACCGCGGACTGGATCGCGAACAGACCCACCGGCCCCGCGCCCCAGATCGCCACGATCTCGCCGCCCTGCAGGTCGCAGTGGTCGATCGCCTGCCACCCCGTCGGCAGGATGTCGCTCAGGAACAGCGCGTGCTCGTCGTCCATGCCGTCCGGCACCAGCATCGGCGCCACGTCGGCCATCGGCACGCGCACGTACTCGGCCTGCCCGCCCGCGTAGCCGCCCGTGATGTGGCTGAAGCCGAACAGCCCCGCCGTGGGGTAGCCGAACATCTTGGCCGCCATCTCGCCGTTGCGGTTGGACTTCAGGCAGCACGACCAGTTGCCGAGCTTGCACATGCGGCACTCGCCGCAGTTGATGTTGAACGGCACGACCACGCGGTCGCCCTTCTTGAACTTGCTGATGGCCGAGCCGGTGTCGACCACCTCGCCCATGAACTCGTGGCCGAGGATGTCGCCGCTCTCCATCGTCGGCATCTGCCCGTCCATCAGGTGCAGGTCCGAGCCGCAGATCGCGCAGGCCGTCACCTTGAGGATGATGTCGCGCGCGTCCTCGATCGTCGGGTCGGGGACGGTGTCGCAGCGGATGTCGCCCACGCCGTGCCAGCAAAGTGCCTTCATGTGGAAATCCTTCCGGGTTGGTTCAGCCAGGAGAAAGAAAGGCCAGGGCTCTGCCCTGGACCCGCCGGGGGCAGGCGCCCCCGGACCCGCACCTGAAAGAGGCCGGTCCAGGGCGGCTCGCCCTGGCGGGTCCAGGGCAGGGCCCTGGCCTTGCCTTCGTCACGCCCGCTTCGTCGTCACCACGTCGAGCCTGTCGATCCGCGCCGGCCTCGCCAGCACCGCGTTCGACCGCCGCAGCAGCAGCGCCGCGCCCTTGCCCGCGAGGTGCGCGCGCCGCGCCGCCTCGTCGGGGAACGTCTCGAAGATCTCGTATACCCGGCGGCTGAGCTGCGCCGCGACCCACGGCCGCGTGCCCGGCTCGCGCTCCACCTCGCCGCGGATGCCGCGGACCAGCGCGTCGAGCTCCTGCTCGCGCCCGCGCCGCGCCTCCAGCCGGATGTGCAGCGCCTTCTCCCCCGAGCGCCCGCGCCGCCCGCCGATCCGTGCCGGCCGGTGCGACCCGGAGAACAGCGTCCGCCAGAACGCGAACCCCAGCCCCGCCAGGCCCAGCGCCGCCAGCGCCGGGTGCATCGCCGCCTCCGTCACGAGGCTCGACTGCATCACGTGCCCCTCGTAGTTGCCGCGCTGCTTCAGGGCCTCGGTGGGGTGCTCCAGCCCGTTCTCCGCGTCGTCGCGCCGCGCCGGCCGCCCGCTCGGCGTGCCCGGGATCACGAACGCCTCCATCAGGCGGTCCATCAGCCCCGGCGCCAGCTGGCCGAGCGCCGCCATCACCTGCCCGCCGCCGCCCGCGTAGATCTCCTTCTTCGGGTGCGTCGCGCAGAACAGGATCGCCTTGGCCACCACGTCCGCGGAATAGACCGGCGGCACGTGGTGCGGCTCGGAGTGCAGCTCGTTCTTGGCGTTGACGGTGAACGGCGTGTCGATCTGCCCCGGCTTGACCAGGCTCACCGACACCGGCGCGCCCTCGTCCTCCAGCTCCATGCGCAGCGCCTCGGTGAAGCCCTTGATGGCGTGCTTGGACGCGGAATAGATCCCCTGCAGCGGCACCGCGCGCATGCTGACCTCGCTGCCGAGGTTGACGATCGCCCCGCCGCGCTGCCGCAGGTGCCGTGCGGCGACGCGCGAGCCGTACACCAGGCCCCAGAAGTTGGTCTCGAACACGTGGCGCATCGCGTCCAGCTCGCCGGTCGCGACCCGCCCGTACATCCCGACGCCCGCGTTGTTCACCCAGGTGTCGAAGCCGCCGAACGCCGCCATCGCGCGCTCGACCAGCGCCTCGACCTCCGCCTCCACGCCCACGTCGCACACCACGGCGAGCGCCTGCCCGCCCGCGCCGGTGATCTCCGCCGCCAGCGCGTCCAGCGCCGCGCCGCTGCGCGCCGCCAGCACCACGCGCGCGCCCTGCGCCGCCGCCATCCGCGCGGTCGCGAGCCCGATGCCGGAAGTGGCGCCGGTGATCACCACCGTCTGCCGGTCGAGCGGCTTGAGCGTGGGAGTGTTGGCCATGGTCGCCTCCGTGCGGCCGCGGGCCGCTGCTGGTGCGCCCTGCAACGCGACGCACGGCGCAAGGATTTGCCGGCAGCCGGGACGGAGGCGCGCACAAACCTGTGTCATCGCCGGGGCGCGGTGGCCAAGGTCGGGCTCTGCCCGAACCCGCAAAGGGTCCGAGGACCCTTTGATCCCCTTACTTAAGTGAAGCCATCCAAGGGGCTTCCCTTGGCGGAGTTTGAGGCAGCGCCTCATGCTTGCCTGATGCTGGGCACCCGCCCGCGATGCGCTACCCTGGCGCCCATGAGCGCGCCCCCTCCCCGCCCCGACCCCCGCGACCCGCTGTGGCAGGTGGTGGCCGGCCTCGACGACGGCGTGGTCCTGCTCGGCCCCGGCGGCGCGCTGCTGTCCGCGAACCCGGCCGCGCTGGCGCTGCACGGGGTGCGGGCCGCCTCCGGGCTGGGCCGCACGCTCGACGAGTACCGCGCCCGCTTCCCGATGTGCGCCCTGCGCCAGCCCGCGGCCGGGCAGGCGCCGCTCGACCGGCTGGCGCGGGGCGAGGCGTTCGGGCACCTGACGGTGACGCTGGAGCGGCCGCGCGGGGCGCCGCGCTGGACCTGGCGCATCCACGCGCTGGCGCTGGCCGACGACGGCTGCCTGGCGCTGGTGATCCGCGACCTGACCGAGGAGGTCGACGCGGAGGAGCGCTTCGAGGACACCTTCGCCGCCAACCCGGCGCCCGCGGTGATCTGCCGCCTGTCCGACCTGCGCTACGTGAAGGTCAACGCCGGCTTCCTGGAGATGACCGGCCACGCCCGCGACGCCGTGCTCGGCCACACCGCCTACGAGCTGGACGTGCTGGAGGACGCCGCCCACCGCGACACGGCGATCGCCCACCTGCGCGCCGGCAAGACCATACGGCAGCAGGAGGGGCGGCTGCGCTGCGGCGACGGCGGGCGCAAGCTGGTGATCGTGGCGGGGCACCCGATCTGCGTCGCCGACACGCCGTGCATGCTGTTCACCTTCGTCGACCTCGACCCGCGCCACCGCGCCGAGCAGGCCCTGCGGCAGAGCGAGGAGCGCTTCGCCGCCGCGTTCCACCTGGCGCCGGCGCCGATGCTGGTGGTGGCGCTCGACGAGCTGCGCGTGCTCATGGTCAACGACGCGTTCTGCCTGGCCACCGGCTGGCGGCCCGACCAGGCGTGCGGCCACACCACCGCGGCGCTGCAGCTCTGGGGCGGCGGCGAGGCGCAGCGCAGCGTCGAGCGGCAGGCGCGCGAGGTCGGGCGCCTGCGCGCCGTGGACGTGCCGCTGCGCGCGAAAGGGGGGAGCACGCTCGACCACCTGCTCTCGGCCGACGCCGTGACCATCGGCGGCGAGCGCTGCGTGCTGTGCGTGATGCAGGACATCGCCGAGCGCCGCCGCACCGAGACCGAGCTGATGGAGGCGATCGACGCGGTGATGCGCGACGGCCCCTGGCTCGGCCAGAAGATCGTCGAGAAGATGGCCCGCCTCACCACGCCCGGCCGCGAGGGCGACACCGGCGCCCTGCCCGACGACCTGTCGGCCCGCGAGCGCGAGGTGCTGTCGCTGATGGCGCGCGGCCTGGACGACGCGGCCATCGCGGACGCCCTGTCGATCGCGCGCAACACCGTGCGCAACCACGTCTCGAAGCTGTACCGCAAGATCGGCGTGGCCCGTCGGGGTGCCGCCGTGGTCTGGGCCCGCGAGCGCGGCCTGGCGGCGGCGCCCCCTGCCGGCAAGCACGGCGCGCGACGCCCCGGCGCGGACCGCTCCGCCGCCGGATAGTGCGGATCTCACGCCGTCCTGGTGCAGAAGTAACGGCCGTGGCGTTCATTTGACGCGGCGCTGAAACCGCGCCGAATACTGCGGAACGCCAGACGGCCGGCGGCGTATCCCCGCTGTCCGGACAGAACCGGGCGCACGGAAGCACGCCGCAGCCGCCCGCCGACCCTGCCCCGTGGCGCTGCCGCGCCGCGGACTTCGGAAGACGACCCCGTGCGGCGGCAACGACCGCGGCCCGGGCGCGTTCCACCGTGCGGGACTCCCGGTCGGGGGTTCGCGACCACAGGCTGCAGGGCGCAAGCGTCCTGCAACCCGATGCCGGAGACCGGGGCAGCACGCCATGTGCCGCCCCCAACCAGACACTGGAGGCACCATGAGAACCGCAGCACACGGCCTTGCCGCAGCGACCCTCGCCACCGTCCTCGCCATGGCGCCCGGCCTCGCCCTGGCCCAGACGACCTCCACGCAGAACACCGCGGCCCAGACCACCACGGGCCAGACGGGCACCGCCACGGGCATGGCCGCGCCCGCCGGCCAGGGCACGTCCTCGGGCATGACCCCGGGCACCCCCGCCGGCCACGCCGCCGCGTCCGGCAACGACAACCAGGCCGTCGTCACCACCCCGGCCAACGCCACCACGCCGGCGCACGGCGCCAACTCCTTCACCCGCGGCGAGGTCGGCCGCCGGCTCGCGGCGCGCGGCTTCAGCCACGTGTCGGGCCTGAAGAAGGACAACAACGGCGTGTGGCGCGGCCAGGCCATGCACGACGGCGCCACGACCGCCGTCTGGGTGGACTACAAGGGCAACGTCGGCGCCGGCGACGCGCAGTAGACGGGCCGCGGCCGCCGCCCGTTGAGGCTGGCGGCCGCACCCACCTGATCAACCGAGCACCAGGAGCAGCTTCCATGGCCATGCGCACGATCACCCACCTCTACGACAGCTACGACGACGCGGTCAGCGTCGTGAACGCCCTCGAGGCCAGCGGCATCGCCCACGACCGCATCAGCCTCGTCGCCAACAGCCAGTCCTCCGGCGCCACGACCGGCAGCCCGCGCCTCGGCACCGGCGACCCGACCAGCATCGCGCCGACCACCGACGAGGGCGCGGGCACCGCGACCGGCGCCAGCCTCGGCACCGTCCTCGGCGGCGGCGCGGGCCTGCTCGCCGGCATCGGCGCGCTCGCCATCCCCGGCGTCGGCCCCGTGGTCGCCGCCGGCTGGCTCGTCGCCACCCTGACCGGCGCCGGCGTCGGCGCGGGCGCGGGCGGCCTGCTCGGCATGCTGACCGGCGCGGGCGTCCACGAGGACGACGCCCACGTCTACTCCGAGGGCGTCCGCCGCGGCGGCACCCTGGTCAGCGTCCAGGCCGACGACGCCGAGGCCACCCAGGTCGAGTCCGTGATGAACAACCAGAGCCGCATGGACCCGACCGCGCTGCGCACCTCCTACCAGGCCGATGGCTGGGACAAGCACGACACCGCCGCCCCCGCCATGACCGAGGCCGAGATCGCCGCCTCGCGCGAGCGCTTCCGCAGCCTCTGAGACCGCGACCCGGCGGCGGGCACCCTCCCGCCGCCGGCCCTTCCCCACGCCTGAACCACCCCACCCGCGCCCGGTGACCGCCCACACGGAGGCCCGCGCGCCCAGGAGACCGCCATGTCCATCATCGCCTGGATCATCCTGGGGCTCGTCGCGGGCTTCATCGGCAGCAAGATCGTCAACAAGAGCGGCCAGGGCGTCGTGCTCGACATCGTGCTCGGCATCGTCGGCGCCGTCGTCGGCGGCTTCATCTTCGAGCAGTTCGGCCAGGTCGGCATCACCGGCTTCGACATCTACAGCCTGGTCGTCGCCGTGATCGGCGCGGTCGTCGTGCTCGTGGTCTACCACGCCGTCGCAGGCCGCCGCACGCTCTGAGCTGAGCCAGCAAGGTCGAGGCTCCGCCTCGAACTCCGCCAAAGGCTCGCCTTTGGAATCCCCTACCAGGACAAGGATTCCGGAGCCCTTGGCGGGCCAGGCCCCCCGCGCCGCCGCGGCGGCCCACCAGTTCGGCCGGCCCGCGCCCCGGCGGCATCCCGCCCCGCCCCGTGGCCGCGCCCCCCGCTCGAAGCGCCTGCCCCGTTCTGCCGGACGGCCGGGGTGCCTCGGCCAATGCCAGGCCTTCGCTGCCGCACCCCGGCCGCGGACGGCCTGGCAAAGGCGTTGCGGGCCCCCGCCACAAGGAGCCGCACCGATGCTCACCCTCCACACCTTCACCACGCCGAACGGCCGCAAGGCCTCCATCATGCTGGAGGAGCTCGGCCTGCCCTACGTGGCCCGCGTTGTGGACATCACCCGCGACGAGCAGTTCGCCCCCGACTTCCTCGCGGTCTCGCCCAACAACAAGATCCCCGCCCTCGTCGACGACGAGGCCGAGGGCGGCCCCCTCTCGGTCTTCGAGAGCGGCGCCATCCTGACCTACCTCGCCGAGAAGACCGGCCGCTTCCTGCCCGCCTCCGGCCCGGCACGCGTCCGCACGCTGGAGTGGCTCTTCTGGCAGGTCGGCGGCCTCGGCCCGATGTTCGGCCAGCTCGGCTACTTCGGCGTCCACGCCAAGGAGAGGAACCCCGCCGCCCTCGAGCGATACCGCGCCGAGGCCGACCGCCTGCTCGGCGTCCTCGACCGCCGCCTCGCCGCCTCGCCCTACCTCGGCGGCGACGACTACGGCATCGCCGACATCGCCACCTACCCCTGGGCGGTCAACGCCGGCGGCTCCCTCAAGGAGTTCCTGGGCGAGAGCCTGGCCGCCAAGCCCGCCGTGCTCCGCTGGCTCGACACGGTCGGCGCACGGCCCGCCGTGCAGCGGGGCATGGCGGTGCCCAAGATATAAGGAAGGCCAGAGGCGCTGCCTCTGGACTCCGCCAAAGGCTGCGCCCTTGGAACGCCCCCCTTAAGTGAGGCCAGTCCAGGGCGGCTCGCCCTGGCGGGTTCGGGCAGAGCCCGACCTTGCTTCAGTCGTGCTTGCGGTGCCCGCGCCCGTCCTGCGTCTTCGTCAGCGTCGCGTTCTGGTGCGCCGCCTCCTTCTCGGCCTTGCCCACGGTCGCGCTGCTGGTGCCCGCGGACTCGTTGCCCTCGGCCGCCGCGCGCGACGCCGCCGGCATCGGCTCGCCCTTCTTGTGCAGTGGCGACGGTGCCACGCCGCCCTCCGGCACGAAGTCCTCGCCGTGCGCGCCGCCGGCCTTGGCGGTGCCGGCGGCCTGGACCTCGTCCGCCTTCTGCGCCTTGGCCGAGCGGGCGTGGCTGTCGTTGTTGCCGCCAGCGTTCGGATCTCTGCTCATGCTCTCGTCCCCTGTGCCGGGGCGGCGCGCGCCCCATTGCCCGGGCGGGGCACCGCGGCGCCCCGCCATCCGGGGTCCCTAACCTGCCCCGCCCCGCACAGTTGCCCCGCCCACGCTCATCGCCCCCGCAGCCGCACCGCCAGGCCGCCCGCCAGCGCCACCGCCGCGCACAGCGCCCCCGCGATCCCGAGCGCCACCCCCACCGAGCTGGCCTGCGCGATCGCCCCGAACGCCGGCGGCCCGCCCAGCACCCCGGCGTAGCCCATGACCGACGCGACCCCGACCGCCTCGCCCGTCCGCCGCGCCGCGTCCGCCTGCCCCGCTACGCCCGCCGCCCCGTCCCGCGTGCCCCCGCCCTGCGCCCCGGCCAGCGCGAACAGCACCGGCACCACGTTGGCGACCCCCGCCCCCGCGAGCGCGAACCCCAGCAGCGACAGCCACAGCGGCCCCGGCCACAGCAGCAGCGCGAACCCCGCCGACGCCCCCAGCGACGCCCGCAGCACCCAGCGATCCCCCAGCCGCGCGCGCACGCGGTCGCCGCCGAGGCGCATCGCCATCATCGTCGCCGAGAACGCGCTGAACCCCGCCGCCGCGAGCGCCACCGGCACGTGCCTGGCCTCGCGCAGGTACACCCCGCCCCAGTCCAGCACCGCCCCCTCCACCGCGAACGACAGCGCCATCATCGCCCCCGTCAGCAGCAGCCCCCGCCGCGCCCACAGCCGCCCCCTGCCCCGCCCCGCCGCCGGCCCGCCCTCCGCGACCTCCGCCGCGCCGCGCCGCCGCAGCATCGCCCCCGCGCCCAGCAGCGCGGCCCCGCACCCGCCCGCCACCAGCCCGGCCTGCACCGCGGGCGGGAACACGCCCAGCAGCGCCGCCCCGCCCGCCGAGCCGCAGAACGACCCCAGGCTCCACATCCCGTGCACCGACGACAGGATCGGCCGCCCCGCGCGCTGCTCCACCCGCACCGCCTCGGCGTTCATCGCCACGTCCACCGTGCCGAACCCCGCCCCGAACCCCAGCAGGCACAGGCACAGCACCCACACCGCCGGCGCCGACACCGCCGCCGCCAGCGCCAGGCACGCCACCACCGCGCCCGCCTGGATCACCTGCCCCGCGCCGAACCGCGCGATCAGCCGCCCCGACAGCGGCATCGCCACCAGCGCCCCCGCCGCCGCGCACAGCAGCACGCCGCCGAGCACCCCGGGCGACAACCCCAGCCGCTCGCGCAGCGGCGCCACCTCCGTCGCCCAGACGCCGAGCACGCAGCCGTTGAGCAGGAACACCAGTGTGGTCGCGACTCGCGCGCGGCTCGCATCGAAGGGCATGCGTGAGGGAGTGCCGGGCGGCGAGGAAGGAAGCAAGGTCGAGGCTCCGCCTCGAGCTCCGCCAAAGGCCGAGCCTTTGGAAACCAGTACCTAGGCGAAGCGGCACCCCGCCACGGTCAGTGCCCCCGGCGTGCGCCGGTCCAGGGCGGCTCGCCCTGGCGGGTCCAGGGCAGAGCCCTGGCCTTTCAGGCCTCCGCGGCCTCGAACCAGGCCATCGCCTGCGCCCGGTCCACCTTGTCGTTGTCGTTGCGCGGCATCGCGTCGATCGCCCGGATCTCCTCGGGCACCGCGTGCGCCTCGATCCGCTCCAGCAGCGCGTGTCGCAGCGCCACCAGGTCCGGCTCCGCCCCGTCGCGCCGCTCGACCACCGCGGCCAGCCCCTCGCCGCGCTTGAACACGCACACCACCGGCCAGCCCGAGCGCGCGAACGCGTCCGCGATCTCGTCCAGCTCGATGCGGAACCCGTGCACCTTGACCTGGAAGTCCACGCGCTCGCGGAAGAACACCTGCCCGCCGCGACGCTCCGCCCAGTCCCCCGTGTGGTAGCCGAGCACCATCTCGCCGCCCACGGGAACCTCGCGGAACGCCGCCGCCGTCTTCGCGGGGTCGCCGAAATACCCCGACGCGAGCTGCGGCCCGGTGATCACGATCTCGCCCTCGTCCGCGTGCGGCCCGCCGACCAGGTGCAGGCTCATGCCGGGGATCGCGTCGCCGATCGCCACCGTCGCCCCGCAGGCGCGCGCGTAGTCGCCGGCGCGCAGCTCGACCGACGTCATCGACACCGTCGCCTCGGTCGGCCCGTAGGTGTTCTGCAGCACCGCGTCCGGGCAGGCGGCGAACACCGCCTCGGCCTGCGACGGACGCAGCGCCTCGCCGCACACCACGAAGCGGCGCACCGTGCCGAGGCGGCGCGCGTTCGCCTCGCGCACCCGCACCATCAGGCTGATCACGCTGGGCACGAACACGGCGACCGTGATGCGCTCGCGCTCGATCATGCGCGCCGGCATCAGGCGGTCGCCCTGCCCGGTGACCGGATGCAGGCTCGCCCCGAAGCAGAGCGCGCCGTAGATGTCCATCACGCTGAGATCGAACGCGATGTTGGGAAACTGCGACACGCGGTCGTGGGGCCCGAACCCCACGCTCTCGCCCAGCCACTGCACGTAGTGGTTCAGCGCCGCGCGCGGCACCATCACGCCCTTCGGCGCCCCGGTCGAGCCCGAGGTGAAGATCGTGTAGGCGCGCGCGTGCCGCTCCCCCGTGCCCTCGAACGGCGCGAGCGGCGCCAGGTGCTCGGGGTCCACGCACACGGCCGCGCCCACCGCCAGCGCCGCCGTCATCGCCGGCGCGCCCACGATGAAGTCCGGCTGCAGCTGCTCGGCGACCCGGCGCAGCTTGGCCGGCGGCGCGGCGACGTTGAGCGGCGTGTAGTGCCCGCCCGCGAGACCCGCCGCCAGCATCGCCGCATACGCGTCCGCCCCCTGCGGCAGCGCCACCAGCACGCACGGCGCGGCCACCTGCGCGAACTGCGCCGCGAGCAGCCGCACGCGCCGCTCCAGCGCGCCGTAGCTCAGCGTCTCGCGCGGCGTCACCACCGCCGGGTGCTCCGGCTGCATCCGCGCCACCAGCAGGAAGCGGTCGACCACGTCCGCGAGGTCTGGACCGTATTCGCCCGCCGAGCCCTGCAGCGCGCTGTCGAGCAGGAGTCCGGTGCTGGTGATGGCGTTCATCGTCGGGTCCTCACGTTCAGGCCCCGTCTCCATACACGGGACACGTCTCTAAAATCAACATTTTGAGACGTTCCGAGACACATTCTCCCGCCCGGCCCCGCGGAACGGCACGAAGCCGCCCGCGGCAGGACGTCCTGCGCCGGATCGCGACGCAGCCCCGCGTAATCAGGGAGGGAGGGGAGGCAACCGACCGGCACGCTGCGGCCTTACGCCGCCCGGCAGCGCGCCGCGACCCGTGCGCCATGGAGTTTGCGTGACAATGCCGGCCGACCCGAAGCGCGTGCCCAGCCTGCCCCCGACCACGCCCGGCCCGACGCCGCCCCGCCCGGGCCACGGCGCCCGCTTCCTGACCGGCTCGATCACCCGCCACGTCGCGGTCATGTCGTCCACCGGCGCAGTGGGCCTAGTCGCCGTGTTCGTCGTCGACCTGCTGAACCTGTTCTACATCTCGCTGCTCGGCGACCCGGGCCTGACCGCGGCCGTCGGCTTCACCGGCGCCGTCGGCTACTTCCAGATCTCGGTCGCCATCGGCATGACCATCGGCCTCGGCGCCGTGGTCTCGCGCGCCATCGGCGCCGGCCGCCACGAGGACGCGCGCCGCATCGCCTCCGCCTGCCTCGTGGTGATGGCCGCCGTCATGCTCGCCCTCGGCCTGGCCACCGTCGCGTGCCTCGGCCCGATCCTGTCCGCGCTCGGCGCCCACGGCGAGGTGCAGCGCCAGGCCTGGCGCTACCTCGCCATCGCCGGGCCGTTCCTGCCGCTGGTCGTGCTCGGCATGGCCTCCTCCGCCCTGCTGCGCTCCGTGGGCGACGCGCGCCGCTCCATGACCATCGCGCTGGCCGGCGCCGCCGTCGCCGCCGTGCTCGACCCGGTGCTGATCTTCGCGCTGCACCTCGGCCTCACGGGCGCCGCCATCAGCGCCGTGCTGTCGCGCGCCTCCGTCGCCGCCCTCGGCTTGCGCGCCGCGCGCCGCCACGGCCTGCTGCAGCGCCCGCACTGGCCCTCCGTCGCCGCCGACGCCCGCCACGTCGCCCGCGTCGCCACGCCCGCGATGCTCACCAACCTCGCGACCCCCGTCGGCAGCGCCTACACCACCCACGCCATGGCGCGCTTCGGCCTCGCCGCCGTCGCCGGCCAGGCCACCGTGGACCGCATCACCCCCGTCGCCTTCGGCTTCGTCTTCGCGCTCACCGGCGCCATCGGCCCGATCCTGTCGCAGAACCTCGGCGCGGGGCAGCTCGACCGCGTGCGCCAGACCCTGCGCTCCTCGCTCGCCCTCGTCGCCGCCTGCGTGCTCGGGGTGTGGGCGCTGCTCGTGCTGCTGCAGGGCCCGCTGGTCGCGCTGTTCTCCGCCACCGGCGCGCAGGCCGAGCTGATCCGCCTGTTCTGCGACTGGACCGCGCCCGGCTTCGTCTTCCTCGGCGCCCTGTTCGTCGCCAACGCCGCGTTCAACAACCTCGGCACGCCCATCCTGGCGACCGCGTTCAACTGGGGCCGCGCCACCCTGGGCACCATCCCGTTCGTCACCTTCGGCCTGCGCTACGGGCCCGCCGGCGTGCTGTTCGGGCAGGCGGCCGGCGGTGTCGTGTTCGGCCTGCTGGCCCTAGCCGCCGCCTTCGTGGTCGCGGGCCGCCTCAAGGCCCCGGCGCCCGGCGCGCACAGGCCGCCCGCCACCGCGCCCACCATCCCGGGCGAGACCGTGGAGGCCGCGCTGGTCGAGATGGCACAGCCGGGGCCGGGGCGGACGGCAGGGTAGCAAACAAGGTCGAGGCTCCGCCTCGAGCTCCGCCAAAGGCTGCGCCCTTGGAACGCGCCCCTTAAGTGAGGCCGGTCCAGGGGCGGCTCGCCCCTGGCGGGTTTGGGCAGAGCCCATGCTTGCTTCAGGGGCCGCCACGAAAAAGGGCGGCGGCATCGCTGCCGCCGCCCCGATCGCTCGCCCCGAAAGCCGGGTGTCAGGTCACGGTGATCTGCGAGGCGCTGACGTTCGCCCCGAAGATGTTGATCGTGGTGCCGTCGCCCAGCTTCAAGATGGTGCCGAACGAGCCGGTGGTCGCGGACCCTGTCGCCGAGGTCGCGTCCGCCGCGGCGAACCCGCCGGTCAGGTTCAGGCTGTCGCCCGCCTTGAACCCGATGATGCTGGCGCTGCCGCCGAGGCCCTTGGCGAACGTGTAGGTGTCGGTGCCCGTGCCGCCGAACACCGTGGCGTTGCCGCCGCCCAGGACGACCTTCTCGGCGCCCGGCCCCTCGACGATCAGCGCCGACGCGGTGCCGGTGTTGTAGGTGTCGCCGCCGTTGGAGCCGCCGAACGCGATGTCGCCGGTCGTCATGTTGAAGGTGTTGGTCCCGGTGCCGCCGACCAGCGTGTCGGACCCGCCCGTCGAGCCGCTCAGCACGTTGGTCGCCGTGCCGCCGAACAGCACCGCCATGGAGCCCGCCCCGCCCTGCAGCGTGGCGTTGCCGGTGCCGGCCACCAGGATGGAGTTGGTGGTGCCGCCGCCGGTCAGCACCGCGGTGCCGCTGTTGCCGTAGAGCACGTTGGTGCCGGTGCCGCCGCCCGCCGTGTAGTTGCCGGTGCCGGCGACGAAGATCAGGTTGCCCGAGCCGCCGAGCACGGTGGCCGCCGGCCCCGTCGCATACACCACGTCGAGCCCGCCGCCGGCCTGCACCGTGTCGGTGCCCAGGCTGTTGACGATGGCGTTGCCGGTGGCCGGCGCCGTGATCGTGTTGCCCATCGACGCCGTCGACGTCAGCGTGACCCCGCCCGACGCGCCCATCGTGGTGGTGACCCCGCCGGTGCCGCCGGTCATCGTCGTGGTGCCGCCGCCCGAGCCGCCGGTCACGGTGGTCGTCGCCGTGGCGCTCACGCCGGCGTAGGTGCCGACCGCGCTGGCCGTGCCCGTCGTGGTGCCGGCGACGTTGGAGATCTGCACCACCAGCGGCCCGTCGCCGAAGTTGGTGACGTCGAGCGAGCTGATGTTGGCGTAGGTGCCGATCGCCGACGCGCTCTTGGTCGGGTCGAACACGAGCACGCTGCTCTCGACCTGGTTGAAGCCCAGCATCGCCGCGCCGTGGCCGGCGGTGCCGGTCGCGGAGTCGACGTTGTCCCACCACACGATGTTGTCGCCGCCGCCGGCGGCCGCGAACACCGCGACGTTGGTGGCGACGTTGGTCATCGCCGTGTAGGTCCCGACGCTGAGCGTCAGCGTGCTCGCCGCCGTGCCGGTCGTGGCCGTGCTGGTGGTCGTGCTCGATGCGACCAGGATCCGCTCGAGGTTGTTCAGCGCGGTGCCGGCCGCGGTGAGCGTGCCGTTGGCGTCGAACAGGCCGATCGCCGTGGGGGCGGTGACCGTGCCCGTCGCGGTGCCGGCGGCGGTTGCCGCCAGCGACGACAGGAAGGTCATGCTCGCCGGTGCGGTGACCGTCATGGTCGTCGTGACGGCAGGGGTGCCGGCGGTGCTGGTGGTGGTGCCGGTCACGGAGGCGCGGGTGTCGAGCAGCAGGTCCAGCAGCCCGCCCGCGGAGGACGCGCCCGCCTGGCTGACCACCGCCGTCAGCGAGCCGGGAAGGTTGTAGTTCTGCGAGACCGTGACCGCGGCCTGCTCCGCGGCGGAGAGCACCGTGCCGTCCGGCTCGCCGATTGGTGCGCCGCCGAGGTTGACGTTGAGAGCGCTGGTGTAGGAGCCGGCGGAGGTGACGTCCATGGTGCCGACGGTGCTGTACGGCAGCACGACGACGCCCGCGATCGCGGTGGCGCTGTTCATCGCGCTCTCGGCGGCGGCGCTGGTGCCGGTGGACGAGGTCGCGGTGGGGGTGCTGGAGGCGCGGTTGGTGGCCGCCTGGAACAGCTCGACCGTGGCGAAGGCGCCACCATCGTTGC
>JBPBQS010000170.1:0-16188 GCA_050920955.1 Janthinobacterium lividum | reverse complement strand
GCACGCGCCCAGGCCGAGGAGATGGCCCGCAGGCTGCTGGCCAACACCGTGATCGAGAGTTTTCGAGTGGAGCTGAGCTGATGCGCGCATTCCGGACCTCCCCCCTGCCCCGCCGCGTTGCCGGCGCGGGTGTCGCCCTTGCGGCCGTGCTGGCGCTGGCGGCGCCGGCGCAGGCGCAGCGGCTCAGCCCGGTGACCGGCGAGGCGCTGATGAAGCTGTGCACGAGCAAGACGCCGGTGGGGTGCGATGCCTACGTCAGCGGCGTGGGGGACGAGGCGGTGCTGCTCGGGCGGTCCAACGCGGAGCCGACGGACGGCAGCTCGATGCAGTTCTGCATCCCCGCCGACGTGAAGGGCAGCGCGCTGCGCCAGACGGTCGTGGCGTGGGCGCAGGCGCACTCGGAGGACAGCAAGCTGCCGGCGGCGATGCTCGTGGTGCACGCGTTCCGGGCCTCGTTCCCCTGCAGGGGCGGCACGCCCGCGGTCCGCTGAGGCCGGGGTGGTGAGGGCGGGGTCGTGAAGGCGGGCATCGTCATCTTCCCGGGGACGAACCGGGAGCGCGACATGGCCATCGCGCTGCGCCAGGCGGGCGGGGCCGAGCCGGTGCTCGTGTGGCACAAGGAGACGGTGCTGCCGGCGCTCGACCTTGTGGTGCTGCCGGGCGGGTTCAGCCACGGCGACTACCTGCGCTGCGGGGCGATGGCGGCGCTGTCGCCGGTGATGGCGGCGGTGCGGGCGTTCGCGGAGGCGGGCGGGCACGTGCTCGGCGTGTGCAACGGGTTCCAGATCCTGACCGAGGCCGGGATGCTGCCGGGGGCGCTGCTGCGCAACGCGGGGCTGCGGTTCATCTCGCGCGACTGCTTCCTGCGGGTGGAGCGGGCGGACACGGACTACACGCGGGGCTGGGTCGAGGGCGACGTGTTCCAGGCGCCGATGGCGCACGGGGACGGCAACTACTTCGCCGACGCGGGCACGCTGGACCGGATCGAGGGCGAGGGGCGCGTGGCGTTCCGCTATGCCTCGGCCGGGGGCGAGGTGCTGGCGGAGGCGCCGAACGGGTCGGCGCGGTCGATCGCGGGGGTGTTCAGCGCGAACCGGCGGGTGCTCGGGCTGATGCCGCACGCGGAGGACCTGGTGGACCCGCTGTGCGGGGGCGTGGACGGGCGGCCGCTGTTCGCGGGGCTGGCCGAGGCGCTCGCGGCCTAGGCAAGGAAGCAAGGCCGGGGGGCGAGGCCGCCCCCCGGACCCCGGCGCTTGTTGTTCTTTTTCATGCCGGTCCAGGGGCGGCTCGCCCCTGGCGGGTCCGGGCAGAGCCCGGGCTTCCTTCCTTCGCGAGGCCCACAATGCCCCCCACCGTCGACGCCGCCCTCGCCAGGTCCTTCGGGCTTTCCGCCGAGGAGTACGCCCGGGTCGAGGCGATCATGGGCCGCGTGCCCTCGTTCACCGAGCTGGGGATCTTCTCGGTGATGTGGTCGGAGCACTGCTCGTACAAGTCGTCGCGGGCGTGGCTGCGCCAGCTGCCGACGAAGGCCGCGTGGGTGGTGCACGGGCCCGGCGAGAACGCCGGGGTCGTGGACATCGGCGAGGGGCTGGCGGCGATCTTCAAGATGGAAAGCCACAACCACCCGAGCTTCATCGAGCCCTACCAGGGGGCGGCGACCGGCGTGGGCGGCATCCTGCGCGACGTGTTCACCATGGGGGCGCGGCCGGTCGCGAACCTGAACGCGCTGCGCTTCGGGTCGCCGGACGCTCCGGGGACGAAGCGGGTCGTCGACGGGGTGGTGCGGGGGATCGGGGGGTACGGGAACTGCGTGGGGGTGCCGACGGTCGGGGGGGAGATCGACTTCCACCCGGCGTACGACGGCAACCCGCTGGTGAACGCGATGACGGTGGGGATCGCGCCGCTGGACCGGATCTTCCTGTCGGCGGCGGCGGGGGTGGGCAATCCGGTCGTCTATGTCGGGTCGCGGACGGGGCGGGACGGCATCCATGGGGCGACCATGGCGTCCGCCGAGTTCGACGCGGACACGGATGCCAAGCGGCCGACGGTGCAGGTTGGCGACCCGTACGTGGAGAAGCTGCTGATCGAGGCGTGCCTGGAGCTGATGGCGACGGACGCGATCGTGGCGATCCAGGACATGGGGGCGGCGGGGCTCACGTCGTCGGCCGTGGAGATGGCGGGCAAGGGCGGGGTCGGGATCGAGCTGGACCTCGACGCGGTGCCGCAGCGCGAGGCGGGGATGAGCGCCTACGAGATGATGCTGTCCGAGAGCCAGGAGCGGATGCTCATGGTGCTCAGGCCGGACCGCGAGGACGTGGCGCGCGCGGTGTTCGAGAAGTGGGAGCTGGAGTTCGCGGTGATCGGGCGGATCACCGACACTGGGCGCATCGTGCTGCGGCACAGGGGGGTCGTGGAGGCGGACATCGCGCTCGACCCGCTGGCCGAGCAGGCGCCGCTGTACCACAGGCCGACGGAGGAGACGCCGAAGCGCGCGGCGCTGGGGGAGGTCGATGATCCGGTGGGGGTCGAGGCGGCGCTGCTGACGCTGGTGGGGTGCCCGGACCTGTGCTCGCGGGCGTGGGTGTGGGACCAGTACGACAGCACGGTCGGCGGGCAGACGATCCGCAGGCCGGGGGGGGCGGACGCGGCCGTCGTGCGGGTGGCGGAGCGGCGGGCGCTGGCGCTGACGACGGACTGCACGCCGCGCTACTGCTTCGCGGACCCGGAGGCGGGGGGCGCGCAGGCGGTGGCGGAGGCGTGGCGCAATCTCACGGCGGTGGGGGCGACGCCGCTGGCGATCACGGACAACATGAACTTCGGCAACCCCGAGAAGCCGGAGATCATGGGGCAGTTCGCGGCCTGTATTCGGGGGATGGCGGCGGCGTGCGTGGCGCTGGATTTCCCGGTCGTGAGCGGCAACGTCAGCCTCTACAACGAGACGCGGGGGACGGCGATCCTGCCGACGCCGGCGATCGGGGGGCTCGGCGTGCTGGAGGATGCGGCAGGCGCTGTGGGGCTCGCGCTGCGGCCGGGGATGGAGCTGGTGCTCGTTGGCGAGGGCGTGGGGCATCTCGGGCAGTCGCTGTGGCTGCGCGAGGTGTGCGGGCGCGAGGACGGGCCGCCGCCGCCGGTCGATCTTGCCGCCGAGCGGGCGCACGGGGACTTCGTGCGTGCGGCGATACGGCGCGGCGAGGTGGCGGCGTGCCACGACGTCAGCGATGGCGGGCTGCTGGTGGCGGTGGCCGAGATGGCGCTGGCGGGGGGCGTGGGGGCGACGCTCGCCGAGGACGTGGTGGCGCCGGGGGTGGCGGCGCACGCGTTCTGGTTCGGCGAGGACCAGGCGCGCTACGTGCTGGCGAGTGCCCATGCCGACGCGCTGCTGGCCGGGGCGGAGGCGGCGGGGGTGCCGGCGCGCAGGATCGGGTGCGCGGGGGATGCGGGCGAGGCCGGTTTGACACTGGCGGGCGGGGTGCTCATATCGCTGCAGAGCCTGCGGGCGGCGCACGAGCGGTTCTTCCAGGAGTGGATGGGTCACTGAGGCGTCGTTTCGCGGGAGGCTGCCGGCGCGGGCCGGTTCCACAGGGCACGTCCGCCTGGGGGCGGGCGGCGACGGGAGACGGGCATGGCGATGGCCATCGGCGAGATCGAGGCGATGATCCGGGCGGCGCTGCCCGATGCCGTCGTCACGGTGGAGGACCTGGCGGGCGACGGCGACCACTATGCCGCCACCGTGGTCAGCGAGAGCTTCCGCGGGCAGTCGCGGGTCAGGCAGCACCAGGTGGTCTATGCCGCGCTGCAGGGCCGGATGGGCGGCGAGCTGCACGCGCTGGCGCTGCAGACCTCGGTTCCCGGCGATCCGGCCACGCGATAGGCGGCAAGCGTTCCAACCCCAAGCAGGGAGTTACCAGGCCATGACGACGATCAGCGAGCGCATCCAGGGCGAGATCACCGAGAACCCGGTCATGCTCTACATGAAGGGCAACGCGATGTTCCCGCAGTGCGGGTTCTCCGCGCGCGTGGTGCAGATCCTCAGCCACATGAACGTGGCGTTCAAGACGGCGAACGTGCTCGAGGACCCGGAGCTGCGCGAGGGCATCAAGCAGTTCTCGAACTGGCCGACGGTGCCGCAGCTCTACGTGGGCGGCGAGTTCGTGGGCGGGTGCGACATCATCACCGAGATGTTCCAGTCGGGCGAGCTGGAGACGCTGGTCAAGGAGAAGGGGCTGGCGAAGGTTGCCTGAAGGTCACGAAGGCCAGCGATCGGCGGTTGCGTCCGGTTACCTGCTTGCTCCCGTGGAGCGCATGAACTACGCGTTGAGTGGCACGAGCAGGAGCACGATCGCATGCATGGACTGATTCGGACCGCCGCTGCCGCGGCGCTGGCGATGGGCCTGCTGGCCGGGGCCGCGACCGTGAGCACCGCTTCGGCGCAGCACGTGGTCACCGAGAGCGAGGCCGGGCGTCTGAGCTTCGACGCGCTGACCGCGGCGCCGGCGCGCGCCTATGTGCACCAGGCCCAGTACTACCACCACCGCCGCTACGTCCCGCGGCACCGCTTCTACCGTCACCACGGCTACCGCCGGTAGGCTTCGGCCTCACTGACGCGTCGCGTGCAGCGCCGGCCCGGGGGAGACCCTGGGCCGGCGTTCTGCATTCCGGCGTTCGGTTTGTCCTGTCGCACAGGACGGTTTGTCCTGTGGCGCAGGACAGAAGCGTCCTGCGGCGCAGGACAGAACCGGATTTTCGGGCGTTTTTGGCCTGAATCTGTCCTGCGCGGCAGGACAGACTCGCGGGATTTGCGCCCGGACGGTGGGAATCGTCTCAAGAACAGGCGGCAGGGCGCACCGCCGGGGCCTGTGTCGCCGGCAGGGCGTCGAATTCGTTTCTTGAGTGATGGATTCCAAAGGCTCGGCCTTTGGCGGAGTCCAGAGGCAGAGCCTCTGGCCTTGGCTTGGCTTGGCGTCAGGCGGCGTCGGGGCGGATGTCCTTGATGTCGCGGAAGCCGAGGGCGGGGTGCAGCTCGGCGGTGCGCTTCATCATGAAGGCGGAGCTGGCGAGGAAGACGGGGTCGCCGTCGACGTCGTCGGCCATGGCGGTGCGGTTCTCGGTGACGAAGCGCTCGATGGCGAGCTTCTCGCCGCTGATCCAGCGGGCGAGGCTGAAGGGGACGCCCTCGAAGCCGATGCCGACGCCGTACTCCGCGTTCATGCGGGAGAGGAGGACGTCGAGCTGCAGCGTGCCGACGACGCCGACGATGGGCTGGCTGCCGTCCTGGGGGCGGAAGAGCTGGACGACGCCTTCCTCGGCCAGTTCCTGCAGGGCGCTGCGGAGCTTCTTGGCCTTCATGGCGTCGTCGAGGCGGACGCGGCGCAGGATCTCGGGGGCGAAGTAGGGGACGCCGACGAACTGCAGGTCCTCGGACTCGGTCAGGGTGTCGCCGATGCGCAGGGTGCCGTGGTTGGGGATGCCGACGACGTCGCCGGCGTAGGCCTCCTCGGCGATCTGGCGGTCGCGGGCGAAGAAGAACTGGGGGGCGTGGAGCGGGATCGTCTTGCCGGTGCGGACCTGGCGGAGGCGCATGCCGCGGGTCAGGCGGCCGGAGCAGACGCGCGCGAAGGCGATGCGGTCGCGGTGGTTGGGGTCCATGTTGGCCTGGATCTTGAAGACCAGAGCGGTGAGCGCGGGCTCGGTGGCCTGCACGATCCGGGTGTCGGCGGGCTGGGCGCGGGGCTTGGGGCCGAAGGCGACCAGGGCGTCGAGCAGGTCGGAGACGCCGATCTCGCGGATGGCGCTGCCGAAGAACACCGGGGTCAGGTGGCCGGCGTCGAAGCTCTCGCGGTCGAACTCGGGGAGTGCGGAGCGGACGAGGTCGATCTCCTCGGCCATGGCGATCATGCGGGGGTCGGACTGCTCGACGGGCTCGGTGGTGTGGACCTCGCGGGTGCGCAGGTCGTAGGTGCCGATGAACTGGCTGGCGCGGCCGATCGGCCAGGTGGCGGGCGAGGTGTCGAGCGCCAGGGTGGAGGCGACCTCGTCGAGCAGCTCGATCGGGTCGCGGGCCTCGCGGTCCATCTTGTTGATGAAGGTCAGGATCGGGATGTCGCGCAGGCGGCAGATCTCGAACAGCTTGCGGGTGCGGGCCTCGATGCCCTTGGCGGCGTCGATGACCATGACGGCGGAGTCCACCGCGGTCAGCGTGCGGTAGGTGTCCTCGGAGAAGTCCTCGTGGCCGGGCGTGTCGAGCAGGTTGAAGACGCAGCCGCCGTACTCGAAGGTCATCACCGAGGTCACGACGGAGATGCCGCGGTCGCGCTCGATGCCCATCCAGTCCGAGCGGGTGCGTCGGCGCTCGCCCTTGGCGCGGACGTTGCCGGCGAGCTGGATCGCGCCGCCGGCGCGCAGCAGGCGCTCGGTCAGCGTGGTCTTGCCGGCGTCGGGGTGGGAGATGATCGCGAAGGTGCGGCGGCGCGCGATCTCCGTGCCGAGCTGGCCGTGGTCGAGTGTGTGGTCGCTCATCGTCCCCCCGAGACGGTCAGGATGGTGCCGTTGACGTAGGAGGCCGCGTCGGAGAGCAGCCAGGCCACGGCCTCGGCGATCTCCTCGGCGCGGCCCACGCGCCCGGCCGGAATCGCGGAGACCAGGCGGTCCTGGCGTTCCTGCGGGTTCATGTCGGTGGCGATCAGGCCGGGGGCGACGGCGTTGACGCGGATGCCCTCGGCGGCGACCTCGCGGGCCAGGCCGGTGGTGAAGGTGTCGATCGCGCCCTTGGTCATGGCGTAGTGCACGAACTCGCCGGCGCTGCCCAGGCGCGAGGCCACGGAGCCGAGGTTGACGATCGCCCCCCCTGCCCCGCCGTGCGCCGTGGACAGGCGGCGCACTGCCTGCTGCGCGCACAGGAACGGGCCCGCGACGTTGATGCGCAGCACGCGCTCCAGGTCGGCAGGCGCGTAGGCGTCCACGCGCGAGGTGCCGCCGGTGATGCCGGCGTTGTTCACCAGGCCGCCGAGAGGGCCGAGGTCGCGCTCGGCGGCGTCGAACATGCGGGCGACGGCGTCAGGGTCGGAGACGTCGGCGGCGATGGCGGTGGCGCGGCCGCCGGCGGCGCGGATTTCGGCCACGACGGCGTCGGCGGCGGGGGCGCCGGACGCGTAGTTCACGGCGACGGGGTGGCCGGCAGAGGCAAGGCGGCGGCAGATCGCGGCGCCGATGCCGCGGCTGCCGCCGGTGACCAGGATCGCGCGTAGGTCGGGCATGGGGGCACGGCTCCTGGAGGAAGGAAGGCCAGGGCGCTGCCCTGGACCCGCCAAAGGCTCGCCTTTGGAAACCCGTACTTGGGGTCGGAGTCCCGCCGCTTCATGGGTGCCGGTCCAGGGGCGCGGCCCCTGGCGGGTCCAGGGCAGCGTCCTGGCCCTGCTTCGGCGGCAGGCGGCGGAAACGAAAGACGCCGGGGCGATTGCTCGCGCCCGGCGTCTGCCGCTTGGTCCGGAGGGTGGGCTAGCGGGAGTAGAACTCGACGACCAGGTTGGGCTCCATCGTGACCGGGTAGGGCACGTCGGAGAGCTTCGGGGCGCGGGTCATGCGGCCCTTCATGGCGCGGTGGTCGACCTCGTAGTACTCGGGGACGTCGCGCTCGCCGCTCTGGGTGGCGTCGAGGACCATCGCGAGCTGCTTGGACTTCTCGCGGACCTCGATCAGGTCGCCGTCCTTCACCAGGAAGCTCGGGATGTTGACCTTGCGGCCGTTGACGGTGACGTGGCCGTGGTTGACGAACTGACGCGCGGCGAACGGCGTGATCGCGAACTTGAGGCGGTAGATCACCGCGTCGAGGCGGCGCTCCAGGATCTCGATCAGGTTCTCGGAGGTGTCGCCCTTGCGGCGGACGGCCTCGTCGTAATACTTGCGGAACTGCTTCTCGCCGATGTTGCCGTAGTAGAACTTCAGCTTCTGCTTGGCCATCAGCTGGACGGAGAAGTCGCTCGGCTTCTGCTTGCGGCGCTGGCCGTGCTGGCCGGGGCCGTACTCGCGCTTGTTGATCGGGGACTTGGCACGGCCCCACAGGTTCACGCCGAGGCGGCGGTTCACCTTGTACTTGCTCTCGAGGCGCTTGGTCATGCGCGCTCTCCTGTTCTGTGCCGCCCGCTTCGCGGTTTCGGCTCGTTGCACCGGTAGGCCGCCTTCGCACGCGTGCGAAGGGGCGGGCGCAGGCCACAAGGGCCCGTCCACGTTCCCGGCAATGCGGCGGGGTGTGGCAGGGCGGGCGCAGGGTGTCAAACCTTGCGGGGTTTCTGAGGAAGGAAGGTTGAGGCTCTGCCTCAAACTCCGCCAAGGGAAGCCCCTTGGATGGCTTCCCTTAAGTAGAGGGATCAAAGGGCCTCGGGCCCTTTGCGGGTTTGGGCAGAGCCCATGCTTGCTTGCTGTCTTGCCAAGCGCGGGGGCCGCCCCTACTCCCGGGGCATGATCTCGCGCGGCGATGTGGTGTGGCTTGGGGTGTCCTCCGGGGTGGTGGGGGCGCTGCTCGGCGGGCTGCTGCTGGGCATCGGCATGGACCTGATGGTCAACGGGCAGCCGCTCGGGCTGCTGATGGTGATGCCGGCGGCGCCCCTGGCCGCGGTGCCGGGGTGGCTGCTGGCGCGGCAGCTGGCGAAGCGGATCGACTGAGGGCGGCGGCCCGGGCCGCGTCTTCATTCGGGGGCAAGGTTCTGCCGGTAGCGTGGGCCCCAGGGTGAACCGCGAGGGGCGTGTCATGGGCGGGGTTTCAGGCGGGGGGCTTTCGCCCCAGGCGGCCACGAAGCTGGCGCTGGACGGGGCCGCCGTGTCGCAGGCCGACGTGGCCCTGAAGAAGGCGCAGGCGAAGGCGGAGGCCGATGCGGCGGGCCGGAACACGGCGCTGCTGGCGCTGGACGCCGCCGCGGTGAAGAAGGCCGAGGACGCGGAGAAGAAGGCGCAGATACAGCTCGAGGCGGACCAGGCCGCCTTCGGCTCGGCGACGAACGCCGGCACCAAGGCCGCCACCGGGGAGGACGCGCTGCGCCTGGGGCGGCAGGTGGCGGAGGCGCAGACGGCCGGTGCCGCGAAGGCCGGCACGAGGGCGGACCGGGCGCTGGACCTCAGGGTCTGAGGGGGCGCCGGGCGAGGGCGCGGTCGGGCACGGGGGCCATCGCCTCGAACACGCCGTCGCGGCGGACCAGGGCGTGGAACAGGGCGGCGGCCA
The DNA here is from genome assembly GCA_050920955.1 of Janthinobacterium lividum. Classification (GTDB taxonomy): domain Bacteria; phylum Pseudomonadota; class Alphaproteobacteria; order Acetobacterales; family Acetobacteraceae; genus CAXSEF01. The sequence goes on along the minus strand of JBPBQS010000170.1, from coordinate 6,977 downwards.
GGTGGGCCAGGACCAGCGCGAAGAAGGCGAAGGCGAGCGCGCGGTGGGCGTTCCACAGCAGGGTGTGCAGGGCGTCGCTCTGCGGCAGGATCGGCGGCAGGGTGAGGCCGAGCACGCGCACCGGGTAGGCGGCGGCCGACAGCATCCCCCAGCCGAGAAGCGGCATCGCCAGCATCAGCGCGTAGAAGGCGTAGTGCGACAGGTGGGCGGCCAGCTTCATGGGCGCGGGCAGGTCGGCGGGGAGCGGGGGCGCGCCGTCGCGCAGGCGCACGGCGATGCGCACCAGGACCAGCGCCAGGATCGCGAGGCCGAGCGGCTTGTGGATCGAGACCAGCGCCAGGTAGCGCCGGCTCACGGTCGAGACCATGCCGACGCCGATGAACAGCATCGCCAGGATGGCTGCGGCCATCGTCCAGTGGATCGCGCGCTGCAGCGGCGTGAAGCGGCGCGGGATGGCCGGGGGGGCGGCCTCGGGGCGCGGCAGGGCGCCGGGGGTGGCGTCGGGGGCCATGGCGGGGGTCATGGGCGGGCCTCCTTCGCGGGGGCGGCGGTGCGGGGGTAGGCGGCGGCCTCGGCGGTGCGGCGGTCGAAGGAGACGGCGTAGGCGGAGGAGCGCGCGGAGGGGAACGGGTCGTCGGAGGTGGCCATGCCGTCGGGCAGCACCGTCGGGTCGTAGTTGACGTCGCGGCAGGGGCCGTCGCGCTCGGGCTGCACGGCGGTGGCGGTCAGGGTGCCGACGTCGAGCGTGCGGCGGTCGGCGGGCCAGGGCTGGCTGGGGTCGGCGGTCTGGTCGGCGGCGTCGGCCACGGTCATGCGCAGGGTCCAGCGCGCGGGGGCGGCGGCCACGCGCTTCGCGATCTCGGCCTCCAGGGCGTCGGGGCCGCCGGCGTCGAGGGTGGCGGGGTCGACGGGGACGGGCGTGGCCTCGGGCAGCATGGACCAGCGCACGGTGCGGGTCGTGCCGCCGGCGTCGGCGAGGCGGAAGGCGTTGAGGCCGTTGTAGCGTTCCTCGGCGTAGGAGCCGGTCCAGGGGGCGGATTTCGCCCAGGCGCCGAAGGGCCTGAAGCCGGGGTGGGCGGCGACGAAGGCGGGCATCGCGTCGGGGGACTTCGAGCCGCTGGCGGTGAGGAGCTCGTAGAAGTCCTGCGGCGTGGAGACGGGGAAGAAGGGGGCGGTGATCATGCCGCTGCGCCATTCGCCCCCGTGCGGCGGCAGGACCTGGATGCTCAGGCCGCGGACGCGGACGCTGGCGTCCTTCGCGTCGGGGTTCGGGGTGCCGAGGTTGAAGCGGCCGACCACGGGGTAGGCGCCGGCGGCGAACACGGCGGCGCGGGAGAGGGCGGCGCCGGCGCCGGTGCTCTCGAAGGTGCCGGTGAAGCAGACGCCGCGGGCGTGGTTGCGGCGGTGGCCGAGGTCGGCGGGCATCGGGGAGGCGAAGGCGTCGACCAGGCGCGCGGGGGTCAGGCGGCCGGGGGAGAGCCAGCCGGCGGTCCAGGCGAAGGCGAGCGCGGTCGTGCCGACCACGGCGGCGATCAGGGCGAGCGGCTTCAGCGGGAGGGGGGGGGGCGGGGCGTGGGCGGCATCTCGGGGGTTTCCGGGGGTGGCGGGGGTGCGGGGCGCGGGCAGGCCCGCGGTCGCGACGGTAACGCAACAGTGTGGCCGCCGGGAAGGGTCGGGCCGCGGCAGGGGCTCAGGGGGCGAAGCGGTCGAGCACGGCGGCGGCGTGCGCGGCGGCGGGGCCGGAGGCGGCGGCGAGCCACTCGCGGTAGCTGGCCGCGGCGAACAGGACCTCGTCGCCGGCGACGCGGGCGGCGAAGTCGGCGATCTCGGCGCGGTGGCGGGCGTGGTCGGCGGGCGGGATGGGCTGGCCGCGCAGGGCCGCGGGTTCGGCGAACAGGTAGGCGAGCACGGGCGCGCGGGCGAGGCGGCGGGCCTCGGTGACCAGGCCGTAGGCGTGCTTGACCAGCTGGGCGGCGTCGAGGTGGCGGGGGCGCAGCGTGCCCGAGCGCAGGGCGTCGCGGACCTGGCCGAAACGTTCCATGCGCGGGCCCCAGACGGGGCGGTCGTAGGCGGGGGAGAGCGAGGGCGCCTTGGCGTGGCGGAAGGGCTCGAAGCGTTTGGATTCGATGCCGATCAGGTGGGTGGCGGTGAGCACCGCGGCGTCGAGCCAGGGGTGGGAGCCGCCGCGCCAGGGGAAGCGGGCGCGGTACTCGATCTCGACGGATTGGGCGGGGCCGGCGGCCTCGGTGCCGGGGAGCGGCGGCAGGAGGTCGGGGCGGTCGATGAACCAGCCGAGCGCGTTGGCGGCCAGGGCGGCGGAGCTGTCGGGGCTGTGGAGCTTGCCGCTGTCGATCTCGTTGCCGGGGGCCTGCCGCAGGCGCGCGAGGATGTGGTCTGCGGGCACGCCGGGGAGGAACTGCAGGGTCATGGCGCAGGGGCGGTGGCGCGGCGCGGGCGGTCGAGGAGGGCGAGGAGCGTTGCGTCGTCGGGGGGAGGCGTGGAGCGGATGCGCTCGTCGAGCACGTCGAAGGCGAAGGTCAGGGTGATGCCGTGGCGGTTGCCAAGGGCGCGGGCGCCGGCGTCCAGGGCGGACTCGGTGTCGGCCAGCGGGAAGCGGCCGTAGTAGGCGGCGGGGGCGAGGACGCGCAGGTCGATGCGGTCGGCGTCGAGCAGGACGCTGGGACGGGAGGGGCGGTCGTTGCGCGCGATCAGCCAGAGGCAGGCGTAGGAGAGGATCTCGACGGCGGCGTGGAGGGGGGTGTCGCTGGCGATCTTGAGCTCGATCAGCTCGAAGTGGGATTTGTCGCGCTGGCGGACGAGGTCGATGGCGCGGCGGCGGTCGCGCGTGGAGCCGAGCAGGCCGGAGGCCACGGGCACCTGGTTGGCCCAGTCCGTGCGGCCGAGGCGGGCGCAGGCGGCGGCGATCGCGCGTTCGACGACCACCTCGGGGCTGCGGTTGTGGTCCGAGATCTGCGGCTGGAGGCTCTGCCAGCGCCAGTTCTCGCGCGAGAGGTCCTTGTTCGCGGAGGCGGCGCCGCGGAGGTAGTTGGCGGCGATGATGGCGTGGATCGCGTCGACGAACGCCACTGCCTCGGACGGCTCGAGCCGGGGCGGGGCGGAGCGGTGCGTCAGCTTGCCGACGCCGAGGCGGGCGGCGGCTTCCTCAGCGACGCCCTCGATCAGGGAGGCGGGGCCGGGTGCAGGCGGCAGGTGCGGCATCCTGGTCGTTCCTCGAAGGGGCGCTGGGGGGCGGCTGCTGGGTCGCGGATTCCAAAGGCGAGCCTTTGGCGGAGCTCGAGGCAGGGCCTCGACCTTGCCTGCTTCCTCACACGGAGGCGCCGCGGACGCGGGTGCGGAGGCGGTCCATGGGGGCCTCGACCAGGCGGTGCATGAGCCAGGCGAGGGCGAGGGAGGCGGCGAGGCCCGTGGCGTAGAGAGCGGGGGTTCGCTGCGGGAGCGTGTCGTAGAGGGCGATGCCGACGGCGTAGTGGTTCAGGTAGAGCGGGTAGGAGAGCGCGCCGAGCCGGCGGTCGAGGCGGCGCCAGCGGGGGGCGACGCGGGGCCAGGCGGCGAGCGCGGCCATCGCGGCGAGGAGGGCGGCCAGGGCGGGGAGCTGGAGCGCCAGGGTGGGCAGGCCGCGCTGGTCCCAGTGGGGGAAGGCGGCGAGGGCGCAGGCGGCGGCCAGGATGGCGGCGGCGGCGCGGGGGGCGGTCGGGCGCTGCAGGGTGGCGTAGAGGCAGGCGCCGAGCAGGAAGAACGGGACGTCGGTGAGCAGGCCGGGGCCGCCCCACGCGAGGTAGAGCGCGAAGGCGGCGAAGGCGGCGGCGGTGGCGGCGGCGGGGATGCGGGCGCGGGGGGCGAGGGTGGCGGCGAGGGCGATGGCGGTGGCGGCGAGGTAGAAGGCCATCTCGACGCGAAGGGTCCAGACGAAGGGGATGTACTCGAAGTCCTGGGCGACGTAGCTCGTGTGGAAGCCGGGGAGCAGGGCGGCCACGCCGGCGGCCAGGAGGGCTGGGTCGAGGGGGTCGCGGTGGAGGGTGAAGTCCCACAGGGCGAGCTGGCCGGTGCGCCAGAGGGCGGCCTGGGTGGCGGCGGAGATCGCGAGCGCGGCGAGGTAGGGGGGGACGACGCGCAGCAGGCGGTTGAGGAGGAAGGGGCCGGGGCGGCCGGCGTAGAAGCTGTCGCAGGCCTCGGCGACGATGAAGCCGGAGAGGGCGAAGAACACGCCCACGGCCAGCGCGCCGAAGCCCATGCGGTGGAAAGGGGCGCGCAGGGGGTCGGGGAGGAGGTACTGCAGGTGCTGCAGCACCACCAGCAGGGCGAGGGCGAGGCGGAAGGCGCCGAACGGGCGGTAGGCGCCGCGCGGGGCCTGCGCTGCGGGGTGGGGCGGGAAGCGTCTGAGGTCGCCGTCCATGCGCGCGTGTGTAGCACGGGGTTCGTGCAACCGAAGCGGGAAAGGAAGGCCAGAGGCGCTGCCTTTGGACTCCGGCAAGGGAGGCCCGTTGGATGGCTTCCCTTAAGTGAGGCCAGTCCAGGGCGGCTCGCCCTGGCGGGTTTGGGCAGAGCCCATGCTTTCCTACTTCTCCGTGCGGCCGCGCAGGCGGCGGCCGAGGGAGAGCTCGGTGACGACGCCGTGCAGGGTGCGCAGCTCCTGTTCCGTGACCTCGCCGCGCTGGAACAGGTGGCGCAGGTTCTGGACCATGCCGGGGCGTTTCGGGAGGTTGCGGAGGAAGCCGCACTCGTCCAGCTCGTGGGTGAGGTGGCCGAGGAAGCGCTCCAGCTCGCCCTTGGTGGCGACGCGGGTCTCGTGGGTGTGGAGGCTTCGGACGGGGGTGGCGTCGGCGGCGCTCCACCACTCGTAGGCCATGACCATGACGGCCTGGGCGAGGTTGAGGGACATGAAGGCGGGGTTGAGGGGGTAGCGGACCAGCGTGTCGGCGCAGGCGAGGTCGTCGCGGTCGAGACCGGCGCGCTCGGGGCCGAAAAGGAGGCCCACGCGCAGGTCGCGGGCGCACATCTCGCGGAGCTCGGCGGCGGCGCCGCGGGCGGTGAGCACGGGCTTGGTGACGTGGCGGGGGCGGGGGCACGTCGCGAGCACGCGGTGCAGGTCGGCGGTCGCGGAGGGGAGGTCGTCGTGGACCGTGGCGGCGTCGAGGATGCGGTCGGCGCCGGAGGCCATGCGCCAGGCCTTCTCCTGCGGCCAGCCGTCGCGGGGGGCGACGAGGCGCAGCTCGAACAGGCCGCCGTTGGCCATGGCGCGGGCGACGGCGCCGATGTTGTCGGCGAGCTGCGGGCGGACGAGGACGACGACGGGGGTGTTGCCGAGGGGGACGAGGGGGGCGCCGCCGTCGCGGCCGGTCACGCGGCGGGGTCCGGGCGGGTCATCGGGCGTGGCCGTGGCGCTTCTGCCAGTCGCGCATGGCGGCGATCTCGCGGGTCTGGGCGACGACGATGTCCTGCGCGAGGCGGCGCATCGCGGGGTCGCGGCCGTAGCGCAGCTCGATGCGGGCCATGTCGAGCGCCCCCTGGTGGTGGGGGAGCATGCCGGCCACGAAGTCGCGGTCGGGGTCGCCGGTGTAAGGGGAGGCCATCATCGCGTCGTGCATCCCGGCCATGGCGTGGCGGTAGGCGTCGGTGGACGGCGTCGCGGGGGCGAGGCCGCTGTCGGGGGCGGCGGGGGTGGCCATCGCGTGGCCGGCCATCGCGCCAGGGGCCATCGCGGCCATCGGCGCGGGCTCGGCGGCTGGCGCGCGGGCGGGCTGGGCGCGCGCCGGGGCGGCGGCGGCGAGGAGCAGGGCGGCGAGGGCGAGGGCCTTCGCGGGGGTGGGGGTCATGGGCCGCGTTCCTTGCTGCGGGGTGGGCGGGGAGCAGGCGCGAGGAGCGTCAGGCGCGGCGCCAGGTGGTGGCGCCGGACTTGTCCTCCAGGAGGATGCCCTGGGCGGCGAGGCGGGCGCGGATGGCGTCGGCACCGGCCCAGTCGCGGGCGGCGCGGGCGGCGAGGCGCTCGGCGATGGCGGCGTCGATCGCGGCGGCGTCGGGCGTGTCGGGGGCCGCGGCTCCGGGCGCGGCGGTGCCCTGGAACCAGGCGGCGGGGGTGGAGCCGAGCAGGCCGAGCAGGCGGGCGGAGGCGCGCAAGGAAGAGGCGGCGGCGGCGTCCCCTGCCCTGCCCCGGGCGGCCAGCGTGTGCAGGACGGCGATGGCCTGCGGCGTGTTCAGGTCGTCGAGGAGGGCGTCGAGGAAGGCGGGGGGGATCTCGCCGGCTTCGGGGTCGGCGGGGGCGTGCTCCAGGGCGCGGTAGAAGCGGTCGGTTTCGCGGGCGGCCTCCTCGAGCGCGCGGTCGGAGAAGTCGAGCGTGCCGCGGTAGTGCGACTTCAGGATGGCGAGGCGGATCGTTTCGGGGGCGGCGCGGGCGAGGACGTCGCGCAGGGTGAAGAAGTTGCCCAGGCTCTTGCTCATCTTCTCGCCGTCGACGAGGAGCATGCCGTTGTGCAGCCAGGTGTGCGCGAAGCCGCAGCCGGGGTCGGCGCACAGGCTCTGGGCGCGCTCGTTCTCGTGGTGGGGGAAGAGGAGGTCGTCGCCGCCGGCGTGGATGTCGAAGTCCGCACCCAGGTAGCGGCGCGACATGGCGCTGCACTCGATGTGCCAGCCGGGGCGGCCGCGGCCCCAGGGCGAGTCCCAGCCGGGGAGGTCGGGGGCGCTCGGTTTCCAGAGGACGAAGTCGCCGGGGTCGCGCTTGTAGGTCGCGACCTCGACGCGGGCGCCGGCGAGGAGCTCGTCGGGAGAGCGGCCGGAGAGCTGGCCGTAGAGCGGGAAGCTGGCGACGGAGAACAGGACGTGGCCGTGGGATTCGTAGGCGTGGCCGGAGTCGATCAGGCTCGCGATCATCGCCGTCATCTCGGGGATGTGGGCGGTGGCGCGGGGCTCGATGTCGGGCGGCGCGTTGCCGATCGCGGCCATGTCGGCGGCGAAGCCCTCGG
>JBPBQS010000103.1:0-16311 GCA_050920955.1 Janthinobacterium lividum | reverse complement strand
CTCTACGTCGGCCCCGGCGGCACCGTCGACCTCGACGCCGCCGAAGCCTGCGTGGGCGACGCAGCCGCGCTCTCCCTCGACGAGGCCCTGTTCGCCGCCACCTCCGGCGACCTCGCCGTCCTCGACCGCGCCCTCGAGCGCGCGCTGGCCGAGGGCGTCAACGCCATCGCCGTGATCCGCCCGGCGCTGTCCCACCTGCAGCGCCTGCACCAGGCCCGCCTGCTCATGGCCTCGGGCGCGTCCGCCGCCGACGCCATGCGCGCCGCCCGCCCGCCGGTGTTCTTCCGCCGCACCGCCGAGTTCGCCCGCACCCTGTCGCTCTGGTCCGCCCCCGCCCTGCTGCGCGCCATCGAGGAGGCCCGCGCCGTGGAGGCCGCCTGCAAGGCCACCGGCGCCCGCCAGGAGCTGCTGTGCCGGCGCTTCCTCTCGGTGATCGCGCGACAGGCGGCGCGGCAGTAAGCAAGCATGGGCTCTGCCCAAACCCGCCAGGGCGAGCCGCCCTGGACTGGCTTCACTTAAGGAACGCGTTCCAAGGGCGCAGCCCTTGGCGGAGTCCAGAGGCAGCGCCTCTGGCCTTCCTTGCTACCCCTTGAGCAGCGTGACGATCCCGTCGAGCTGGTCCAGGTTCTTGTAGCTCAGCTTCACCGACCCGCCCCGCCCGTCGAACACGACCTTCACCGCGAGCCCGAGGTGCGCGCTCAGCTCGCGCTCGATCGCCCGCGTCTCCGTCTCCTCCTCGCGCGGTGCCGGCGGGGCAGGGGCCCGCGCCACCGACAGCGCCTCCGTCTGCCGCACGTTCAGGCCCCGCGCGATGACCTGCAGCGCCGCCTTCTCCGGCTCCGGATGCCCGAGCAGCGCCCGCGCATGCCCCGCCGACAGCGCCCCGCGCGACACCTCGCCCCGCACCGTGTCCGGCAGGTTGAGCAGCCGCAGCGCGTTGGTCACGTGGCTGCGCGACTTGCCGATCGCCTCGCCGAGCTGCTCCTGCGTCAGCCCGAACTCGTCGGTCAGCCGCGCGAAGCCCTCGGCCTCCTCAATCGGGTTGAGGTCCTGGCGCTGCAGGTTCTCCACCAGCCCGGCGGCCATGGCCTCGCCGTCCGCCAGCTCGCGCACCAGCACCGGGATCTCGTGCAGCCCTGCCGCCTGCGCCGCCCGCCAGCGCCGCTCGCCCGCGATGATCTGGAACCGCCCCGGCTCGCCGGGCGAGGAACGCGCCAGGATCGGCTGCAGGATGCCCTGCCGCCGCACCGACTCCACCAGCTCCGCCAGCGCATCCGCCGCCATGGCGTTGCGCGGCTGGAACGGCCCTGGCGCCAACACCTCGATCGGCAACACCCGTACCGGCGCCGCACCCTTCGCCGGCGCGTCGCCCAGCAACGCGGCCAACCCACGGCCCAGACGGGGAGCATCGCGGCTCATCGCGCCGCCCGCCCCGCCAGGCGCGAGCCGCCTTCGACCGCGCGGGTCCGGGGGCGCCTGCCCCCGGCGGGTCCAGGGCGGAGCCCTGGCCTTCCTTCCCCCCGCCCCATCATCGCGCCTGCAACGCCCGCTCCCGCCGCAGCACCTCGGCCGCGAGCCGCACGTAGGCCTGCGCCCCCGGCGAGCGGAGATCGTAGAGCAGCACCGGCTTGCCGTGCGACGGCGCCTCGGAGACGCGGATGTTGCGCGGGATCACCGTCTCGTAGACCTGCGCCCCGAAGAAGCCGCGCACGTCGGCGGCGACCAGCTCGGAGAGGTTGTTGCGCCGGTCGTGCATGGTCAGCACGATGCCCTGCAGGGCGAGCGCCGGGTTCAGCGCGCGCCTGACCCGCTCCACGGTCTGCACCAGCATGCTGATGCCCTCGAGCGCGAAATACTCGCACTGCAGCGGCACCAGCACGCCCTGCGCCGCGACCAGCCCGTTCAGCGTCAGCAGCCCCATGCCCGGCGGGCAGTCGATCAGCACGAAGGCGTAGCCCGCCACCACCGGCGCCAGCAGGTCGCGCAGCCGGTACTCGCGGCGCTCCAATCCCACCAGCTCCAGCTCCGCGCCCGCCAGGTCCGAGTCCGCCGGCAGCAGGTCGAGCCCGGGCACCAGCGTCGGCCGGATCAGCCCGTCGGCCGCCCGCCCCTCGATCAGCGTCGCGTAGGTGCCTTCCGAGCGCTGCGCCCGATCGAGCCCGAGGCCCGTCGACGCATTGCCCTGCGGATCGAGGTCGACGAGCAGCACGCGCTCCCCCACGGCCGCCAGCGCGGTCGCCAGGTTGATCGCGGTGGTGGTCTTGCCGACGCCGCCCTTCTGGTTCGCGACCGCGATGACCCTGGCCGTGGCGCTCGCCTTCGCCACGCTGGTCCGCTCCGTCACGCCCGCCCTGGCCCGGCCGCGCGCCGCCTCCAGGACCGAGCCGAGGCCCCGCTTGCCCGCCTCAGCCACGCCGCGGCTCCGCGTCGCGCGGCCCGGAGTTCGCGCCTCGTGCCGCCATGAGGCCGGTGACCTGCAGGATGGTGCCGTCCGAATCGGTCCGGCTCTGATGTCGCATGACGTCCATGTGCCAGTCCGCCGCCGCCTCGGTCAATTCGCGATCGCCGCCCGCGCCCTTCATCAGCAGCGCCATGCCCCCCGGCGCGAGATGCCGCGCCACCAGCGGCAGCAGCCGGGGCAGGGGGGCCAGCGCCCGCGCCGTGACCAGGGCGGCGCCCTGCGGCGGCACCGCCTCGATCCGCGCCGCCAGCACCCGCACCGGCGCGCCCACCAGCCGCGCCGCCTCGCGCAGGAACGCCGCCTTGCGCACGTCGGACTCGACCAGCACGAACCCCACCCCCGACGCGATCGCCAGCACCAGCCCCGGGAACCCGCCGCCCGACCCGAGGTCCACCGCCTGCGCGCCCTCGCCCTCGCCGCCGAACCCCTGCGCCAGCCCCTCCGGCATCAGCGCCAGCAGCTGCAGCGAGTCCGCCACGTGGCGCTCGCGCACCTTCGCCTCGTCGCCGCGCCCGATCAGGTTGATCCTGGCGTTCCAGCGCAGCAGCTCGGCGCAATAGGTATCGATCCGGCCCGATGTTTCACGTGAAACATCGTTGCGACCCCGCAGCGACCCGCTCACGCCGCCTCCGCCTGCACACGCCGCACATGCGCCAGAACCGCGAGCAGCGCCGCCGGCGTCACCCCCGGGATGCGCGTCGCCGCCGCCAGCGTCCCCGGCCGCACCCGCCCCAGCGCCTCGCGCGCCTCCGCGCTCAGCCCGCCGACCCGGCCGTAGTCCAGCCCCGCCGGCAGCCCCACCGCCGCCTCCGCCGCAAGGCTGCGTATCTCCGAGCGCTGCCGCGGCAGATACCCCGCATACTGCGCCTCCACCTCCAGGTGCCGCCTGACCCGCGGCGACAGCCCCCGCAGCCACGGGAACGCCCGGTCCAGCGCCCCCGCGTCCTGCGCCTGCGCCATCAGCTCCGCAACGGTCCGCCGCCGCCCGTCCGCCGCCACCGCAACCCCGTGCCCCGCGAGCACCCTCGGCAACGCCCCGTCCGCCTCCGCCCGCGCCGACGCCTCCGCGATCTCCGCCACCAGCACCGCGTGCGCCGCCGCCCGCTCGCGCCCGACGCACCCCCACGCCTCGCCGATCCCGGTCAGCCGCAGGTCCGCGTTGTCCTGCCGCAGCGTCAGCCGGAACTCGGCGCGCGACGTGAACATCCGGTACGGCTCGCTCGCACCCAGCGTCGTCAGGTCGCTCGCCATCACCCCCAGGTACGCCTCCGACCGCGACGGCGACACCTCGCCCAGTCCGCCTGCCAGCCGCGCCGCGTTGACGCCGGCCAGCAGCCCCTGCGCCGCCGCCTCCTCGTAGCCCGTGGTCCCGTTCACCTGCCCCGCGAGGAACAGCCCCGGCAGCGCCTTCACCGCGAACCCCGGCGTCAGCGCCCGCGGGTCCACGTAGTCGTACTCGATCGCATACCCCGCCCTGAGCACCACCGCCCGCTCCAGCCCCGGGATCGTGCGCAGCATCGCCGCCTGCACCGCCTCCGGCAGGCTCGTCGAGATGCCGTTCGGATACACCGTGTCGTCGTCCAGCCCCTCCGGCTCCAGGAACACCTGGTGGCGCGTGCGCTCGGCGAACCGGACCACCTTGTCCTCGATGGACGGGCAGTAGCGCGGCCCCCGCCCCGAGATCCCCCCGGCATGCACCGCCGACAGATGCAGGCTCTCCCGGATGACCCGGTGCGTCGCCTCCGTCGTCCCCGTCACCCGGCACTCGACCTGCCGCCCGGTGACCCCCGCCCCCATCCTGCTGAATGCCTCGACCTCGGCGTCGCCCGGGTCGCGTGCCAGCCCGTCCCAGTCCAGGCTCGCCCGCGACAGCCGAGGCGGCGTCCCCGTCTTCAGCCGCCCCGTCGGCAGCCCCAGTGCCTCCAGCCGCGCCCCCAGCGCCGCCGCCGGCGCCTCGCCCGCCCGCCCCGCCGGCCACTGCACGTCGCCGACATGGATCACCCCGCGCAGGAACGTCCCCGCCGTGACCACCACCGCCCCGCACGCCACCCGCCCGCCGCCCGCGCACGCGACCCCGGCGACCCGCCCCGCCGCGTCCACCACGAGGTCCTCGACCTCGCCCGCCCGCACCACGAGCCCCGCCGTCCGGGCCAGCAGCGCCTGCACCGTCGCGCGGTACAGCCCCCGGTCCGCCTGCATCCGCAGCCCCTGCACCGCGGCCCCCTTGCTGCGGTTGAGCAGCTTGACGTGGATCGCCGCCCGGTCCGCCGCCCGCGCCATGAGCCCGTCGAGCGCGTCCACCTCGCGCACCAGGTGCGCCTTGCCGATGCCGCCGATCGCCGGGTTGCACGACATCTCGCCCACCGTCTCCACCCGGTGCGTCAGCAGCAGCACGCGCGCGCCCACCCGCGCCGCCGCCGCCGCCGCCTCGCACCCGGCATGGCCGCCGCCCACCACCACCACGTCGAACCGATCCGCCATCACCCGCCCCATCCCCGCCGCCGCCGCGCCCGTCATAGCAGAGGGCCCGCCGTGGCGAGAGCACGGCGCGACCCTGGCCGTGGGCGCCAACCGGGGGTTGTTGGCTCCCGTGCGAGCGGCAATGCTTCCCGCGACGAAACCACGGAGAGACCGCGTGTCCGCACCCGCCCGCACGATGCTGCTCGCCTGCGCCCTGCTGTGCGGCTGTGCCGACGGCTCCGACCCGCAGACCGCCATCAAGGCCGACCCGGCCATGGCGCTGTCGCAGCCCGGAGACGCCGCCCTGGGCTGCCCCGCGATCGAGGCCGGGATCGCCGGGATGAACAGCAGGATCACCCTGGCCCAGCGCATGACCGACCAGGAGGTGAACGGCCGCACCAGGCTCTCCGCCCCCACCAGCGACACGCGCGTGACCGACGGCACGGTGGCCGGGCACAGCGGGCCTGCGGGAGTCGGCAACGGCCCCGTGGCCTACACGGACGGCAAGGGCGTCGAGTCCAACGAGGTCCTCGTCGCGCAGAAGGGCACCGCGGAGGCGGCCACCGCGCGCGCCAACGAGCTGATCCGCCTCGGCCGCGCCAGGCGCTGCTTCGCCTGACCCGACCCGCCTACTTCCCGATGCAGAACCGGGAGAACACCGTGTCCAGCAGCGCCTCCACGTCCACCGCCCCGGTGATCCGCCCCACCGCCCGCAGCGCCAGCCGGAGCTCCTCGCCGCGCAGCTCCGGCCACGCCACCGCCTCCGCCCGCTCCAGCGCCGCCACGGCCTCGCCCAGCGCCGCCCGGTGACGCGCCCGCGTCAGCGGCGCCCCCCCCGTCGCCACGAGCCGCGCCACCTCCTCGCCCAGCCGCGCCCGCAGCGCCGCCACCCCCAGCCCCGTGCGCGCGCTGACCCGCAGCCCCTCGCCCGCCCCGCCGTCCCCCAGCTCCGCCTTGTTCAGCACGACCACCACCCGCCGCCCCTCGGCCCCCTCCGCCTCCGTCCCCGCCGACGCGGCGTCGCGCACCAGGATCACCAGGTCCGCCGCCTCTGCCCGCGCCCTGGCACGCCGCACGCCCTCCGCCTCCACCGGGTCCGCGGTCTCGCGCAGCCCGGCCGTGTCGAGCAGCGTCACCTGCACGCCACCCACGTCGAGCGCCACCTCCAGCACGTCGCGCGTCGTCCCCGCCCCCGACGCCACGATCGCCACCTCGCGCTCCGCCAGCGCGTTCACCAGGCTCGACTTGCCCACGTCCGGCGCGCCCGCCACCGCCACCACCAGCCCGTCGCGCACCCGCTCGCCCGCCGCCCCGTCCGCGAGCCCCTGCCGCATCTCCGAGGCCAGCGCCGCCACCTCCGCCAGCAGCAACGCCTCCACCTCCTCGGGCAGGTCCTCGTCGGGGAAGTCGATCAGCGCCTCCTGCTGCGCCAGCACCACGCGCAGCCGCTCCGCCCACCCCGCGAGCCTGCGCCCCAGCCCGCCCTCCATCTGCCGCAGCGCCTGTCGCCGCTGCGCCTCGCCCTCGGCCGCCACCAGGTCCGCGACCCCCTCGGCCTCCAGCACCCCCATCCGCCCCGCCAGCACCGCGCGCCGCGTGAACTCCCCCGCCTCCGCCGGCCGCACCCCCAGCCGCGCCAGCGCCCCCGTCACCGCCGCCACCACCGCCACGCCGCCGTGCAGCTGCAGCTCCGCGCAGTCCTCGCCCGTGTAGCTCCCCGGACCCGGCATCCACAGCACCAGCGCCCGGTCCAGCACCTCGCCCCTCTCCCGCAGCGCCCGCAGCGAAGCCCGCCGCGGCGCCGGCCGCCCGCACAGCGCGTCCAGCACCGCCCCGCACCCCCGCCCGCTCAGCCGCAGCACCGCCACCGCCGCCCGCCCGGGCCCGCTGGCCAGCGCCATGATCGTGTCGGTCAACGCCCGGGCCCGAGGAGGCAAGGCAAGGCCAGAGGCTCTGCCTCTGGCCTCCGCTCAAGGCTCGCCTTGAGAATCCTCTTCAAGGAAGCCAGGCGTTTCCTCATCGCGGCGGGAGCATCAGCTCCGTCGCCCGCCCGCCCTCGACCAGGTGGCGCTGCAGCACCGCGTCCACGTCGTCGGTCGAGCCGATCCTGTACCAGACGCCCTCGGGGTAGATCACCACGCACGGCCCCAGCTCGCAGCGGTCCAGGCACGCGGCCCCGTTGACCCGCACCCGGCCGCCGAGCCCCAGCTCCTTGGCGCGCGCCTTCATGTAGTCGCGCAGCCGCTCCGACCCGGCGGCGGCGCACGACCCGCGCGAGTGCCCCTCCGCGCGGCGGTTGCAGCACACGAACAGGTGCGCCTCGAAATACGGCGGCGGATCGCCCGGATGCGGCTGGCCCACGAACGCTCTCCCCGAAAACGGAGCCGCACCCTAGCGCCCCGCCGCAGGGCCGGCCAGGCAAGGTCGAGGCGCTGCCTCGAGCTCCGCCAAGGGAAGCCCCTTGGATGGCTTCCCTAAGTAAGTGGGATCAAAGGGTCCTCGGACCCTTTGCGGGTTTGGGCAGAGCCCATGCTTGCTTGCTTCAGGCCGCCGCTTGACAGCCGCCCCGCTCCGGTGCGCCATCCCGGCCGTGCCCCAGCTCTCGATGCAGACCCCGTTCGGCGCCGTGACCCTGTCCGAGGAGGACGGCGCTCTTGTCGCGCTGGACTGGGGCTGGGGCCGCGACCAGGAGCCGACGCCGCTGCTGCGCCGTGCCCGCGACCAGCTCGACGCCTACCTCGACGGCACCCTGCGCCGCTTCGACCTGCCGCTGCGCCCGGCCGGCAGCGCCTACCAGCGCCGGGTCTGGGACGCGCTGGCCGAGATCCCGTTCGGCGAGGTCCGCACCTACACGCAGCTCGCCGCGGCCGCCGGCGGCTCGGCGCGCTCCGTGGGGCAGGCCAACGGCCTCAACCCGCTGCCGGTGATCATCCCCTGCCACCGCGTGGTCGCCGCCCGCGGCCTGGGCGGCTACACCGGCGGCGAGGGCCTGGACACCAAGCGCGCCCTGCTGGCCCTGGAGGCCGAGGCCTGCGCGCGTGCCGCCGGGGTGCCCGCCTGCGCGTGACGGCGACCCCTGGCCCATGCCTTGCCTGCCCGCCTTCCGCCGGCCAGACAGCCGTCGGGCCCACGGCCTGAACCATCGTGACGGAGTTCGCATGACCAAGGCCATTCGCATCCACGCCAACGGCGGCCCCGAGGTCATGCGCTGGGAGGACGTGCCCACGCCCGAGCCCGCCGCCGGGCAGGCGCTGATCGCCCACGAGGCGGTCGGCCTCAACTACATCGACGTCTACTTCCGCACCGGCCTCTACAAGGCGCCGTCGATGCCGCTGATCATCGGCATGGAGGGGGCGGGCACCGTCGTCTCCGTCGGCGCCGGCGTCGACACGGTCAAGGCCGGCGACCGCGTCGCCTACGCCGGCCCGATCGGCGCCTACGCGGCCAAGCGCGTGATCGCCGCCGACCGCCTGGTGGTGCTGCCCGACAGCATCGACGCGCGCACCGGCGCCGCGATGATGCTGCAGGGCCTGACCGCGCAGTACCTGCTGCGCCGCACCCACCGCGTGCAGCCCGGCGACACCGTGGTGGTGCACGCGGCCGCCGGCGGCGTCGGCCTCATCATGTGCCAGTGGGCGCGCCACCTCGGCGTGCGCGTGATCGGCGTGGTGTCCACCGAGGCCAAGGCGGAGATGGCGCGCGAGAACGGCGCCACCCACGTCGTGATCGGCACCGACGCCCTGGCCGCCGAGGTCCGGCGCATCACCGACGGCGCCATGGTCCCCGTGGTCTACGACAGCGTCGGCCGCGACAGTTTCGCCGCCAGCCTCGACTGCCTGGCCCCGCTCGGCACCATGGTCACCTTCGGCAACGCGTCGGGCCCGGTGCCGCCGGTCGACCCCTCGCTGCTCACCAGCAAGGGCAGCCTGTTCCTCACCCGCCCCACCCTGGCGACCTACACCGCGAAGCGCGCCGACCTGGAGGCGATGGCCGCCGAGCTGTTCGAGGTGGTCGCCAGCGGCGCCGTGCAGATCCGCGTCAACCAGACCTTCGCGCTGAGCGACGCCGCCGAGGCGCACCGCGCCCTGGAAGCCCGCGAGACCACCGGGAGCACGGTCCTCATCCCTTAGGGGGCGGCGGACACGGGTGGGCGGGGGCGAAGGTTGTGCCGGCTTGCCCGCTTCGGCGGGACGGCAACGAACGAGGCGTCCGGCCTGCGCGCCGGACCGCCCGCTCCCGTGGCGGGCGCCTCGGGAACCCGCTTGACACGGGTTGTGCCGGGGTAGTGTGCTGGCGTCATAAATAAAGAAAAAGGCTTGTCGGGAAGGTTCGTCGTCGGTCTGCCAGGTTCGGCATTCCCGTCCGCTGTGCCCCTGTTTCGTGAAGTGGCCCCGTCCCGGCTCGCCCGTGCCCGGTCGCGGCATCCGTTTCAGGCGCGGCGGCGGAAGGTGTCGCGCATGGTGCCCGCGCCGCCCTCCCTGCAGCCGGAAGAGGCAGGAACGGTGACAGCATATCCCGCGCGGCACGGCCGCGGCACGGCGCACAGGCCCCGGCTGGCGGGGCGCGCGCGATGAGCGAGTTCCTGCTGGAGATGCGCGGCATCACCAAGAGCTTCTCCGGCGTCAAGGCGCTGGACGGCATCGACCTGCGCGTGCGGCCGGGCGAGTGCGTCGGGCTGTGCGGCGAGAACGGCGCCGGCAAGTCCACGATGATGAAGGTGCTCTCCGCGGTCTACCCGTTCGGCACCTGGGGCGGCGAGATCCTGTGGCGCGGCCAGCCGCTGCAGTGCGCCTCGATCCGCGAGAGCGAGGCCGCCGGCATCGTCATCATCCACCAGGAGCTGATGCTCGTCCCCCAGCTCTCGGTGGCCGAGAACATCTTCCTCGGCCGCGAGCCGGTGGTGCGCGGCATGATCGACTTCGACCGCATGTACGCCGAGGCGGCCACCCTGCTGGCCGGCCTGCGCATGGGCCACATCAACGTCGCCAAGCCCGTCTCGCACTACGCCGGCGGCGAGCAGCAGCTGATCGAGATCGCCAAGGCGCTGAGCAAGGACGCCAGCCTGCTGATCCTGGACGAGCCCACCTCGTCGCTGACCAAGTCCGAGACCGAGATCCTGCTGCGCCTCATCGCCGACCTCAAGGCGCGCGGCACCGCCTGCGTCTACATCTCCCACAAGCTCGAGGAGATCGAGGCGATCGCGGACAGCGTCACCGTGATCCGCGACGGCCGCTTCGTCGGCGAGGCACCGATGCGCGACCTGACCACCGGCGACATCATCCGCATGATGGTCGGCCGCGAGATGACCAACCTGTTCCCGCGCGAGGCGCACCCGATCGGCGAGGTCGTGTTCGAGGCGATCGGCATCACCTGCCTCGACCCGGAGAACCGGCTGCGCCGGCGCGTCGACAACGTCTCCTTCGCGCTGCGCCGCGGCGAGATCCTCGGCATCGCCGGCCTGGTCGGCGCCGGGCGCACCGAGCTGGTCAGCGCGCTGTTCGGCGCCTACCCCGGCGCGCATTCCGGCGAGATCCGCCTGGACGGCAAGGTCATCCGCGTGCGCTCGCCGCAGGAGGCGGTGCGCCAGGGCCTGTGCATGGTGCCCGAGGACCGCAAGGCGCACGGCATCGTCCCCGGGCTGGGGGTCGGCTACAACATCACGCTGTCGGTGCTGGACCGTTTCGCGGGCAGCGGGCTGATCGACGAGGGGCGCGAGTTCTCCGTCATCGGCGAGGCGATCGCGCGCCTGCAGATCCGCACCGCGAGCCCGCTGCTCTCGATCGCCAGCCTGTCCGGCGGCAACCAGCAGAAGGCGGTGATCTCCAAGATGCTGGAGCCGGGCCCGCGCGTGCTGATCCTCGACGAGCCGACGCGCGGCGTGGACGTGGGCGCGAAATACGAGATCTACCGCCTGATGTTCGCGCTCGTGCAGCGCGGCGTGTCGATCATCATGGTGTCCTCCGAGCTGCCGGAGGTGCTGGGCATCAGCGACCGCGTGCTGGTGATCGGCGAGGGCCAGCTGCGCGGCGACTTCGTCAACGACGAGACCCTGACCCAGGAACGGGTGCTCTCGGCCGCCATCACGCCGCTGCCGCGCGCAGCCTGACCAGAGCGTAGGAACCACGCCATGCCCGACTCCTCCCCGATCCCCGACCTGGCGCTTGCGCCCGACCCCGCGCGTCCCGCCGACGTCGCCGTGGCGCCCACGCCGGCGGCGCTGACCTCGGCACCCGCGGAGCGCCGGCGCACGCTGCGCGCCGAGCAGCTCAAGTCCGCCTTCGCGCGCTACAAGGTGCTGGCGCTGGTGATCGCGATCGCCGTGCTGTGGGTGCTGTTCAGCCAGCTCACCGGCGGCGACTTCCTCACGCCGCGCAACCTGTCCAACCTGTTCCGGCAGATGGCGATCACCGGGATGCTGGCGTGCGGCATGGTGTTCGTCATCATCTCCGGCGAGATCGACCTGTCCGTGGGCTCGCTGCTCGGCCTGCTCGGCGGCCTGTCGGCGATCCTGGACGCGGGCTGGCACCTGCCGCTCGCGATCAACATCGCCGTCGTGGTGGCCGCGGGTGCGGCGATCGGCGCCTTCAACGGATACTGGGTGGCCTACCTGCGGGTGCCCTCGTTCATCGTCACGCTGGCGGGGCTGCTGGCGTTCCGCGGCGTGCTGCTGGGCATCACCGGGGGCGTCACGATCTCGCCGGTCTCGCCGTCGCTGGTCGCGGTCGCGCAGAGCTACCTGCCGGGGGCGGCGGGCACCGCGCTCGCCGTGCTGCTGTTCGCGGGCATCGTCGCGGTGACGCTGCGCGGGCGGGGGCGGCGGGCGGCGCTCGGCCTGGCGGTGCCGCCGCTGTGGGCGGACGGCGCCAGGATGGCGGTCGCGGCGGTCGCGGTGTTCGGCTTCGTGTGGCTGCTGAACTCGTACCGCGGCGTGCCGATGCCGGTGCTCGTGGTGCTGGGGCTGCTCGGCGCCTTCACGCTGATGGCGCGGCGCACCGTGTTCGGCCGCAGGATCTACGCGGTCGGCGGCAACCTGGAGGCCACGCGCTTCTCCGGCGTCAACGTGGCGCGCGTCAAGCTGATGGTGTTCGCGCTGATGGGGGCGATGGCGGCGCTCGCCGGGATCAGCACCACGGCGCGGCTTGCGGCCGGCTCGCCGTCGGCAGGGTCGCTGCAGGAGCTGGACGCCATCGCCTCGTGCATCATCGGCGGCACCTCGATGCGCGGCGGCGCCGGCACGGTGTTCGGCGCGCTGATCGGGGCGCTGATCATGGCGACGCTGGACAACGGCATGTCGATGCTCAGCGTCGACACCTACTGGCAGATGATCGTCAAGGGCCTGATCCTGCTGATGGCGGTGTGGCTCGACGTGGCGACCAGCCCGCGTCGCTGACACGCGCCGGGACGGGGCTGGCGCGCCGGGCGCCGGGGGTTCATGGCTGGTCCCCGCGGCCCGGCGTGCGGGCCATTCGGCAACACGGGTCCCGCGCAGCCATGGCGGCGCGGGCCGCAGGAAGGGGAACGGCGATGGCGCATCTCACCGTCGTGGCGACGCTCAAGGCCAGGTCCGGGCAGGAGGAGGCGCTGCTGTCGGCGCTGCAGGGCCTGGTCGGGCCGACGCGGGCGGAGCAGGGGTGCGTCAACTACGACCTGCACCGTTCCGCCGACGAGCCGGGGACGTTCCTGTTCCACGAGACCTGGGAGACGCGGGCGCTGTGGGAGGCGCACATGCAGTCCGCGCACCTCGCGGCGTTCGGCGAGCGGCAGGGCGCGCTGGCGGAGAGCTGGACGCTGTTCGCGGGCCACCGGCTCGACGGCGCGGCCTGAGGGGCGGCGGGGATGAGGATCAGCTTCTATGCGCACGCGAGCTTCCGCCTCGAGGCGGACGGCATCGCCGTGGTGACCGACCCCTACACGCCGGGCATCAGCGGCTTCCGTCCGATCGACGAGCCGGCCGATCTCGTGATCATGAGCTCGCGCACCGACGACTTCCATTCCGACCCGAGCCACGTCCAGGGCGACCCGGTGGTGGTCAACGCGCTGGAGCTGCCGCCCGAGGGACGCGTCGTGTTCGGCGTGCCGATCCGCGGCTTCGAGGCCTACGAGAGCAGGAGCTTCGACTACCAGGGCGAGGTGGGGCGCGACGCCGACGCCAACGCGCTCTACCACTTCACGCTGGGCGGGCTGCGGGTGCTGCACATGGGCGACCTGGGCAACCCGGTCGACCCGGGGCAGCTGGCGCAGCTGGCGGGGCAGGTGGACGTCCTGCTGGCGCTGGCCGGCGAGCACGCCACCATCGCGCTCGACGACCTCGACGCGGCGATCGCGGCGATACGGCCGCGCGTGGTGATCCCGATGCACTACTGGCACGAGCGCGGCGTGCTGAAGATCGAGAAGGTGGACGGCTTCCTGGCGCGCTTCCCGGCCGGGCAGGTGACGCGCGCGGGGGCGACCTCGGTCGAGATCACGCCCGAGACCCTGCCGCCCGCGGGCGAGGTGCGCGTGGTCGTCCTGGAGCAGGCGCGCTAGGGTGCCCTGCGCGCGCCGGCACGGTTCGGCGTGCGTGGGGCGGAGCCGTCGTGGCCGGCTCCGCGTCGTGGCCTCAGCGCAGCGCGGTGCCGGAGAAGCGGTTCTGCAGCAGCTGGACGTGCGCGGGGGCGGACAGCTCGGTCTGCGCGGCCGGGCGGTGGTCGTCGCCGAGTCGGGCGGCCTGGCTCGGGATCCACACGGTCAGCAGAGCGGCGGTGATGATGGCGAGGGTTCTGGTCATGGCGGGGGCTCCTTCCTGCAACGAGCTTATGCTGCACTGCAACAAGTAACCCCGGGGTTAAGGGAAGCGTAGTGCGCCGCGAATCATAAGGCCTATGCGCGCGGGGCATGGACGGCGCGGCTCGCGAGCGCCGGATGCAGGTCGGGCGGGGCCCTTGCGACAGGTCCGATGTGCCTGCGGGGCGCGTGTCCGGAGCGGCCTGGCGGGACCGGCGGCGGCCCCGCGCGCGTTCAGTCGATGCCGTAGTTCCAGCTGTCGCGGCGCAGCGGGCGCAGGGTGTAGAGCGCGACCTGGGCGGGGGTGTAGGTGGCGGCCAGGCTGTTGGTGCCGGTCGCCGGGCGCAGCGTGCCGTCGGACGCCAGCTCGTAGCGGTTGTTCTGGCCGTCCACCATGCCGTGCAGGTCGATGATGCGGGCGTCGTGGCCGTCCAGCGTCTGGCGGCTGCCGGTCCAGTCGCCCTGCCAGCGCGTGGTGCCCGCGCCGGCGCCGTTGCGCATGTTCTGCACGGTGACCGCGATGTGGTAGCGCCCGGAGGTCGCGTCGGGCGCGCCCTCGAGCACCAGCTCCACGATCTTGGGCTCCTCCACGGAGGGGCCGGGCGGGGTGCCGCGCCAGTCGCCCAGGATCGGCCCGGTGGGCCGCGGCACGCAGCCGGCCGCAAGCAGCAGCAGCAGCGCGCAGGCCGCGGGCAGGGTGCCCATGCGGCGGGGAGCGGGCGTCATGGGCGCAGGGGGGGCTGGGGCGGGGGCGCGGCCACCGGGTCGGCGGGCGTCGGGGTGGCCGAAGTCGGGGTGGCTGAAGTCGGGGCGGCCGGCGTCGCGGCGGAGGGGGCTTGCGGACGGGGGCGCGGGGCGTGGGGCCGGCGGGGGTGGTGGCGCAGCGGCTGCGACAGCGCCTCGCTGGGGCCCATGGAGAAGCCCTGCGCGGCGGCGGGGGCCGTGGCGGCGGCCAGCAGCACGGCGGCGAGGAGGGGGCGGAGCGGGGGCATCGCGGGTTCCGGAAATGGAAGCGGCGGGACCCGGGGGTCCCGCCGCAGCCTTAGCACGCGATGATGGAGTTCAGAACGCGATGTGCGACTTGAAGCCGAACACTGCCGCATCCTTGATGTTGCCCACGGCGTTGGGGCGGAACACGTACTGGAAGTCGGGCTCGAAGTTCACGCCGCGGTAGACGTGGATGTCGTAGTTGGCTTCGAGGATTTGCATGTGGCGCTGCACGCCGGTGGCGCCGTTGGCGATCGGCAGGCCGAAGTCGAGGTCGAGCTGCTGCTGCTGGGCGAGCTGCGGGCTGGTGTTGAGGTAGGAGAACAGCACGCCGATGGTGTCGAGCGGGCGGGCCTTCCAGAACGAGCGGTCCAGCACGGCGCCGTAGTACTGCTCGGCGTAGACCGAGGTGGACGGGTCGTTGTGGACGTAGCCGCCCATCAGGATGATGCCGTCGTTGTCGCCGGGGCCCTGGCGCACGATCATCTGGTCGAACAGCGCCCAGGCCTGGGTGTGGCCCTTGTGGCTGCGGTACGGCTGGCCGCTCAGTGCGGCCGGGGCGCCGTCCCGGTCGACGTAGAAGTCGTTCTGCGGCGCGTTGTCGTAGGAGAAGCCGAGCTTGTAGTGGCCGGGCAGGCGGTCCGCGCCGAAGGTCGGCAGCCAGGCGGCCTCGACCGGGAACGTCTCGCCGTTGATCTTCGAGGTGTCGAAGGTGAAGCCCGAGCGGAAGCGGTCGTAGGTGTAGAGGTCCTGGTCGGTCGCGTAGATGCCGGTCTGGATGTAGGTGTGGTCGGTCGGCCGCACGCGCACGCGCGCGCCCCACACCGCGTCGGGGTAGGAGGAGAAGCCGCGGTCGCCGCCGGGCAGCGACTTCGGGTTCCCGCACAGCGAGTTGTTCATGAAGTTGCAGTTCAGCGGCGAGGCGGCGAAGTCGTTGGCCAGCGGCATGCGGCCGAGCGCGATGTCGACGCGGCCCTGCGCCAGCTTCTCCTCGGCGTAGGCGTAGACCAGGTGGAGGGCGACGTCGCCGCCGGCGCCGTAGATCTCCTGCACCGGCAGCAGGTTGTCGCCGATGATGCCGCGGCTGCTGGCGGGGCTGCCGGAGCGGTTGATCACCACGACGTGGGTCGACAGGCCCTGGATGCGCGCGAGCTTCTGCCAGTCGACGTCGAGCTCGATGCCGAGCTGGTTGGCGAAGGTCGAGCCCTTCTTCACGCCACCGCTGACGTTGCTCGCGAACTCGGTGATGAAGTCGCCGAGGATGTCGATGCCGAGGTTGCCCAGCGAGGTGCGCGGGCCGTCGAGCGCCGACATGCCGCCGATCAACTGGTCGACCTTGGACGCGGCCGTCGGCGAGGGCACGCCGGGGGTCAGCGGCGTGGAGAGCTGCTGGCTCGGCCCGATGCTGACGCCGCTGTTGATGTTCTGGGCGTGCGCGGTCCCCGCCAGGCCGAGCGCCAGGCCGACGCCGGCCACGGCGAGGCGCATGCGGCCCCGGCGGCCGCGCGGATGAATTCGTTTCTCAGGCATGTGCGACGTTCCCTTGCTACGCGGTCCGCGGCGAATGATCTGTGTCACCCTGTGTGCGGTAAGCGGACACTATCGGTTTTGGCGGCGTTGGCATGACGAACTTGCGGTTT
>JBPBQS010000277.1:0-16349 GCA_050920955.1 Janthinobacterium lividum | reverse complement strand
GCGCGCGCTGGCCAAGCCGCGGATCAACCAGGCGGTGCTGGACCGGGTGGCGGAGCAGCCGTAGGGCCGGGCGAGGAAGCAAGGCCGGGCTCTGCCCGGACCCGCCAGGGCGAGCCGCCCTGGACTGGCGATCTGAAGGCAGTGGCGCTGGGGGCAGGGGTGCCTTAACGGGGGCCGGTCCAGGGCGGCTCGCCCTGGCGGGTCTGGGCAGAGCCCAGGTTTGCTTGCTTCGGGAGGCTGCGATGGACGACTTCACGGCGGCGTACGAGAGCGGCCAGGGCGCGCTGCTGTGGAGCAGCTTGGTGTCGGACCTGCTGACGCCGGTGGCCGCGTTCCTCAAGCTGGCGCACGGGCAGGCGAACAGCTTCCTGCTGGAGAGCGTCGAGGGCGGGGCGTCGCGGGGGCGGTACTCGATCATCGGCATGGCGCCGGACCTGGTGTGGCGGTGCCGCGACGGGGTGGCGGAGATCAACCGCGACGCGCTGGCAGCACCCCACGCGTTCCGGTCGCAGGAGGGCAAGCCGCTGGACGCGCTGCGGGCGCTGCTGGCGGAGACGCGGCTCGTGGTGCCGGCGGGGCTGCCGCCGATGGTGGGCGGGCTCGTGGGCTACCTCGGCTACGACATGGTGCGGCAGATGGAGCGGCTGCCGTCTGGCAACGTGGACGTGCTGGGGCTGCCGGAGGCGGTGATGCTCCGGCCGACGCTGTTCGCGGTGTTCGACACGGTGCGGGACGAGCTGACGCTGGCCGCGCCGGTGTGGCCGCAGGCGGGGGTTTCTGCGGGGGCGGCGCGGGCGGTGGGGGAGGCGCGGCTGGAGGCGGCGCGCGCGGCGCTGGCGCGGCCGATGGCGGTGGCGGCGCCGGCGGTCGCGCTGCCCGCGCAGCCGGAGCCGGTGTCGAACATGAGCCGGGCGCAGTTCGAGGCGATGGTCGTGCGGATGCAGGAATACATCGCGGCCGGGGACGCGTTCCAGGTGGTGCCGAGCCAGCGGTTCTCCGTGCCGTTCGTGCTGCCGCCGTTCGCGTTGTACCGGGCGCTCAGGCGGATCAATCCGGCGCCGTTTCTTTTCTTTCTCGACTTCGGGGGGTTCGCGGTGGTCGGCGCGTCGCCGGAGATCCTGGTGCGGATGCGCGACGGGGTGGTGACGATACGGCCGCTCGCGGGGACGCGGCCGCGGGGGGCGACGCCGGAGGAGGATCTTGCCCTCGAGGCGGATCTGCTTTCGGACCCGAAGGAGCGGGCGGAGCACCTGATGCTCGTCGATCTCGGGCGGAACGACGTGGGCAGGGTTTCGCGGATCGGGACGGTCAGGGTGACGGAGAGCTTTGCCATCGAGCGGTTCAGCCAGGTGATGCACATCTCGTCCACGGTCGAGGGGCAGGTCAGGCCGGGGGTCGATGCGGTCGAGGCGCTGGTGGCGGGGTTTCCGGCGGGCACGCTGACGGGGGCGCCGAAGATACGGGCTATGCAGATCATCGAGGAGCTGGAGCCGGTCCGGCGGGGGATCTACGCGGGGTGCATAGGGTATTTTGCCCCGGACGGGACCATGGACACGTGCATCGGGCTGCGCACGGCGGTCGTGAAGGACGGGGTGATGCACGTGCAGGCCGGGGGCGGCGTGGTCGCGGACAGCACGCCGGCGGGGGAGTTCGAGGAGACGCGGCAGAAGTCGCGGGCGCTGTTCAGGGCGGCGGAGGAGGCGGTGCGGTTCGCGGCGGGGTGAGGCGGGGGCAAGGCAAGGAAGGTTGAGGCTCTGCCTCAAACTCCGCTCAAGGCTCGCCTTGAGAGTCCGTTTGTCTAGGTCGCGTTTGCGGCCGCGAGGTTGTGGCGACGCGCGGGTTCCTGCGGGACAGAGGACGATCGTCGCCCCGTCGGGCGCAACGCCAGGGTATGGTTGCCTGGACGCCGAGGGTCGGCCGGCCCCGGTTTGGCCCACTCGCGGGTGCGGGTCGCACCTCTTCTCCCGGGCGGAGAAAAGTGGCGGTTTACAGTGGGTTGCTCGGCGGCGAGACCCGTCACGACGGTAACGAAAACGTTATCTGGCGGGTGTTGAAGCGCGATTTCGGCGGAATTAATTCGCTGCCGTCGAGGCCAGAGGGCTCGGCGCGAGGCCACCGGGAGGTGGCGTGTCAACCATGTTGCCTGGGAAGGATGTGGTGATGAAGACATACGACTTTTCCCCCCTGTTCCGTTCCACCGTCGGGTTCGACCGGCTGCTCGACAGCACGGCGCGGCCGGACTGGCCGCCCTACAACATCGAGAAGCAGGGCGAGGACCGCTACCGCATCAGCATGGCGGTCGCGGGGTTCGCGCCCGAGGAGGTCGAGCTGGTGCAGCAGGCCGGCACCCTCGTGATCACGGGGCGCAGGAAGGCCGAGGCCAGGCCGCAGGAGCTGCTGCACCACGGGCTGGCGTCGCGCGACTTCCGGCAGGTCTTCAACCTGGCCGACCACGTCAAGGTGACGTCGGCCACCCTGGAGAACGGGATGCTGCTGGTGG
Organism: Janthinobacterium lividum; assembly: GCA_050920955.1. GTDB lineage: Bacteria > Pseudomonadota > Alphaproteobacteria > Acetobacterales > Acetobacteraceae > CAXSEF01. Next base: position 13,849 of record JBPBQS010000277.1, on the reverse strand, counting down.
CGCTGCAGCGCGAGATCCCCGAGCAGCTCAAGCCGCGACGCATCGAGGTCGGCGCGCCCGCGGCCGTGGGGCAGGACAACCGGCAGCAGATCGCCCAGGACGGCGCGGACGGACGGAAGGCGGCCTGACGCGGCCGCCGCGGAGCGATGAACCCCGCCTCCCGGCACCCGCCGGGAGGCCTTCGGAGAGGAGGTCAGGAATGAGTGGAGTGCACACCACGGACGCCGGCTTCACCGACGTCGCAAGGGCGGGGCTGCCGCCGGACGAGGCGCCGTCCGGGCGGGCGGCGGGTTTCATGCACCCGGACGAGGTGGCGGAGGCCGCCTGGCTCGCGGGGGCGGAGAAGCGGGCGATCCTCGCGTCGTGGGCGTCGGACGCGCGCGCGGTGCCGGATGCGCCGGCGCTGCGGCAGCTCGACAACGGGGCGGTGGTGCGGGTCGCGGACGTGCTGCGCGCGCTGGGGCGGCTCGATGGGCGCGCGGGGCGGGCGGCGTCGGGGCCGGGGCGGCGGCTGGCGCGGCTGCGCGGGCGGGTGCCGCGGCGCGTGGCGTCGGCGCTGTGGCGGCGCGGGCCGGATGACGACGACGACGATCCGCCGCCCTGCCCGGCCATGGTCTTCCGGCCGGGCGGAGGGCCGCTCGGGGGCGGCGCGGTGGTTGGCGCGGGGCTGGCGCCGGCGGCCTGAGCGCGGGCTTCGAGGCCTTGCGGGCACGCTGTCGCGGCTGGGGCCGTGGCGGCGTGCCTTCGCGTTTGAGGGGAGCGTGGTTGACCGTGCGGCGGCGCGTAACCAAGGTCTGCGCATGATCCTCCTCATCGACAACTACGACAGCTTCACGTTCAACCTCGTGCATTTCCTCGGCGACCTCGGGGCCGAGTGCGACGTGCGGCGCAACGACGCGCTGAGCGCCGAGGAGGCGATGGCGCTGGAGCCCGAGGCGATCGTGCTGTCGCCAGGGCCGTGCGCGCCGGAGCAGGCGGGGATCTGCCTCGACCTGATCGCGGCGGCGGCGGGGCGGGTGCCGCTGCTCGGCGTGTGCCTGGGGCACCAGGCGATCGGGCAGGCGTTCGGCGCGGTGGTCGAGCGGGCGCCGACGCCGATGCACGGCAAGCTGAGCGAAGTGGTGCACGAGGGGAGCGACGTGTTCGCGGGGCTGCCCTCGCCGTTCCAGGCGACGCGCTACCATTCGCTGGTGGTGCGCGAGGACTCGATGCCGGCGGCGCTGGAGGCCACTGCGCACACGCGCGACGGGGTGGTGATGGGGCTGCGGCACCGCGACCTGCCGATCTTCGGGGTGCAGTTCCACCCGGAGAGCATCGCGTCCGAGCACGGGCACGAGATCCTGGCGAACTTCCTGGCCATCGCGCGCGGCCGCAACGACGCGTCCGCGCGAGCCGCCTGATGTGCGCCGGTCCAGGGGCGCCGCCCCTGGCGGGTCCAGGGCAGGGCCCTGGCCTTCCTGCCTCGCTGATGTCGCGGCTCGCGGCCGGGGAGACGCTGTCCTCGGGCGAGGCGGAGGACGTGTTCGGGGTGATCCTGGACGGGCACGCGGGGAGCGTGGCGCTGGCGGGGCTGCTGATGGCGCTGCGGGTCAGGGGGGAGACGGAGGCGGAGCTGGCGGGCGCGGTAGCGGCGCTGCGGGCGCGGATGGTGCGGGTGGAGGCGCCGGCGGGGGCGGTCGACGTGTGCGGGACGGGGGGGGATGCGGCGGGGACGCTGAACATCTCGACCGCGGTGGCGCTGGTGGTGGCGGGGTGCGGGGTGGTGGTGGCCAAGCACGGCAACCGGGCGCTGTCGTCGCGCTCGGGGGGGGCGGACGTGCTGGCGGCGTTGGGCGTGGGGCTGGTGGGGGCGGAGCGGGCGGCGGGGGTGCTGGCGCGGGCGGGCGTCGCGTTCCTGTTCGCGCCGGCGCACCACGCGGGGATGGCGCACGCGGCGGAGGCCAGGCGGGCGCTGGGGACGCGCACGATCTTCAACCTGCTGGGGCCGCTGGCGAACCCGGCGGGGGTGCGGCGGCAGCTCGTGGGCGTGTTCGCGCCGCGGTGGCTGCGGCCGGTGGCGGAGGTGCTCGGGCGGCTCGGCGCGGAGCGGGCGTGGGTGGTGCATGGGCAGGGGCTGGACGAGCTGACGCTGGCGGGGCCGACGGAGGTGGTGGAGTGGCGTGACGGGGGTTGCCGCGCGTTCGTGGTGCGGCCGGAGGATGCGGGGCTGGCCCCTGCCCCGCTGGCCGCGATCGCGGGGGGGGATGCGGCGGAGAACGCGGCGGCGCTGCTCGGGGTGCTGGGGGGCGCGGCGGGGGCGTACCGGGACACGGTGCTGCTGAACGCGGCGGCGGCGCTGGTGGTAGCGGGGCGGGTCGAGGCGCTGCGCGAGGGCGTGGGGGTGGCGGCGAGGGCGATCGACGGCGGCGGGGCGGGCGAGGCGCTGCGGGCGTTGCGGCGGGAGACGGCGTAGGCAGGGAAGGCCAGAGGCCCTGCCTCCTGGACTCCGCCAAAGGCTCGCCTTTGGAAACATTGACGGGTCCGGCCCTGGCGGGGCGGGGTTCGTGCCCCTAGGGATGGGTTTCCAAAGGCCCCGGGCCTTTGGCGGGTCCGGGCAGAGCCCGGCCTTGCTTGCTGCCTGTTGGGGGATGTCGGGACATGGGCGAGGCGATGCCGGACGCGCTGGCGCGGATCTGTGCGGAGACACGGGCGGAGGTGGCGCGGCGCAAGGCCGGGGCCGACGCGGGGGCGCTGCGCGCGCGGGCCGAGGCGCAGGGGGCGCCGCGGGGGTTCGCGCGTGCGCTGCTGGCGGCGGCGGGGCTGGGGGGCGGGGACGCGGGCGACGTGGTGGCGGCGGGCGGGGCGCCGCCGCTGGGGATCGGGCTGATCGCGGAGATCAAGCAGAGGTCGCCGTCGGGGGGGATGATCCGGCCGGTGTTCGACCCGGCGGGGCTGGCGCGGGAGTACGCGGCGGCGGGCGCGGCGTGCCTGTCGGTGCTGACGGACGGGCCGTTCTTCGGGGGGGAGGAGGCGCACCTGGTCGCGGCGCGCGCGGCGGTGGGGCTGCCGGTGCTGCGCAAGGACTTCATGGTGGACCCGTGGCAGATCGGGGAGAGCCGGGCGATGGGGGCGGACTGCGTGCTGCTGATCCTCGCCGCGCTGTCGGACGCGCAGGCGGCGGAGCTGGAGGCGGCGGCAGAGGAGGCGGGGATGGACGTGCTCGCCGAGGTGCACGACGGGGCGGAGCTGGAGCGCGCGCTGCGGCTGCGTACGCCGCTGGTGGGGGTGAACAACAGGAACCTGCGGACGCTGCGCACGGATCTCGCGACGACGGAGGCGCTGGCGGCGCGGGTGCCGGCGGGGCGGGTGCTGGTCGCCGAGAGCGGGATCGCCGGGCGGGCGGACGTGGAGCGGCTGTCGCGCGTGGGGGCGCGGTGCTTCCTGGTGGGCGAGAGCCTGCTGCGGCAGGCGGACGTGGGGGCGGCGGCGCGGGCGCTGCTCGGGGTGGCGGCGTGATCGACCGGGCGCTGCCGCCGATCGGCGGGGTGGCTGCGCCGGGCGCGGGGGCGGCCGCGCGGGAGGCGGCGACGGTCGCGGGCGGCGCGGCGATGCCGGGCGGCGAGGTGGCGCACGAGGGCGCGGCGCTCGGCGGAGGGGCCGCGGGCGTGGTGGTGGCCGGGGACGGCATAGACGGCGGGCTGGCGGGCGGGGCGGCAGGCCGGGGCGCGGAGGTGGCGCACGAGGGCGTGGCGCTCGGCGGGGGCGCGTCGAGCGGGGTGGTGGCCGGCGGGGCGGCGGGCGACGTGGTCGCGGCGGCGGGCGGCGGCGTGGCGGGGGGGCTGACGCACTTCGACGCGCAGGGGCGCGCGGTGATGGTCGACGTGTCGGCCAAGCCGGAGACGGCGCGCGTGGCCACGGCGCGGGCGCGGGTGTCGATGCAGCCGGCGACGCTGCGCCTGGTGCGCGAGGGGACCGCGGCGAAGGGCGACGTGCTGGGGACGGCGCGGCTCGCCGGGATCATGGCGGCCAAGCGGACGGCGGAGCTGATCCCGCTGTGCCATCCGCTGCCGATCAGCGCGGTGGAGCTGGCGCTGGAGGCGGTCGAGGACGCGCACGGGTGCGCGGTCGAGGTCGCGGCCACGGTGCGCACCACGGGGCGGACCGGCGTGGAGATGGAGGCGCTGACGGCGGCGTCGGTGGCGGCGCTCACGGTCTACGACATGCTCAAGGCGGTGGACCGCGGGATGCGCGTCGACGGGCTGCGCGTCGTGCACAAGGACGGCGGGAAGTCGGGGGCGTTCCGGCAGGACTGAGGCCGAGACAAGGAAGCAAGGCCTTCTTTTTCTGAAGAAAAAGAAGCAAAAAGACTTTGCCCACAAGGACCGGCGCAACCCGGCTGGCACCGGCCCCATGGGCGAAGTTCTTTGGTTCTTTCTTTCAAGAAAGAACTGCTTGCCTGCTTCCTCCCTCGCCTAGCGCGGGTGGAACAGGCGCGTGACCTCCTCCGTGGTCTGGTTGAGGGCGCCGAGCCGCTCGATCAGCGCCGCCGGCCGGCTGCCGCGCAGGCCCGCGGTGGTCAGCGCGCCGTCGCGGATGAAGGTGTAAACGCCGGACACCAGGAAGCAGCCCAGGGCCGAGACGTGGGCGGCCATGTCGCCGGCGAGGGCCGCGTATCGCGGGCCGGACAGGAACGCCTCGGCGGCGAGGCGGTGCGGCCAGCACAGCTCGAGGATCGCGACGCTCTTGCGGGCCTGGGGCAGGCGGTGGTCGACGCCCGGCGCCGCGGGCTCGGGCTCGCTGTTGTGGTAGGGCTCGGGGAGGTGGAGACGGACCTTGAGGATGCCGGGCGTGGCGGCGAGCTCGGTCGCGAACCGCCCGACCCAGGCGCCGGACGCGTCGGGGCGGCCGTGCAGGTGCAGGTGGAGCCGGTGGCCGGGCTCGGCGCGGTTGGGGACAGGGTCCGGCTCGCGGTCGACCAGCGTGCGCGATCCCTGCGGCAGCTCGTAGGCGACGTCGTGGCCGATGAAGTTGCGCTCGTCGGAGAACAGCAGCGGGCTTGCCGCCTGGAACAGCGCCTGGTCGGCCTGGCGGGCGAACCCGATCTCCACCGCGCCGTCCAGCACCGCCGCGAGCGGCTCCACGCCCTCGGCGCGCGGCCACAGGTTGGCCGAGCGCTCGCGGTCGAAGTGGTGCTGCGCGTAGAAGCCGAGACCCGGCAGGCGCGCGCAGAGCGGGCCGTGCACGTCGCGCCAGTAGGCCGCGAACAGGTCGGGCGGCACCCCGTCGCGGCGCTTCAGCGGCGTGTAGCTCAGGAGGCGGATCGCCGCGTCCCGGACGGAGAAGTCGGGGGCGGATAAGGCGGGCGGCTCTGACATCGGGGGCACTTACTGTCCGGGTCTGGCGCCACGGCAGGTGGCCGTTCGGCAGGAGGCGGACAAGGCGCCCGCGGGCCTCGGGCCTTGCCTGCGCGGCCGATCGCGTCCAAGGCCGGGGTGTCGGAACGGGGGTGGTTGCCGTGGCAGCGGGCGGGTTGATCTCGGTGGAGGCGGCGCGGGCGGCGGTGCTGGAGGGGCTGCGGCCCCTGCCCGCGGAGCTGGTGGCGCTGAGCGCGGGCTGGGGGCGGGTGCTGGCGCGCGACGTCGTGGCGCGGCGCACCAGCCCGCCAGACGACGTCTCGGCCATGGACGGCTACGCGCTGCGCGCCGCGGACGGGGCGGCCGGCGCGGTGCTGCGCGTGGTGGGCGAGGCGCCGGCGGGGCACCCGTGGGCGGGCGTGGTGGGCAGCGGCGAGGCGGTGCGGCTGTTCACCGGCAGCGTGGTGCCCGAGGGGGCGGACACGGTGGTGCTGCAGGAGGACTGCACGCGCGAGGGGGAGAGCGTGCGGCTGGACGAGGCGGCGAGGCCGGCGCGGCACATACGGCGGGCGGGGCAGGACTTCGCGGCGGGCGACGTGGTGCTGCGGGCGGGGCGCAGGCTGGGGGCGCGCGACGTGGGGCTGGCGGCGGCGGCGGACCATCCGTGGCTTGCGGTGCACAGGCGGCCGCGGGTGGCGATCCTGGCGACGGGCGACGAGATCAGCATGCCCGGCGAGCCGGTCGGGCCGGGGGGGATCGTGTCGTCGAACAGCCACGCGATCGCGGCGCTGGTGCGGGCTGCCGGGGGCGAGCCGGTGCTGCTGCCGGTGGCGCGCGACGACCGGGCGGCGCTGGAGGCGGCGGCGGACTCCGTGGCGGGGCACGACCTGCTGGTCACGACGGGCGGCGCGAGCGTGGGGGACCACGACCTGGTGCACGCGGCGCTCACCGCGCGCGGGATGCGCACCGGGTTCTGGCGGGTGGCGATGCGGCCGGGCAAGCCGCTGATGTCGGGGCGGCTGGGCGACGTCGCGGTGCTGGGGCTGCCGGGGAACCCGGTGTCGTCGCTGGTGTGCAGCGTGCTCTTTCTCCTGCCGGCGCTGCGCGTGCTGCTGGGGGGCGAGGCGGGGGGGCCGCCGGTGGCGCGGGCGCGGCTGGGGGTGGCGGTGCGGGCGAACGACCACAGGGCGGACCACCTGCGGGCGACGCTGGACGACGGGGTGGTGACGCCGTTCGCGGTGCAGGATTCGTCGATGCTGGCGGCGCTGGCGCGGGCGGACTGCCTGCTGCTGCGCGCGCCGCATGCGCCGGCGCTGGAGGCGGGGGCGGAGGTGTCGGTGATCCGGCTGGACGGGCTGGGCCTGTAGCCTTCGTCGGGGTTTCCAAAGGCGAGCCTTTGGCGGAGCTCGAGGCAGAGCCTCGACCTTGCTTCCCGTGGCGTGGGCGGTGTGCTGCTTGACGCGACACGGTGAACTTATGTAGAACATGGCCCTGGTTTCTACTTTGTTCCGAGCGGCGCGGGCTGGTCGGGCGCTGGATTGGGGCAACGCCATGCTGACGCGCAAGCAGCACGAACTCCTGAGCTTCATCGACGAGCATCTCACGCGCACGGGGTTCTCGCCGTCGTTCGAGGAGATGAAGGAGGCGCTGCAGCTCAGGTCGAAGTCGGGGATCCACCGGCTGATCTCGGCGCTGGAGGAGCGCGGCTTCCTCAAGCGGCGCCACCACAGGGCGCGGGCGCTGGAGGTCGTGCGGCGGCCGGAGGGGATGATGTCGGGGCTGCCCCCTGCCCGTGCGGCCGCGGTCGAGGCGGAGCGTCCGATGGACGACGCCGAGGCCGGGGGCGAGCAGCGGTTCGCGCCGAACGTGATCCGCGGGGACTTCACGACGCGTCTGCAGGGCGTGCGGGCGGCGGACGGGGTGGCGGCGGTGCAGCTGCCGCTCTACGGCAAGATCGCGGCGGGCATGCCGATCGAGGCGCTGCGCGACAACGGGCGACAGATCGAGGTGCCGCTGGCGCTGCTCGGCGCGGGCGAGCATTTCGCGCTCGAGGTCGACGGCGACTCGATGATCGACGCGGGGATCCTGAGCGGGGACACGGTGATCATCCGGCGCGGCGAGGCGGCGGAGACCGGGCAGATCGTGGTGGCGCTGGTCAACGAGGAGCAGGTCACGCTGAAGCGGCTGCGGCGTCGGGGCAGCTCGATCGCGCTGGAGCCGGCGAACGCCAAGCACGAGACGCAGATCTACCCGGGCGAGCGGGTCAAGGTGCAGGGGCGGCTGGTCGGGCTGCTGCGCAACTACAGCTGAGGGCGGCAGGCAGCAGGCAAGGCCAGAGGCTCTGCCTCTGGACTCCGCCAAAGGCTGCGCCCTTGGAACGCATCCCTTAAGTGAGGCCAGTCCAGGGCGGCTCGCCCTGGCGGGTTTGGGCAGAGCCCATGCTTGCTTGCAGCGCGGGCGGCGTTGGGTCGGTGCAGACCCTGCCGGCTGCGCTCGCGGGCGAGGACCGGCACGGCCGTGTCGGTGCAGGTTCGCGAGGCCGACACACGGAACGTCCTTGTAACGAGATTCGCCGTGTCGCGAGCGGGCGTCTGCCATGCGGTGCCGCGCGACCGTGGCTTTTTCGTCGAAAGAACGAGTTGTTTCAGCGTTCTCTGCGGTGCCGGGGTGTTCCTGCCGGGATGATGGGGCGGTCGCCCTGCGGTATTATGTTGCAGGTCCTGGCGGCGGGCGGGTAGCGTACGCCCGGGTCGCGCGGCAAGTGCAGACCCAGAAAAGGCTGGCGAATGACCGGCCATGACAGGGAGAGAACAATGGCAGTACCAGCATGGTTACTGTGCGCCAGTGCGTTGGCGACGCTTTATCTTGGGACGGGCGGTGCACAGGCGCAGAATGCGCTGATGGGGCCGCTGACGCTGAAGGACTCGGGCAGCTTCTTCGTCGGTGGTCAGCTTACGCAGACCGACGCCATCAGCGGTAATCCGAACGGTCCCGGCGGCTCCGGCTATCCGAACACCGACGTGATCACGACGAACCAGATGTACGTGCAGTTCGAGGTGCCGAAGAACACGGCGGGCAAGATCCCGGTCGTGATGATCCACGGCTGCTGTCTCACGGCGAAGAGCTGGGAGGACACGCCTGACGGGCGCATGGGCTGGTACGAGTATTTCGTGCGCAGGAACCACGCGGTCTACCTGCCCGACCAGTCGTCGCGTGCGCGCTCCGGCTTCGACGCCACGCCCTACAACGAGGTGGCGCTCGGCCTCAAGCCGGTCAGCAGCATGCCGGAGATCCGCATCTACGGACGCAGCTCCGCGTGGGACCTGTTCCGCTTCGGACCCCGCTATCCGACGATCTGGCCCGACGAGCAGTTCCCGATGGAGGCGATCAACGAGTTCTCCAAGCAGGTCATCCCCGACCTGAACGCGACGCTGCCCACGCCCAACCCGACCTTCGCCAACCTGGCGCAGACGGCGGTGCTCGCCGGCGGCGCGGTCGTGATCGGGCACTCGGAGTCCGGGTTCTTCCCGGAGCAGGCGGCGCTGGCCAACAGCTCGGGCATACGCGGGATGATCTCGATCGAGGGCGGCTGCCCGGTGCTGAACGAGGGCCAGGTCGCGAGCCTCAAGAAGATCCCGGTGCTGTTCATCTTCGGCGACCATCTCGACGGCTCGGACGTCTCCAAGACGCGGTGGCCGGTCAACGTCGCGGCCTGCCAGACGGTGACCAAGCAGATCAACGCGGCGGGCGGCAATGCCACGTTCTGGGAGCTGCCGAAGCTCGGGCTGCACGGCAACAGCCACATGCTGATGATGGATCGCAACAACCTGCAGATCGCGGACATGATCCTGTCGTGGATCCAGACCAACGTGAACCAGAGGCACGGCCAGCCGCTGGTCGGGAAGAACAAGGCCCTGCCGGGCTGAGCGGCAGGCTCTGGCGTCTCCCCGCCGATCCGCGGCGGGGAGACGGCGCCCTCGCCGGCTGGTGAGGGTGCGTCGTGTGTTCATCGCCCGTGTCGGCACGCTCGCCGGCACGGGCGGTTCCTTTTCAGGCGCAGGGCTTGAGGCCTGCAATCCCGAGGCCTTCGGGGATGCCGGTTTCCGCCGGGACCGGGTCCGCCGGCGCGTCACTCGGATTCCGCGGCGGGGAGCGTGACGGACTTCTGCCCCGGCGGCGGCGGCACCCAGGGGCGGTCGCCGCGCCACGTGCGGTCGGAGACCACCCGCACGCCGGACGCGGTGAGCCAGGCGGCCTGGGCGCCGTCGCGCCAAACGGTGAAACGGTCGATGTGCGGGTCGGCCGGGCAGGCGCCGTGGAGGGGCTCGGCGGACACGAGGAGGGCGGCGCCGCAGCGCGGGCGGGTGGCGGGGCGGGCCAGGGCGATCGTCGCGGCACCTCGCGTCAGGGTGCATTCGTCGGGGTCGCAGTGCAGGCCGGGAGCGGGGTCGCCCTCGTCGGGGAACGGCTGCGGGGGGGCGGCGTAGAGCTGGGTCCAGGCGTCGCGGTCGGCGCGCGCGCCGGAGGCGGCCTGGGCGAACACTTGGCCGCCGGCGTGGAAGGCGATCAGGCGCGCGTCGGGCGAAACCAGCAGGTCGGGCGGCGGCGAGGCCAGCGGCGAGGCCAGGCCCGCGAGCAGCACCGGCGCCCCCAGCAGGCGCAGGCGGGAGCGCCACAGGCCGAGCCAGGCGAGCCCGAGGGTCGCGACGGCCAGGCCCCAGTCGGGGATGTGGGCGACGGCGAGGGTGGCGGCGGGCCAGGACGAGACGGCGCGCGCGATCCACAGCGTCGCGCCCACGCCCCAGCCCATCGGCACGAGGGCGAGCTGCTCGCAGCCGAGCGGCATCAGGGCGAGGCCGAGCAGGCCCGCGGGCATCACCCACAGCGCGGTCAGCGGCACGGCGAGCATGTTGGCGGCGATGAAGTAGAGCTGGACGTGGCCGAAGGCGGCAGCGGCGTAGGGCGCGGAGGCGGTGCCGGCGAGCAGGCTGGTGAGCGCGAGCGGGACCAGGTGGGCGGCGGTGCGGCGCGCGAGGCCGGGAGCGCTGCCATCGCCGACCCGCAGGCGGGTGAGCCAGGGGCGGGCGGCCTCGAAGCCGGCGATCAGGGCGAGCACGGCGGAGAAGCTCATGCGGAAGCTCACGCCCATGATCTCCTGCGGCTGGGCCAGGAGCAGGAGCGTGGCGGCCAGGGCCAGGCCGCGCAGGGAGGCGGCGCGTCGGCCGAGCAGCAGGCCGAGCGTGACCAGCGCGCCCATCGCGAAGGAGCGCAGGATCGGCAGGTGGCCGCCGGTGAGCAGCGCGTAGCCGCCGCCCGTGGCCAGGGCGGCGAGCGCCGCGAGCTGGCGCGTGGGCCAACGCAGGGCGGCGTACTCCCACAGCGCGAGGGCGAAGCGGGTGGCGCCCATCGTCAGGCCCATGACGATGCCGATGTGCAGGCCCGCGACCGCGAGCAGGTGGGCGAGGCCGGAGTCGCGGTAGGCGGCGCGGTCGGGCTCGGAGATGGCGCTGCCGCTGCCGGTAAGCATGGTCGCCGCGATCGCGCCGCGCGGGCCGGGGATGGCGGCGAGGATGCGGGCCGCGGCGCGGTCGCGCACGGACTGCCACCATTGCTGCGGGGCGCTCGGGGGGGCGCTGGCCAGGATCGCCAGCGGGGCGAGGGCGAGGCCGCTGCCGGCGGTGCCGGCGAAGAACGCCTCGCGCTGCGGGTCGCGGGCGCCGGGGAAGGAGGGTGGCGCGGGCGGGCGCACCAGGGCGCGGACGCGGACGGTGTCGCCGGCGCGGGGGGTGGCCGGGTCGCCGGCGCGCAGGCGGAGGCGGATCGTGCGGGCGAGCGGGGGGTCGGTGCCGAGGCGGGCGGCGTCGAGCGTGATGCGCCGGCCGTCGGGCAGGACCTCCAGGCCGCGGATCGTGCCCTCGACGATGGAGGCGCGCGCGGGGATCGCGGCGGGCGGCAGGGCGCGGCGCGTGGCCCCCTGCCCCGCCGCGACGCCGAGCGCGACCATCAGGGCGGCGAGGCCGGCGGCGCGCGGCACCGGGCTGCGCCAGCCGGCGGCGGCGAGCGCGAGGGCGGCGAGGGCGGCAGCGGGGGCGGGCCACCAGGCGGGCTCGGTGGTCTGCGCGAAGTAGAGGAGGACGCCGGCGCCGAGGAAGACCGGGAGCCAGAGGGCGAAGCGGCCGCGCTCGACGTCCATCCAGGCGTGCAGGAGCGCGGTGGCGCGGCGGGTGGGCGCGGGCCAGGCCGCGAGGGCGAGCGTGTGCACAACCGCAGGTTTAGGCGGGTGCGCGGGGGTTCGCCAGGAAGGAAGAAAGGTCGGGCTCTGCCCGAACCCGCTAGGGCGAGCCGCCCTGGACTGGCCTCACTTAAGTGGCGCGTTCCAAGGGCGCAGCCTTTGGCGGAGTTTGAGGCGGAGCCTCAACCTTTCTTCCTGCCGTGCCGCGCCGCCGGTATGCTCGGGGGATGACCGTTCGCACCCGTTTCGCCCCCTCCCCCACCGGCCTTCTGCACATCGGCGGCGCCAGGACGGCGCTGTTCAACTACCTGTTCGCGCGCCACCACGGCGGGGCGTTCCTGCTGCGCGTGGAGGACACCGACAGGGCGCGCTCGACGCAGGAGTCGGTGGACGTGATCCTGCAGGGGATGGAGTGGCTCGGGCTCGCGCCGGACGAGGCGCCGGTGTTCCAGTCCACGCGGGCCGCACGCCACGTCGAGGTGGCGCAGGCGATGCTGGCAAGCGGGCACGCGTACCGCTGCTACTGCACGGCCGAGGAGCTGCGCGAGATGCGCGACCGGGCGAAGGCGGAGCACCGCACGCCGCGCTACGACGGGCGCTGGCGCGACCGCGACCCGTCGGAGGCGCCGGCGGGGGCGCCGTTCACGGTGCGGCTGCGCGCGCCCACCGAGGGCGAGACCGTCGTGCACGACCTGGTGCAGGGCGAGGTGCGGGTCGGCAATGCGGAGCTCGACGACATGATCGTGCTGCGCTCGGACGGCTCCCCGACGTATCTGCATGCGGTGGTGTGCGACGACCACGACATGGCGATCACGCACGTCATCCGCGGCGACGACCACCTGACGAACACGTTCCGCCAGGTGCAGGTGTACGAGGCGATGGGCTGGGCGCGGCCGGCCTTCGCGCACATCCCGCTGATCCACGGGGCGGACGGCACGAAGCTCTCCAAGCGGCACGGGGCGGTGAGCGTGCTGGAGTTCCGCGAGCAGGGGTATCTGCCCGAGGCGCTGTGCAACTACCTGCTGCGGCTGGGGTGGGGGCACGGCGACGCGGAGGTGCTGTCGCGCGAGGAGGCGGTGGCGCTGTTCGACATCGACGCGGTGGGGCGTGCGGCGAGCCGGATGGACTACGCCAAGCTCGGGCACCTGAACGGGGTGTACATGCGCGCGGCCGACGACGACCGGCTGGTCGCCGACGTGCTGAAGCGGCTGCGGGCGCGGGCGGAGGCGGCGGGGGAGGCGGTCTCGCCGGAGCTGGCGATGCGGCTGTCGATGCTGATGCCCGGGCTGAAGGAGCGGGCGCGGACGATGGCGGAGCTGGCGGACGCCGCGGTGTTCCTGGCGCGGTCGCGGCCGATCGAGCCGGAGCCGAAGGCGCTCGCGCTGCTGACGCCGGCGGCGCGCGCGCTGCTGGGCGAGGTGGCGGTGACGCTGGGGGCGAGCGACTTCACGGCGGAGGGCGTGGACGCGGCGCTGCGCGGGTTCGCGGAGCGCGCGGGGGTCAAGCTCGGGCAGGTCGCGCAGCCGATCCGCGCGGCGCTGACCGGCATGACGACGAGCCCGGGGATCGACGCGACGCTGGCGGCGCTGGGGCGCGAGGAGTCGCTGGCGCGGATCGCGGACGCGGCGAAGGGGTAAGGTCGGGCTCTGCCCGAACCCGCCAGGGGCGAGCCCCCTCGTCTGGCCCTTCCAACGACCCAAGCGGGTCGTCGGAACCTTTGGCCAGCCTCGCCCCTGGACCGGCCTTACTTAAGTGGCGCGTTCCAAGGGCGCAGCCTTTGGCGGAGTTTGAGGCGGAGCCTCAACCTTCCTGGCTTGCGGTGCGCGACTGCGGGCGGAGCGGCGGCTGCTCGGGGGCGGCGAGGATGGGGCTGACGTAGCCGACCTCGCCGCAGATGTGGGCGGCGGCCTGCGAGATGTATCCGGTGAAGTGCTGCCACTCCGTGTTGTCGAAGGAGCGGACGTCGTAGTGGCGGTTGGCCTGGGCGGAGACGCGCAGCTCGGCGAACTCGGAGTCGTCGGCGATGGCGGGCGGGTCCTGAAGGGCGGCCAGCGCGGGGTCCTTGGCGACCCACAGCTCGTGGACCTCGTTGGCGAGGCGGCCGACGCGCTCGAGCGCGGGGTCGAGGCCGGGGAAGGGCTCGTAGGCGGCGGCGCTGGGGTTCCAGACCTCGAAGGCGAAGTCGGCGGGGGCGTCGCGGCCCTCGAAGTGCGTGATCCTGAGGCTCGGGTGGGACATGGCGGGCTCCGGCGTGGCTGGTCTGTGCGGCGAGGCGTCCGCCGGG
>JBPBQS010000241.1:0-16383 GCA_050920955.1 Janthinobacterium lividum | reverse complement strand
GCGTTCGCGGGGTACGTGCGGGTGGTCGAGGCGGACGTGCTCGCGGGGTGGGTCGAGGAGGCGCGGGCGGCGGGCCTTGTTGCGGTCGGGCTGGAGACGGACGGGCGGCCGCCGCTGCGCGCGACGCTGCTCGGGGTGTCGCTGGCGGTGGCGCCGGGGCGCGCGTGCTACGTGCCGATGCGCCACCAGGCGGCGCCGGTGGTGGTCGCCAAGCCGGTCGCGGAGCCGAAGCGGCGGGGGAAGGCGGCGGCGCTGGCCGTGGCGGACCCGCTGGTGGCGGAGGCCGAGGCGGCAGGGGCTGACGGCGTGGCGGCGGAGGATGCCGCGGCGGATGTCGTCAGCGCGGCGGTGGATGGCGGGCTGGCGGCGGGCGGCGACGACGTGGCGGTCGCCGACGGGGTGGCGGTGCCCGATGGGGCGACGGCCGGCGACGCGGCAGTGGCGAGCGATGGGGCGGCGCCGATCGAGGCGGGGCAGCTCGGGGCGGCGGAGGTGTTCGCGGCGCTCGGCGGGCTGCTGGCCGATCCGTGCGTGCTCAAGGTGATGCACAACGCCAAGGCGGGGCTGCTGCTGCTGGCGCGCGAGGGGGTCACGGAGGTCGTCTCGGTCGACGACGTGGCGCTGATGTCCTACGCGCAGGACGCGGGGCGGCACGGGCACGGCGTCGAGGAGCTGGCGCGGCTGCATCTGGGGCATACGACGGTGGCGCTCGACGCGGTCACGGGGACGGGGCGGGCGCGGCTGCCGCTCGCGCAGTCGCCGGCGGACAAGGTGGCGGCGTATGCCGGGGAGGCGGCGGACGCGGTGCTGCGGTTGTGGCACGCGCTGCGGCCGGCGTTGCGGGTGCACAAGGCGCTCGCGCTGTACGAGCAGGTCGAGCGGCGCATGGTGCCGGTGCTCGCGCGCATGGAGGAGGCGGGCATCCGCGTCGACGGCGACGAGCTGCGCCGCATGTCGGTCGATTTCGGCGAGCGGATGGCGGCGCTGGAGGGGCAGGTTCATGCGCTGGCGGGGCGGCCTTTTGCCCTCGGGAGTCCGAAGCAGCTCGGGGAGATCCTGTTCGACGAGATGAAGCTGCCCGGGGGCAAGCGCACCGCGACCGGGGCGTGGAGCACGGACGTCGTCGCGTTGCAGACGCTGGCGGAGCAGGGGCTGGAGCTGCCGACGCGGCTGCTGGAGTGGCGGCAGATCGCCAAGCTGAAGTCCACGTACGCCGACGCGCTGGTCGCGGAGATGGATGCGGGCACGGGGCGGGTTCATACCAGTTTCGCAATGACTGTGACGAGCACGGGGCGGCTGTCGTCCAACGATCCGAACCTGCAGAACATCCCGATCCGCACCGAGGAGGGCGGGCGCATACGGCGTGCGTTCGTGGCCGCCGATGGGCATGTCCTGGTGAGCGCGGACTATTCGCAGATCGAGCTGAGGCTGCTGGCGCATGTGGCGGACATCCCGGCGCTGCGCGACGCCTTTGCCACCGGGCAGGACATCCATGCGCGCACGGCGAGCGAGGTGTTCGGGGTGCCGATGGAGCAGATGGACGCGGCGACGCGCAGGCGGGCCAAGGCGATCAACTTCGGCATCATCTACGGGATCAGCGCGTTTGGGCTGGGGCGGCAGCTGGGCATCGATCCGGCGGAGGCGCGGGTCTACATCGCGGCGTATTTCGAGCGGTATCCGGGGATACGCGACTACATGGAGCGGACCAAGGAGGAGGCGCGCAGGCTCGGGTACGTGGTGACGCCGTTCGGGCGGCGGTGCTGGGTGCAGGGGATTGCCGATCGCAACATGCAGCGGCGGAGCGGGGCGGAGCGGCAGGCGATCAACGCGCCGCTGCAGGGCGGGGCCGCGGACGTGATCAAGCGGGCGATGGTCAGGCTGCCGGCGGCGATGGCGGAGGTCGGCCTGCGTTCGCGGATGCTGCTGCAGGTGCACGACGAGCTGTTGTTCGAGTCGCCGGAGGACGAGGCGGGGGAGATGGCGGCGGTGGCGAAGCGGGTGATGGAGGCGGCGGTCGTGCTGTCGGTGCCGCTCGTGGTGGAGACGGGGCAGGGGCGGAGCTGGGCGGAGGCGCACTGAGCCGAAGCAAGGCCAGAGGCGCTGCCTCTGGACTCCGCCAAAGGCTGCGCCCTTGGAACGCGTTCCTTAAGCAAGGCCGGTCCAGGGCGGCTCGCCCTGGCGGGTCCAGGGCAGCGCCCTGGCCATGCTTCCTTTGCGGAGACGAAATGAGAGACGTGGCGTGGCTGCCCCGGGTGTTGGGCGCGGCGTATCTGGTGCTGGGCCTGGTGGGGGTGGTGGTGCTGGCGCGGCTGGTGCCGCCGTTCCAGAACCCGGACGAGCTGGCGCACGTGCTGCGCGCCGAGCAGGTGGAGCAGGGCGGCGTGCTGGGGCGGCGGTTCCTGGACGAGGGGCGGGCGGCGGCGGGCGGGTTCCTCGATGGCGGGGCGCTGTCGGTGTACGGCGTGTTCGAGCCGCTGGTGTTCCAGCCGGGGTACCGCGCGACGGCGGAGATGTTCGCGCGCGCGGACACGGTGCCCTGGGGCGGCAAGCGGTGGTGGCAGGCGTTCGACAACACCGCGGTGTACCCGCCGTTCCTGTACGCGCCGGCGGCGGGGGTGATCGCGGCGGGGCGGGTCGGCGGGTGGACGGTGGTGCGCACGCTGCACGTGGCGCGGCTGTGCGACGGGGTCGCGGCGGTGGCGGTGGGCGCGCTCGCGGTGTGGGCGGCGGGCGGGGTGGCGCCGCTGGTGTTCGCGCTGCTGTCGCTGCCGATGGCGCTGTCGCTGATGGCGGCGGTGTCGCAGGACGCGATGCTGCTGCCGGTGGCGGCGCTGGCGGGGGGGCTGCTGGTCCGGCTGCGGGCGGGCGAGGGCAGGGCGGCGTTGTGGGGGATGTGCCTGTGCCTGGCGCTCGCGGGGATGGCGCGGCCGGTGTACCTGCCGGTGGCGGTGCTGCCGCTGCTGGCGGAGGGCGTCGCGTGGCGGGTGCGCGTGGCGGGGGCTGCGGTGGTGGCGGGGTGCGTGCTGGCGTGGGTGGGGTTCGCGGCGCAGGGGGCGCTGGTCGACGGCAGCGAGGGCGGCCTGGCGGACGCGGGGGCGCAGCTCGCGTGGCTGTGGGCCGAGCCGGGGCGCGCGTGGCAGGTCGCGGTGCGCACCATGGAGGTGCACGCCAGCGCGCTCGCGGAGGGGTTCGTCGGGCGGCTGGGGTGGCTGGATCTGGAGCTGCCGCACTGGGTTCGGCGGGTGGCGTGGGCGTCGCTGGGGCTCGGCCTGCTCACCTCGGCGGCGCCGGGGGCGTGGGGCGGGCGGGCGGTCGCGTTCGGGGCCGTGGTCGCGTCGGCGGGGGCGGTGTTCGCGGTGCAGTACCTGACGTGGACGCCGGTGGGGCTCGGGGTCGTGATGGGCGTGCAGGGGCGGTACTTCCTGCCGCTGGCGCTGCTGGCAGGGGCCGCGCTGCCGGGGCGCGCGGTGCTGCCGCGGCAGGCGGCGCTGCTGCTGCCAGGGATGGGGGCGGTCGCGCTCGGGGGCGTCGTGTGGGCGGTGGTGGGGCGGTACTACCTGCGGTGAGGGAAGCAAGGTTGAGGCTCTGCCTCAAACTCCGCCAAGGGCTGGGCCCTTGGATCGCCTTCTCTAAGTAAGTGGGATCAAAGGGTCCTCGGACCCTTTGCGGGTTTGGGCAGGGCCCATGCTTGCTTTCTAGGCGCTGCGCAGGTCGTGGAGCAGGCGCTCGGCGGTGTCGCGGTCGAGGCGCAGGACGCGGGCGGCGACGTCCTGGCTGAAGCCGGCGCGGGCGAAGCCGGCCAGGACGCGGCGCTGGCGGGCCTGGCGCAGGGCGGCGGCGGCGCGGGGGTCGGCGGCCGGGGCGTCGCCGTAGTCGAGGTCGGGGGTGGGGTCGTCGTCGGCGTCGGAGGGGTCGGTGCCGGGGGGGGCGAAGGGGCCGAGGCGGCGGCGCTTGGCGTGGGCGACGGCGGCGGCCAGTTCGGTGTCGGCGCCGTCGGGGATGGCGGCGCGGGCCAGCTCGGCGGGGACGCCGCGGGCGGCGAGGTGGGCGCCGATCGCGCGGCGGGAGTGGCCGGTGCGGCCGAGGGAGCGGGCGCGGCTGGCGGCGTAGGCGGCGTCGTTGACCATGCCGGACTGCGCGAGGCGGGCGACGACGGTGGCGGCGTCGGCGCGGGCCCGGGCGGCGGCGGCGCGGGTGGCGTCGGGGTCGGCGCCCTCGTCGGCGGCGGTGCGGGCCCAGCGGTCGACGCGGCGGGCGAGCACGCGCAGGAGGCCGGCCTCGGTGGCGGCGTAGCGCGACAGGTGCAACAGGGCGGCGTCGTGCAGGCGGGCCGCGGTGGGGGCGGCGCCGGCGGGGCGGCGGGCGGGTCTGCGGTCCGGGCGCTGGCCGGGGGGGCTGTCGGGCGGAGGGCGCTGCATGCGGGGAGTGTGGCACCGGGCGCGGCGGCGAGGCCAGGGGCGCTGCGGCGGGAGGGCGTTCACGCGCGGTTAGGGGTTCGGTGCTGGAATGGGGGCCGGACGAATGCCCGCGCCCGTTTCGCGGTTCCAGCCAGGAGGTCCTGCTTGTCGGTTCCCGCCTTCTTCCGGATGGGCTTCACCGTGGCCGAGGCGCCGACGATCGCGATGCGGTTCAGGGCGCTGCCGGAGGAGGCGGCGCTGATCGAGGCGCGCATCCGCGGCCATGTGGATCTCGCCAAGGTGCGCTTCGAGGTCGCCGCGGAGGTGTGCGAGGCGACCTCCGCGGCGGACATGGTGGGCGGGCTGATCGGCTCGCTGCCGTCCGCCGACGTCAGCCTGGCGGAGAGCGTGCACCGCGACCAGCTGGTCAACGTGGCGCTCAAGCTCGACTTCTGCACGGCGATGGCGCGCGACGTGGGCGGCGAGGCGCCGCAGGTGGGCGAGGTTCTCGTGCGGTTCGAGCGCGTCGCGACGGGGGCGGGGGAGACGTTCTGCGTCGCCATGACGGACGTCGCGGCCGACCAGGACGCGGCGGCGCTGGTGGGGCTGTTCACGCGCGCGCTCGGCGACGTGCTGGTGACGCACAACCATGCCGCGCATCTGGTGGTGGCGCAGCGCGTGGTGCCGGAGACCGTGGGCGGCCCGGACGAGGCGGTGGCCAGGCTGCTGCGCGGGCTGGATGCGGCGGGGCTCGCGGCCTGTGCCGACCAGGTGCAGGCGGCGTTCCCCGAGGGCGGCGTGGCCGTCGCCGCGGAGGGCGCGCTGGCGGCCTGATCGCGCGGGCAGGGGGCAGCGCGCTCGCCCGCGTTGACTTCGCGCGAATCCGTACCGCAAGATCGCCGCTTGCCCCCGCGACCGGCCGCGGCTTCCCCGCTGCCGGGGCGACGGCCGGGGTGCTGCGTGGACTGGCGATGCGATCGTGACGATTTCCGCCCTGATGCCGACCTACAACCGTGCCGACCTCGTCTTCGAGCGGGGGGAGGGCGCGTGGCTGTTCTCGGCGGACGGGCGACGATTCCTGGATTTCGGGTCGGGCATCGCGACCAGCTCGCTCGGCCACGGCCATCCCGGGCTGGTGGCGGCGATCGCCGAGCAGGCGGGGCGGGTGATGCACGTCTCGAACCTGTACCGCGTGCCGGGCGCGGAGCGGCTGGCGGCGCGCTTCGTGGCGGCGTCGTTCGCGGACAGCGTGTTCTTCTGCAACTCCGGCGCCGAGGCCAACGAGGGCGCGGTCAAGATGATGCGCCGCGCGATGGCGGCGACGGGGCAGGCGGAGCGGGTGCGGGTGATCTGCTTCGACGGCGCGTTCCACGGGCGCACGCTGGCGATGCTGTCGGCCACGGGCAACGCGAAGTACCTGGCGGGGTTCGGGCCGGCGGTGGAGGGGTTCGACCACGTGCCGTTCGGCGACATGAACGCGCTGCGCGACGCGATCGGGCCGCAGACGGCGGGCGTGCTCGTCGAGCCGATCCAGGGCGAGGGGGGCATCCGCGTCGCCTCGCTGCGGTTCCTGCGCGAGCTGCGCGCCGCGTGCGACGAGTTCGGCATCCTGCTGGCGCTGGACGAGGTGCAGTGTGGGATGGGGCGCACGGGCAGGCTGTTCGCGCACGAGCGGGCGGGGATCGAGCCGGACGTGCTGAGTGCCGCGAAGGGCATCGCCGGGGGGTTCCCGATGGGGGCCGTGCTCGCCAAGGAGGCGGTGGCGAAGCATCTCACGGCGGGGAGCCACGGGACGACGTTCGGCGGCAACCCGCTGGCGTGCGCGGCGGGCAACGCGGTGCTCGACGTGGTGTTGGCGCCAGGGTTCCTGGACGGGGTTGCGCGCAAGGGCGAGTGGCTGTGGGGCGCGCTGGGCGAGGTGGTGCGCGACTGCCCGGACGTGTTCGAGGGCGTGCGCGGGGCGGGGCTGATGCTCGGGCTCAAGTGCCGGGTGCCCAATACCGAGGTGCA
Source organism: Janthinobacterium lividum (assembly GCA_050920955.1). GTDB lineage: Bacteria > Pseudomonadota > Alphaproteobacteria > Acetobacterales > Acetobacteraceae > CAXSEF01. Next base: position 9,976 of record JBPBQS010000241.1, on the reverse strand, counting down.
GCAGGCGTGCACGGCGGAGGGGCTGCTGGCGGTCGCGGCGGGGGACAACGTCCTGCGCCTGGTGCCGCCGCTGGTGCTCACCGACGAGGACGCGGCGGCGGCGGTGGCGATGATCCGCCGGGCGGCGGCGCGGTGCGCGGCGCTGGCGGGTGGCGAGGGCGCCGGGTTCGCCGAGCCGCGCGCGGGCGGGATGGACGCGGTCGGGCGCGGGGTCACGGAGCCCGCGCCGCTGGACCGGGTCTCGTGAGCGGGGCGTTGCGGCGGGCGGAGGCCGGGGCGGGGCCGCCCCCGCGTCACTTCCTCGACCTCAGCGACTTCGAGGGGGCGACGCTGCGCCAGATGCTCGACGTCGCGGTGTCGCTGAAGCAGGCGCGTTCGGCGGCGCGTTCGGGGGCGGTCGCGGGGCTGCCGGGCGTGGGGCGGCCGCTGGCGGGGCGGACGCTGGCGCTGATCTTCGAGAAGCCGTCGACGCGGACGCGGGTGTCGTTCGAGGTGGCGATGCGCCAGCTCGGGGGCGACGTGATCGTGCTGAGCGGCGGGCAGATGCAGCTCGGGCGCGGCGAGAGCATCGCGGACACGGCGCGGGTGATGTCGCGCTACGTGGACGCGATCATGCTGCGCACGGACGACCCGGGGAAGCTGCAGGAGCTGGCGGCGCACGCCACGGTTCCGGTGATCAACGGGCTGACGGCGCGCTCGCATCCCTGCCAGATCATGGCGGACGTGATGACGTTCGAGGAGCACCGCGGGCCGATCGCGGGGCAGGTCGTGGCGTGGGTGGGCTGCGGCAACAACGTGGCGCGGTCGTGGATCGAGGCGGCGGCGCGGTTCGACTTCACGCTGCGCCTGGCGTGCCCGGACTCGCTGGCGCCGCCCGAGGAGGCGCTGGACTGGGCGCGGGGGCAGGGGGCGCGGGTCGAGGTCATGGCGGACGCGGCGGCGGCGGTGCGCGGGGCGCGTGCGGTGGTGGCCGACACGTGGGTCAGCATGTCGGACGACCCGGCGGAGAGCCGGCACGGGCTGCTGGCGCCGTACCAGGTGACGGAGCGGCTGATGGGGATGGCGGCGGCGGACGCGATCTTCATGCACTGCCTGCCGGCGCACCGGGGCGAGGAGGTCTCGGCCGAGGTGATCGACGGGCCGCGCTCGGTGGTGTTCGACGAGGCGGAGAACAGGCTGCACGCGCAGAAGGGCGTGCTGGCGTGGGCGCTGGGGGCGGCGCGGTAGGGAAGAAGGCCAGGGCTCTGCCCTGGACCCGCAAAGGGCCCGAGGCCCTTTGATCCCTTGACTTAAGTTGTGCGTTCCAAGGGCGCAGCCTTTGGCGGAGTTTGAGGCAGAGCCTCAACCTTGCTTTTTCCGGGAGCGGCGGATGGTCGAGATGAAGGTTTCCAACACCGAGGAAGGGCCGGTGGCCCCCGGCTGGGTGGACCAGGAGCTGGACGAGATCTTCGCGGGCCTGCCGGGCGTCTCGGCGGGGCACCAGGCGCGGTATGCGGAGTGCCTGGCGGGGAGCCGGGTGGGCGACGTGGAGGCCTCGCACGACCGTTGCCGGGTGGCGCTGCTGGCGGCGCTGGACGCGGACGGGGTGGAGGCGGGGGTGCGCGAGGGGCTGGGCGCGCGGCTCGAGGCGCTGGAGGCGGAGCTCACGGCGCGGACGTAGTGGCGGAGGGGGGCGCGGGACCCCATCTTGGCGCGATGACAGACACGCCCGCCTTCCTGGACAGCGCCCGCCCCGACGTGCCCGACATCGTCGTGCCGCGCGGCATATACCCGTTCTTCCTGCCGAGCCGGCCGGTGCGGGGGCGGCTGATCCGCCTCGGCGCGCTGGCCGACGCGCTGCTGACGCGCCACGACAACCATCCGGCGGTGACCGCGCTGGCGGGGCAGGCGATGGCGCTGGCGGCGGCGCTGGCGTCGGCGCTGAAGTTCCGCGGCTCGTTCAGCCTGCAGGCCAAGGGCGACGGGCCGGTGCCGATGCTGCTCGCCGACTGCACGGAGGCCGGGGCGCTGCGCGGGTATGCGCGGGCGGACGACGAGCGGCTGGCGGCGCTGCTGGCCGAGGTGCCGGAGCCGAGTGCGGCGCAGCTGCTGGGCAAGGGGTACCTGGCGTTCACGGTGGACCAGGGGGCGGACCTGGAGCGCCACCAGGGGATCGTGTCGATCGAGGGCGAGAGCCTGTCGGACATGGCGCTGCACTACTTCGAGACCAGCGAGCAGATGAAGTGCGTGGTGCGCCTGGCGTGCGCGCGCGGCGTGGACGGGTGGCAGGCGGCGGCGCTGGTGCTGGAGCAGGTCGCGGGCGAGGGCGGCATCGACCCGCAGCTCAGCGAGGCGGCGCAGGAGGAGGCGTGGCGCACGGCGACCGTGCTGGCGGCGACGCTGACGGACCGCGAGCTGCTGGACGAGGGGATCGAGCCGGAGGTGCTGCTGTACCGGCTGTTCGGGGCGGAAGGCGTGGCGGGCGACCTGCCGCGCGCGCTGGCCTACGGGTGCCGGTGCTCGCGCTCGCGGCTGGCGGGGATCCTGGAGGGGTTCCCGGCGGAGGACCTGGACCACATGGCGGTCGGCCCCGACATCGTCATGACGTGCGAGTTCTGCAACTACGACTTCAGGTTCGCGCGGGACGGGGTGCGGGGGAGCGAGGCGTAAGGCAAGCATGAGGCTCTGCCTCAAACTCCGCCAAGGGAAGCCCCTTGGATGGCTTCCCTAAGTAAGGCCAGTCCAGGGCGGCTCGCCCTGGCGGGTCCGGGCAGAGCCCGGCCTTGCTTGCCTGCTCCTTGCTTGCCACCCTGCGCGCCCGCCTGCCAGGAGCCTGCCATGATGCTGCGCCGTTTCGCCCCGCTGGGGGTCGTGCTGGTTCTGGCGGGGTGCGCCGGGGGCGAGGGGCCGCCGCCGGTGTTCGCGCCGCTGACCTACGAGTATCTCAGGCCGATCCGGCTGAACGTGGCGACGCTGGACGTCGAGGACCATGCCGTGTCGCAGGGCGACGACGTGGCGGCGCAGGCGCCGGTGCCGCCCGCGCAGGCGCTGACGCAGATGGCGCACGACAGGATCTTTCCCGGCGGGTCGTCGGGGCGGGCGGTGTTCGTGATCCAGGACGCGGCGATCCACCGGCGCGGGGACACGCTGGCGGGGAGCCTGGCGGTCAGGCTCGACATCGTGGGGCCGGGCGGGCAGGCGGTGGCGTTCGCCGAGGCCAGGGTCGCGCGCTCGTCGACCACGGACGAGGGGGATCTGCGCACGCGCGAGTACGCGCTGACGCGGCAGATGATGGCGGACATGAACGTGGAGTTCGAGTTCCAGGCGCGCCGGGCGCTGAAGGCGTGGCTGCAGCCGGAGGGCGACGTGCCGGCGGCGGTCTCGGCACAGCCGCTGGACGGGTCGTCGGGCGCGGTGCCGCCGCCGGCCCCACCGGGGTACGGCGTGCCGGTGGACGCGGGGCGGGCGATGTCGCCGCCGCCGGGGAACCTGGCGCCGCCGCCGGGGTATCCCGGGGCGTCGGGGGCGCCGTATCCGGCGAGCGGCGTGGCGGCGTCGCCGTATCCGCAGGGGTATGGGGCGCCGGCCGTGCCGTACCAGGCTGCGCCGGCTCCCTACCAGGCGCCGGGCGCGGCGGGGCCGTACGGGCAGGCGCCGTATTCCGCGGCGCCCTACGCGGCGCAGCCGTATGCGGCCCCGGCGTATGGCGCGCCGTCGTATGCCGCGCCGCCGGCCGCCGCTTCGCCGTATGCGGCGCCCGCGTACGGGGCGCCGTCGTATGTGCCGCCGGCGGGGGCGCTGTCCGGGCCGCTGCCGCTCACCGAGTGACCGGCGGGCTGGCCGCATCGTGACTTCCCGCGGGCGCGGCGCGGGTTCATAGCGGCGGGGTGGCGATCCTTTCACATCGGCGGCTGCTGGCGGGGGCGGCGTGCGTCCTGCTCTGGGCGGGCGTGGCGCGTGCGGCGCCGCCGGACACGTCGGGGCTGGGGTTCTCGCCGCAGCCGGGGACGTCGCTGCCGCTGGCCGCGGTGCTGCGCGAGGCGGACGGGCGCGCGGTCGTGCTGCGCGACCTGGTGGGGGCGCGGCCGGTGCTGCTGGCGCTGGGGTATTTCTCGTGCCCGGCGCTGTGCGGGGTGGTGCGCGACGACCTGTTCGCGGCGCTCGGCGGCAGCGGGCTCGTGGCGGGGCGGGACTACACGCTGCTGTTCGTCAGCATCGATCCGGCGGAGGGGCCGGCCGACGCGCGCAAGGCACTGGGCGACGACCTGGCGCGCTATCCGCTGCCGGGGGCGGCGGAGGGGTGGCACTTCCTCACCGGGGACGCGGCGGCGCTGGCGTCGGTGGAGGACTCGATCGGGTATCGCAGCCGGTTCGACGCGGCGCTGAAGCAGTTCCTCCATCCGGCGGGGGTCGTCGTGGCGACGCCGGCGGGGGTCGTGTCGGGCGCGCTGATGGGCGTGGGGTACCAGGCGGGGGACCTGCGGGCGGCGGTGGTGCAGGCGCGCGCGGGGGGGCTGGAGCAGGCGATCCAGCCGGTGCTGCTGCTGTGCTTCCACTACGACGCGGTCACGGGGCGCTACAGCCTGGAGGTGCTCAAGGTGCTCCGGCTGGGGGCGATCCTGACGATCGCGCTGATCACCGGGCTGTTCGGGCTGCTGCGGTGGCGCGAGGGGCGCAGGGCCTGACGGCAAGGAAGCATGAGGCTCTGCCTCAAACTCCGCCAAGGGAAGCCCCTTGGATGGCTTCCCTTAAGTAAATGGGATCAAAGGGTCCTCGGACCCTTTGCGGGTTTGGGCAGAGCCCATGCTTGCTTGCTTCTGCCCGGGCCGGTACTGGCTGTCGTTGTTCGTCGAGGGGATTTCTCATGCGCCGCCGCACCTTGCTGCTGTCTGCCGCCGCGATTGCCGCCTGCCCGGGGGCGGGGCGGGCCGCGGAGGATGCGCTGGCGCGGGCGGTGCAGGCGCCGGGGCGGAGCGCGAAGTTCGTGGCGCGCGACGGGGCGCGGCACCCGCTGGAGGAGCTGGCGTTCTTCGGGGTGGGGCCGGAGTCGAGCGTGGTGGAGATCTGGCCGGGCGGGGGGTACTGGACGGAGATCCTGGCGCCGCTGCTGCACGACAAGGGGACCTACCGTCTGGCGATGGCGCCGGCGGACGGCGGGCCGATGGACGCGCACTTCGCCAAGATGACGGCGCCGATGCGCGAGAAGCTGGCGGCGGACCCGGCGGCGTACGGGCGGGTGATGCTGACGGAGCTGGGGCAGGGGCATGACGCGCTGGCGCCGCCGTCGAGCGTGGACGTCGTGCTGACGTTCCGCAATCTGCACAACTGGCTCGGGCAGGGGGACGCGCCGGAGATGCTGGCGGCGATCCACGCGGCGCTGAAGCCGGGCGGCGTGCTCGGGATCGAGGACCACAGGGGGAGCGCTTCGCGGCCGCAGGGCCCGAAGGCGGAGAGCGGCTACGTGCGGCAGGACTATGCGGTGGCGCTGGTGGAGCGCGCGGGGTTCGAGCTGGCGGGGTCCTCGGAGGTGGCGGCGAACCCGAAGGACACCGCGGACTGGCCGAAGGGGGTGTGGACTCTGCCGCCGGCGCTGGCGATGGGCGAGCAGGACCGGGCGAAGTACCTCGCGGTGGGCGAGGCGGACAACTTCGTGCTGAAGTTCCGCAAGGTGGGGTGAGCGCGAGGGCGTCGTGACGCGCTGGCAGGGGACAGGGGGAAATTCTTCGCGAGGATGATCACGCTTCAGTGATCGGTTAACCTTTGGGGGTCATTGTCTCGTCTTATGAGACACACCCCGGCGACCTCATCCCCCTCCTCCTCCGGCTCGCGGGTCGCGTCGTGACCGGCGCGGTGCTCACCCCGAACAGCAAGGTGCTGTTCCAGCAGGGGCATGCCCCGGTGGCGATCGAGTCGATCGCGGCCGGCATCGGGCCGGGCGAGCAGCCGGGCCTCAACATGGCGCTGTTCAGCCACACGAGCGTCGCCTACCCGCTGCACGCGCTGACCTACGACGCGTCGGGCGAGATGGGGATCACGGACGGCGCGGGCGCCACGGCGCTGGGGCTGGACGCGAACAACCCGGGCGGCACGGTGGTCGAGACCTCCGCGGACGGGTCGCAGGTCGGCGCGGTGATCAACACGCAGGACCTGACGCAGGGCGGCACGGTGCCGTTCGGGCCGATGGCGCTGCTGACGCAGTGGCAGGCGCCGGAGACGGTGGCGCCGTTCGCGGACCCGGCGAACGGGGCGTTCGTGGCGCAGCTCGACCTCAAGCTGCCGTACTCGGAGCTGCCGGGCGGGCCGGGCGCGCAGACCTCGTCGAACCAGGTGGTGCTGTATCTCGGGCTGACGGACACCGTGAGCAACCGGCAGATCGCCTACGGCGAGATCCTGTTCGACAGCCGGGGCAAGGCGTCGCCGTTCTTCGGGGCGGACAACGGCCCGGGCGGCACGGGTGCTGCGATCGTGGCGCAGGCGGCCGGGGCTCCGTCGCGCTACGAGGTCGCGGTGCCGGGGGCGGCGTCGTTCCAGGGGGCCGCGTGGACGGGCAGCGAGCATTTCGCGCTCGAGATCACGCCGGGGACGCTGCAGAACGCGATCACCGCGTTCAACAACACCAACCAGGGCGCGACGCCGTTCTCCACGGACCTGTCGCGCTACATCCTGACCAACGTGTCGGTGGACGCCGAGGTCGAGTATTTCGGCCAGGAGAACAGCTTCAGCTACTCGGTCAGCAACATGACGCTGTCCGAGGAGGCGGCGCCGCTCACGGCGGCGCAGGTCGCCGCGGCGCCGGATGCCTCGGCGTCCTCGGTGGGCCAGGCGGCGCCCGTGTCGGCGTCCCTGGCGTCGGTCGCGGTGCCCACGGGGCCGGTGACGAGCGTGACGGCGGGCTCCGGGCCGGAGACGATCACGGCGTCGGCGGGCACGTCCTACGCGGTGCAGGCCGGGGCGGGGACGCTGACGTTCCTGGGCTCGGAGATGGGCTCCACGGTGACGGGGGCGGCGGGCGACCTGAACGCGAGCGGCGGCGCGGGGCGGCTGACGGCGTTCGCGGGGTCGGGCTCCTCGACGCTGGTGGGCGGGGCCGGCGGCGGCAACGTCCTGGCGGGCGGGTCGGGCAACGCGACGCTGGTGGGCGCGTCCGGCGGGCCGGGCGACATGCTGATGGGCGGCAGCGGCGGCGCGCAGATGTTCGCCGGCGGCGGGCACAGCACGGTGTTCGGCGGCACGGGCGCCTCGATGCTGGTGTCGAGCACGGGCGACGACCTGCTGGTGGCGGGCCAGGGGCAGTCGGTGGTCTACACCGGCTCGGGCAACGACACGGTGTGGGGCAGCCCGACGAGCACGTCGCAGACGGTGGTGGTGGCGGGCTCCGGCCTGGCGCTGGTCGGCGGCGGGGCGGGCAACGACACGATGTACGGCGGCTCGGGGCTGTCGACGCTGGCGGGCGGGTCGGGCGACCAGCTGATGGTGGCCGGGTCGGGCAGCACGGTGGTGTTCGCGGGCTCGGGGTCGGACACGGTGTTCGGCGGGCCGTCGGGCGGCACGGCGACGGTGGTGGGCGGGGCGCATGCGGCGCTGGTGGTGCTCGAGGCGGGTGCCGCGACGGTGCAGGCCGGCTCGGGCGGCGACACGGTGTTCGGCGGCACGGGCGGGGACCTGATCGACACGGGCGCGGGCAGCACGGTGGTGCAGCTTTCCTCGGCCTCCAGCCAGGCGGACACGGTGACCTTCGGGTCGGGCGGGGCGGCGGTGAGCGGCGGCGGGGCGGCGCACAGCTTCCTGTTCGGCGAGACGGCGGCCGGGCTCGACGTGATCTCCGGGTTCCGGGTCGGCATGGACAAGCTGGTGATGGCGGCGCCGCAGCGCTCGGCGGCGCTGGCCGGGGCCCACGACAGCGCGGTGGGCATGATGCTGCCGAGCGGGCACGGCGGGAGCGTGGTGCTGCAGGGCGTGCATTCCGGCGGGGCGTCGCTGTTCGGGTGAAGGAAGGCCAGGGCCCTGCCCTGGACCCGCAAAGGGTCCGAGGACCCTTTGATCCCCTTGCTTAAGGGAAGCCATCCAAGGGGCTTCCCTTGGCGGAGTTTGAGGCGGAGCCTCATGCTTGCCTGCGTGCGTCAGAAATGTGACCGGGGTCCCCTGTGTTGCGCGGGCGTTTGCGCCTATGTATCGGCTGTCTTTGTGCCGAGGTTGCCGTGGCGTTGTTCCAAGCGCGTCCCTTTCCGGTGCTCTTTCGGCACTGGGCAGCCCGAACCGCGTTGTGCGGGGCGGTAAGCAGGGAATGCGATCATGGCGACAGGTACGGTTAAGTGGTTCAACGGCCAGAAGGGCTACGGCTTCATCCAGCCCACGGACGGTTCGCAGGACGTGTTCGTGCACATCAGCGCGGTTGAGCGTTCGGGGCTTGGCGGGCTGAACGAGGGGCAGAAGCTCAGCTACGACCTCGAGCGCGGCCAGCAGGGCAAGACGTCCGCGGTGAACCTGCAGGCGGCCTGAGCCACTTGCGGCCGGCGGCACGGGGGATCGTCCCCGCGTCGCCGGCGGCACCGCCCCGGGAGGGAGCAGACGTGGCTGGACACAGGTATGCCGTTGGCGACAACGTGGAGTTGCGTCGCCGTCCCTACGACAGGTCGGTGCTGGAGAGCGTCTACACCGTGGTGCGGCTGATGCCCAACGACTCGCCGGACCGGGAGTATCGGCTGCGCAACAGCCGGGACGGCCACGAGCGGGTCGTCGTGGAGAGCGAGCTGATCGCGCGCTGAGCGGAGTGCGGCGCGCGGGCGGTTCGGCCAACGCCGGGCATAGGGCGCGGCGCAGAAGGAGTGTTCGATGGCGTTCAAGGTGAACTACGGACTGCAGAAGGCGGAGCGGACCCGGGCCAAGCAGGCCAAGAAGGAGTCCAAGCTGCGCGAGCGCGAGGCCGCGGCCGCGTCGGGCGGCAGCAGCGCCAGCGAGGAGCCGGCCGCCGAGGGCGACGCCGAGCATGCCGAGCCGGCGGCCGCGGCGACGCCGACGGAGTAGCGGGTTGTCCGCCCGGGGTGGCGCGCCGGAGCGCGCCGTCCGGGCGGGGGCGGGTCAGGCGGGCGCGGGATCGTCGGGCGCCAGGGCGCGCAGGGCGAGGCGGCCGGCGTCGGTCAGGGCGTAGCGGCCGCGGGATTCGCGGCGGAACCAGCCGTAGACGTTGCGCGCCGGGATGGTGCCGGGGTCGAGGCCGGCGATGCGCAGCTCCGCCAGCGTGAGGCTGGCCGGGGCGAGGGCGGCGGCGCAGCGCAGCGCGTTCTGGCGGTAGGCGGTCATCAGCGGCTGGCGGGTCGAGCCGCCGGTGGCGGGGTCGCCGGTGCGGGCCGCGTGCTCGCGCAGCAGCAGCCTGCGGCGTTTCGGGTCGGGGCGGGGGCGGTAGGGTTCCGGCTCGGCGAGCGTCGTGACCGTGCCCGAGGCGGTCACCGAGAGAAGGCCGAAGCCGAGCAGGCGGCACAGGCGCACCACGCCGGACTGTCGACGTCGGCTCTGTCGGCGGGCGCGGGTGGCGAGCCAGACCTCGTCGGCCATGGGCATGCGGTCGATGCCCTGCAGCAGCAGCTCCAGCGAGAAGCCCAGCTTCAGCTCGGCGATCACCAGGCGGGTGGGCGCGCCGTCGCGCACGGCCACGACGTCGCAGCCGCGGATCTCGCCCTTCACGACGTAGCCGCGCGCGGCGAGGAACGCCTTGACCGGGGCGTAGAGGGCGGTCTCCGCCAGGGTCGTGCCGGGCTTCGGCATGGGCTTCGGCGCGGGCGGCGAGGCGGCGGGCGTGCGGGGGCGGCGGGTCATGGCGGCGGCACGGGCCGGCGCGGGGCGCAGGGGGATCGGCGATGGGATGGACGGGCGCGGACATGCCGGACGGGACGGGGCGCACGGCGCTGGTCACCGGGGCGACGCGGGGGCTCGGGCTGCACGTGGCCGAAGGGCTGGCGCGCGGGGGCATGCGCGTGGTGCTGGCCGGGCGCGACCGGGC
>JBPBQS010000169.1:0-16495 GCA_050920955.1 Janthinobacterium lividum | reverse complement strand
CGGTGTCGGACGCGCTCGCGGGGGAGGCGGCGGCGAGCGTGCGGCTGGTGGCGCGAAAGCGGGCGGAGCGGGCGGCGCTGCTGTGCAAGGCGGACCTCACGACGGGGATGGTCGGCGAGTTCCCCGAGCTGCAGGGGGTGATGGGGGGGTACTACGCGCGCCACGACGGGGAGGACCCGCGCGTGGCGGACGGGGTGCGCGACCACTACCTGCCGAAGGGGCCGGGGGACGCGGTGCCGCGTGAGCCGGTGGCGGTCGCGGTGGCGCTGGCGGACAAGCTCGACCAGCTCGTGGCGTTCTTCCTGATCGGCGAGAAGCCGGGCGGGTCGGGCGATCCGTTCGCGCTGCGGCGCGCGGCGCTGGGGGTGATCCGGATCATCCGGGAGAACGGGCTCAGGCTGGAGCTGGGAGTCGTGCTGCGGGCGGCCAACGCGCTGTGGGCGGGCGGCGGGCGGGAGGATGGCGCGACGCCGCTGCTCGTGGACGAGGTGACGGGGTTCCTGCTGGAGCGGCTGCGGGTGCAGCTGCGCGCGGAGGGGGAGCGGCACGACGTGCTCGCCGCGGTGCTGGGGGCGGGGCGAGACGACGACGTGACGCGGGTATTGGCGCGCACGGCGGCGGTGGCGGGGCTGCTCGGCGGCGAGGGGGGCACGGACCTGCTCGCGGCGTATCGGCGGGCGGCGAACATCCTGCGCATCGAGGACAAGAAGGACGGGCCGCACACGGGGGCGCCCGATCCGGCGCGGCTGGTGCAGGGCGAGGAGGTCGCGCTGCACGAGGCGCTGGAGCGGGCGGCGCCGGAGATCGCGTCGGCGCTGGCGGCGGAGCGGTATGGCGATGCGATGGCGGCGATGGGGGCGCTGCGGCCGCCGCTCGACGCGTTCTTCGCGGCCGTGACCGTCAACGATGCGGACACTAACCTGCGGCAGAATCGTCTGCGGCTGCTGGCCCTGGTGCGCGACACCATGGGGCAGGCCGCGGATTTCTCGGCGATCGAGGGCTGATCCGGGCCGCCTGGCCAGCGGCGCCTGCTATGCTCGTATCCGCCGGGGTGCACTCCGCGGCGCACAGCCTGATGAGGACCAGACCAGAATGACCCAGTGGGTGTACAGCTTCGGCGCCGGCCACAACGAGGGACGCGCGGACATGCGCAACCTGCTCGGCGGCAAGGGCGCCAACCTCGCGGAGATGGCGAGCATCGGGCTGCCCGTGCCGCCCGGCTTCACCATCACCACGGCGCTGTGCACCGAATTCTACAACAACGACCGGCGCTATCCGGACGACCTCGACGCGCAGCTGCAGGTGGCGCTCGGGCGGATCGAGGAGGCGGTGGGGCTGAAGTTCGGCGATCCCGTGCGGCCGCTGCTGGTGTCGGTGCGCTCGGGCGCGCGCGTGTCGATGCCGGGCATGATGGACACCGTGCTCAACCTCGGGCTGAACGACGACACGGTGGCCGGGCTGGTGGCCTCGTCCGGGGACGCGCGCTTCGCGTGGGACAGCTACCGGCGGTTCATCCAAATGTACGGCTCGGTCGTGCTCGGCGTGGACCACCACAGGTTCGAGGAGATCATCGAGAGCGCCAAGATCGACGCCGACGTGGTCGAGGACACCGCGCTGAGCCCGGCGCAGTGGGAGGCCGTGGTCGACGAGTACAAGACCATGGTGCGCCAGGAGACGGGGCATCCGTTCCCGATGGATCCGCGCGACCAGCTCTGGGGGGCGATCGGGGCGGTGTTCGGGTCGTGGATGAACCCGCGGGCGAACACGTACCGGCGCCTGCACGACATCCCCGCGGACTGGGGCACGGCGGTCAACGTGCAGGCCATGGTGTTCGGCAACATGGGGGCGGACTGCGCGACGGGGGTGTGCTTCACGCGCGACCCGTCGACGGGGGAGAACACCTTCTACGGCGAGTTCCTGGTCAACGCGCAGGGCGAGGACGTCGTCGCCGGCATCCGCACGCCGCAGCCGCTGAGCCAGGCGCGGGCCAAGCCGGGCGAGGTCAGCATGGAGGCCGCGCTGCCGCAGGCCTATGCCGAGCTGGTGCGGGTGCGCGAGACGCTGGAGCGGCACTACAGCGACATGCAGGACATCGAGTTCACGGTGCAGCAGAACACGCTGTACATGCTGCAGACGCGCAGCGGGAAGCGCACCGTCGCGGCCAGCCTGCGCATCGCCGTCGAGATGGCCAACGAGGGGCTGATCACGCGCGAGGAGGCGGTGCGGCGCGTCAACCCGCAGGCGCTCGACCAGCTGCTGCATCCCACGCTCGATCCGAAGGCGAAGCGGACGCTGTTCTCCAAGGGGCTGCCGGCCAGCCCGGGGGCGGCGTCGGGCACGGTCGTGTTCAGCGCGGACGAGGCGGAGATGCGCGCGGGCAAGGGCGAGAGCGTCGTCCTCGTGCGCGTCGAGACCAGCCCGGAGGACATCCACGGGATGCACGCTGCGCGCGGCATCCTCACCACGCGCGGCGGCATGACCAGCCACGCGGCGGTGGTCGCGCGCGGGATGGGGCGGCCGTGCGTGGCCGGCGCCGGCGGCGTGCGCGTGGACTACAACGCGCAGACGCTGTCGTCGGGAGGTGCCACGATCCGGGCGGGCGAGACGATCACGCTGGACGGGGCGACGGGGGAGGTGTTCTCGGGGTCGGTCGCGATGATCGAGCCGGACCTGAGCGAGGACTTCGCCACGCTGATGGCTTGGGCGGACGGGGTTCGCAGGCTCAAGGTCCGGACCAACGCGGAGACGCCGCTGGACGCGGAGACGGCGCGCAAGTTCGGCGCGGAGGGCATCGGCCTGTGCCGGACCGAGCACATGTTCTTCGCGCCCGAGCGGATCAACATCGTGCGCCAGATGATCATGGCCGACGACGAGGGCGGGCGCCGTGCCGCGCTCGACAAGCTGCTGCCGTTCCAGCGGCAGGATTTCGTCGAGCTGTTCCGCATCATGGCGGGGCTGCCGGTGACGATCCGGCTGCTCGATCCGCCGCTGCACGAGTTCCTGCCGCACAGCGACTCGGAGCTGGCCGACGCGGCCGAGGGGCTCGGGCAGGACGTGGAGACGGTGCGCAGGCGGGCGGCGGAGCTGAGCGAGGCGAACCCGATGCTCGGGCATCGCGGGTGCCGGCTGGGGATCACGTATCCCGAGATCTACGAGATGCAGGCGCGCGCGATCTTCGAGGCGGCGCTGGAGATCGGGCGCGAGACCGGCTCGCCGGTGGTGCCGGAGATCATGATCCCGCTGATCGGCGCCAAGCGCGAGCTGGACATCACGCGGGCGCAGGTCGATCGCGCGGCCAAGGCAGCGTTCGAGGCGGCGGGTGCCTCGATCGAGTACCTGGTGGGGACGATGATCGAGCTGCCGCGCGCGGCGCTGACGGCGGACCGGATCGCGGAGGCGGCGGACTTCTTCTCGTTCGGGACCAACGACCTGACGCAGACCGTGTTCGGGCTGTCGCGCGATGACGCGGGCAAGTTCCTGCCGCACTACGTCGAGGCGGGCATCCTGCCGAAGGACCCGTTCGTGTCCATCGACATCGACGGCGTCGGCGCGCTCGTGCGGCTCGCGGCGGAGAAGGGGCGGGTGACGAAGCCGGACCTCAAGATGGGGATCTGCGGCGAGCACGGCGGCGACCCGGCGTCGATCACGTTCTGCGAGTCGGTCGGGCTCGACTACGTGTCGTGCAGCCCGTACCGCGTGCCGGTCGCGCGGCTGGCGGCGGCGCAGGCGGCGCTGGGGGCCGGGGGCGACAAGACAGCGTAGGAAGCAAGGCCGGGCTCTGCCCGGACCCGCCAGGGCGAGCCGCCCTGGACTGGCCTTACTTAGGGATGCGTTCCAAGGGCGCAGCCTTTGGCCAGAGTCCAGAGGCGGAGCCTTTGGCCTTGCCTACTATTCCGCGAGGAGGCGTTCCAGGAGCGGGGCGGCCTTGAGGCCGGTGCCTGTCAGGACGGCGACGGTGCACTCCGTCGGCGCGATCGCGCCCCGGGCCAGGAGACGCGAGAGGGCGGCGGTGGCCTGGGCGCAGGTCGGCTCGACGAAGAGGCCGGCGCGGGCGAGGGCCAGGGTGGCGGCGGCGATCTCGGGCTCGTCGAGCATCACGGCGCCACCGTTCGAGGCGAGGAGGGCGGCGGCGACCTCGGAGCCGCGGACGGGTCGGGCGATGGCGGTGCCCTCGGCGATGGTCGGGCGGGTCGGGGGGCTGTCGCCGGTGCGCAGGACGGCGCGGGCGATGGGGGCGCAGGCCTCGGGCTGGGCGGCCCAGAGGCGGGGGGTGGTCGCGACCAGGCCGGCGCGGCGCATCTCGGCGAAGGCGATCGCACAGCCCAGGACGATGCTGCCGCCGCCGCAGGGCATCACGACGTGGTCGGGGGCGCGGCCGAGCTGCTCGACCAGCTCGTAGGCCAGGGTCTTGGTGCCCTGCAGGAAGAACGGGTGCCAGGCGTGGCTGGCGTAGAACACCTCGGCGGAGCGGGCGAGGGCGGCGTCGGCGGTGGCCTGGCGGTCGCCGGGGATCAGCTCGACGCGGGCGCCGTAGGCGCGGGCCTGGAGGGTCTTGGCGGGGCTGGTGCCTTCGGGGGCGAGGATGGTGGCGCGCATGCCGCCGGCGGCGGCGTAGGCGGCGACCGAGGCGCCGCCGTTGCCGGAGCTGTCCTCCAGGATGTCGCGCACGCCGGCGTCGCGCAGGAGGGAGAGCATCACGGCGGTGCCGCGGTCCTTGAAGGAGCCGGTGGGGTTGGCCCACTCGCCCTTGATCCACACGGCGGCGTCGCCGATGCGGTGAGCGACGAGGGGGGTCGCGCCCTCGCCGAGCGTAATTGGGGGGGAGGCGAGGGGGGGCAGGGCGGCGCGCCAGCGCCAGACGCCGGTGACGCCGGGGGCGGGCAGGGCGGCGGGGGCGGGGTCGATGTCGGTGAGGAGGAGGGGGCCGCCGTCGGGGGCGCGCCAGAGGGGCGGGTCGAGCGGGAAGGTCTCGCCGCTGCGGGGGTTCAGGTAGCGGACCATGGGTCGGGGCTCCGGGGTGGGGCAGGGAAGCAAGGCCGGGCTCTGCCCGGACCCGCAAAGGGTCCGAGGACCCTTTGATCCCTCTCCTTAGGGGATGCGTTCCAAGGGCGCAGCCTTTGGCGGAGTTTGAGGCGGAGCCTCAACCTTGCTTCCCCGGCCTCGCGCCGCGGTGTTGCGAGCGGTTCTTGATTGCGGCGGCGGGCGGGAGTAGATGCAACTCACTCGCATTCACACGGCACGCGCGGGGGCCTGGGCTGGGGACGGACGACATGACGCGACATGTTCTGGGGGGGCTGCTGGCGCTCGGGGTCGGGCTGTGCGTCGTGCCGGCGCGGGCGGACCAGAAGGCGGCGGACGGCTACCTGGAGCACATCAAGCGCCAGTCGACGGTGACGTCCACGGTGCCGCACAACGGCGACCAGAACCCGTATGCGGTGGTGGTCTCGCCGGTGACGAGCGGGAAGCTGCACGAGGGCGACGTGCTGGTCACGAACTTCAACGACAGCAACAACCTGCAGGGGCTGGGGACCACGATCGTGGCGTGGGAGCCGGCGACGAAAAAGCTGTCGGTGTTCGCGTCGCTGCCGCGTCACCTGGCGGCGTGCCCGGGGGGCGTGGGTCTGACGACGGCGCTCGCGGTGCTGAAGTCGGGGTGGACCGTGGTGGGCAGCCTGCCGAGCGAGGACGGCACCACGGCGACCAAGAAGGACGGTTGCCTGATGGTGCTCGACAACCAGGGGCAGCTCGCGGGCGTGATCAAGGGGCCGCAGATCAACGGGCCCTGGGGGAACATGGCGGTCGTGGACCGCGGCACCAGCGCCACGCTGTTCGTCAGCATGACCGGGTTCGGCGTGGGGTCGCCGGGGCAGGACGTGGTGAACAAGGCGACGGTGCTGCGCATCGAGATGGACGTGCCGGCGGGCAAGCCGCCGGTCGTGGTGGGGCAGACGGTGGTGGCGGACGGGTTCGGCGAGCAGGCGGACAAGGCGGTGTTCGTGATCGGGCCGACCGGGCTTGCCCTGGGGGCGAACGACACCTTGTTCGTGTCCGACGCGATCGGGAACCGCGTGGTGGCGATCCCGGAGGCGAGCACGCGCAAGACCAGCGCGGGGACGGGGCGCGAGGTGACGAAGGACGGGTTCATCAAGCGGCCGCTGGCCTTGGCGACGGCGCCGAACGGGCACCTGCTGGTGGCCAACGGGCTGAACGGGCAGGTCGTCGAGGTCGATCCGGCGGACGGGCACCAGCTCTATGCGCGCTGGATCGACACGGACCGGGCGCAGCAGCCGCCGGGGAGCGGGGACCTGTTCGGGATGGCGATGATGCTGGACGGCGAGGGATTCTATTTCGTGCAGGACGACATGAACACGCTCGTGCAGGCGCGGAAGTAGTGGCGGCGGCGGGGTTGTCGTCGTGAGCGGGTGTCCGTTCGCCTCGCGCCGGGGGTTCCTGGCGGGGGGGCTGGTCGCCGGCCTGGCGGGGGTGGCCAGGGCCGCGCCCGCGCCGTTGCCGGCTGCCGAGGCGGCGGCGAAGGGGATCACGGCGGCGAGCCAGGGGCCGGGGCGCGACGAGGCGGTGCCGTTCAGGGGCGTGCGGCAGGCGGGCATCCTCACGCCGCTGCAGAGCCACACGTACTTCGCGGCGTTCGACCTGGTGGCCACGAGGCAGGCGGACGTGGCGGGGATGCTGGCGCGCTGGACCCAGGCTGCGGAGCGCATGGCGCGGGGCGAGGCGGCGCAGGCGGCCGAGCCCGACCTCACCAGGCCGCCGACGGACAGCGGCGAGGCGTTCGGGCTGGCGCCGGCGCGGCTGAGCGTCACGTTCGGGTTCGGGCCAGGCCTGTTCGAGCGCGACGGGCACGACCGGTACGGGCTGGCGGCGCGGCGGCCGGAGGCGCTGGTCGACCTGCCGCGCTACAACGGGGACCAGCTGCAGGAGGGGCGCAGCGGGGGCGACCTGTCGGTGCAGGCGTGCGCGGACGATCCGCAGGTGGCGTTCCACGCAGTGCGTCAGCTCGCGCGCATGGCGGACGGGGTGGCGGTGCTGCGCTGGGTGCAGGCGGGGTTTTCCGCCAATTTCGCCGCGAACGACACGCCGCGGAACCTGATGGGGTTCAAGGACGGGACGCAGAACCCGCTGTCGAACCGGCCGATGGAGGCCGTGGGCGGCGACGTGGGGCCGGCGACGAAGGACGCGGTGTGGGTCGGCGATGACGGGCCGGCGTGGATGCGGGGCGGGTCTTACCTGGTCGTGCGGCGCATCCGGATCGCGCTGGAGCACTGGGACGGGACAGAGGTCGAGTTCCAGGAGCAGGTGGTCGGGCGGCACAAGGTGTCGGGCGCGCCGCTGGGCGGGAAGAGCGAGTTCGATCCGCTCGATCTCGATGCGGTGGATGCGGACGGGAATTTGGTGATCCCGGAGTCGGCGCACGTCAGGCTGGCGGCGGCGGCGAGCAACGGCGGGGCGGACATGCTGCGGCGGGGTTATTCGTACAACGACGGGATCAGCATGGTCGCCGAGCGTTGGCCGCCGTGGCGGCAGGGGCTCGAGTACGACGCGGGGCTCCTGTTCATCTGCTACCAGCGCGACCCGCGCGAGGCGTTCATGCCGGTGTTCGAGAAGATGTCGAAGCTGGACATGATGAACCAGTACGTCACGCACACCGGGGGCGGGCTGTTCGCCTGCCCGGGGGGCGTGGCGGAGGGCGGGTTCGTGGGGCAGGGGCTGTTCGAGGCCTGAAGGAAGCAAGGCCAGAGGCGCTGCCTCTGGACTCCGCCAAGGGAAGCCCCTTGGATGGCTTCCCTTAAGTAAAGGGATCAAAGGGCCTCAGGCCCTTTGCGGGTTCGGGCGGCGCCCGACCTTTCTTCGGCCGTGTCACTCGGCCATGAACGCGAACATCAGCGGCCACCAGACGACGAACGGCAGGAGCATCGCCAGCCACAGGCGGCGCAGGCCCGAGCGCCAGAGCAGGGCGGCGACCATCAGCGCCCAGGCGAGCGCCAGGGCCGCGCCGATCGCGGCCTCGACGCGGAAGGCGCGGGCGTGGACGAGCACCGGCCAGACGAAGGCGACCAGGGCCAGGGTCACGGCCGCGGACAGGAGGCGGCGGTCGTCGGGCGGCGGCACCGGGCGCTACTCCTCGTCGTCGAGGAAGAACTGGTCGGCCTCCTCGTCGTAGGCGTAGAGCTCGGCGAAGCGGCCCCAGGCGATGACGGCGCGCAGGGTGTCGTCGGCGTAGTCCGGCGACATGTGGTCCTCCAGCTCGTCGCGGAAGCGCACGGCCGACGCCTTGTGGTTCCAGCGCTCGTCGAGGACCTGGCGGATGGTGGCGGCGAGGCGGACGCGGGCGCGAAGGGCCTGGCCGAACAGCTCCTTGCGGGCGTCGGTCTCGGCGTCGACGAACTCGCGGCCCTTGTCGGTGAGGCGGATGTCGCCCTCCTCGAACTCCGCGAAGCCGAGGAGCTGGAGGGTCTCGCCCAGGGGGAGCAGGTCGTCGAACTCGAGCTGGAGGCGCTCGGCGAGGAGGGGGAGGTCGGCGCGGCCCTTGTAGGGGTCGGCGGCGAGGGTTTCGAGCAGGCCGGCGAGGAGGTTGGTGGAGACGGGGTGCAGCGCGGTCTGCGCCTCGGCGGCGGCGGTCTCGGCCGCGGTGCGCGGGGCGGGGACGGAGGCGGCGCGGCGGGTCATCAGCGCGTAGATGTCGTCGACGAACTTGCGGAACGCCACGTCGTGGCGGTTGCGGGGGTGGGGGAAGGGCACGCTCAGCTCGTGCGCGACACGGCCGGGGTTGGACGAGAACACGAGGATGCGGTCGCACATGAGGACGGCCTCCTCGATGTTGTGGGTGACCATCAGGATGGACTTCACCGGGAGCTTGCCGTCGCTCCACAGGTCGATGAGGTCGGTGCGCAGGGTCTCGGCGGTCAGCACGTCGAGCGCGGAGAAGGGCTCGTCCATGAGGAGGAGGTCGGGGTGCACGACGAGGGCGCGGGCCAGGCCGACGCGCTGGCGCATGCCGCCGGACATCTCCTTGGGGTAGGCGCCCTCGTAGCCGCCGAGGCCGATCAGATCGATCGCCGCCTCGCCGCGCTTCTCGCGCTCTGCACGGCGGATGCCCTGGGCCTCCAGGCCGATCTCGACGTTCTCCTGGACGGTGAGCCAGGGGAAGAGGGCGAAGGACTGGAACACCATGGCGACGCCCGGCGCGGGGCCGTGCAGGGGCTTGCCGCGCCACAGGACCTCGCCGGCGGTCGGCGCGATCAGGCCGGAGACGATGCGCAGGAGGGTGGACTTGCCCGAGCCGGAGCGGCCGAGGAGGCCCACGATCTCGCCCTCGCGCAGGGTCAGGTCCACGTCGTCGAGGACGATCAGGTCGGCGGCGGAGTCCTTGGTGTAGGCCTGCCGGATGTGGCGGACCTCGATCAGGGGCTCGGCGAGGGGGGCTGCGTCCATGAGCGGGGTCCTTGGCGGCGGCGTCGGGAAGGAAGCAAGGCCAGAGGCGCTGCCTCTGGACTCCGCCAGGGCGAGCCGCCCTGGACTGGCCTTACTTAAGGGATGGGGATCCAAGGACCCCTGGTCCTTGGCGGGTTTGGGCAGGGCCCATGCCTGCTTTCTTCCCGGCCGGTCAGAGCGTCAGCCGGCGGGTCGAGTAGGTGTAGAGGGGGCGCCAGGCGAAGCGGTTGCACAGGACGACGAAGCCCGACATCACGACGACGCCGAGGACGACGCGGGGCGTGTTCCCGGCGGCGGTGGCGTCGGCGATGTAGGAGCCCAGGCCGCTGGCGTGCAGCTTCGTGTCGCCCCAGGACGCGACCTCGGAGACGATCGCCGCGTTCCAGGCGCCGCCCGAGGCGGTGATCAGGCCGGTCACGAAGTACGGGAAGATGCCGGGCAGGATGACGCGGCGCCACCACAGCAGGCCGCCGACGCGGAAGTTGGCGGAGACCTCCTGCAGGTCGCCAGGGAAGGCGGCGGCGCCGGCGATCACGTTGAACAGGATGTACCACTGGGTGCCCAGGATCATCAGGGGCGTCAGCCAGATCTGCGGGTTGAGCGAGAAGTGGACGATGGCGACGACGAAGATCGGGAAGAACAGGTTGGCGGGGAAGGCGGCGAGGAACTGCACCACCGGCTGCGCGCGGCGGGCCCAGACCGGGCGCAGGCCGAGCCAGACGCCGACCGGAAGCCACAGCAGCGAGGCCAGCACGATCAGGATGAGGACGCGGGCCAGGGTGTAGCAGCCGAGCAGGAGCGCGGTGCCGACGTCGGCCAGGCTCAGGGTGCCGGCGCAGAAGGCGACGATCTGCCACATCGCGAGCGCGACGACGGCGAGCAGGCCGGCGACCCAGGCGGTGTCGAGCGCGCGAGAGCGGGCGCGGCTGGGGGGGCGGCGGGTGCGCGGGCGGAGGCCGAGGGACAGGCGAAGGCCGGAGACGGCGTTGAACAGGTCGCCGAAGCGGTCGACGCACCAGCGCAGGAACTGCGTGCGGCGCAGCAGGGCCAGGACCCAGGGGTCCTTCGCGGTGGCGCCCTGGGTGGTCTCGACGCGGAACTTGGCGGACCAGGCGACGAGGGGGCGGAACAGGAGCTGGTCGTAGGCCAGGATCACCACGAGCATGGCGAGGATCGCGTAGCCGACGGCGCGGATGTCGCGCTCGTCCAGCGCGGTCGCGACGTAGGAGCCGATGCCGGGGAGCTTGAAGGTGGTGTTGCCGACGCTGATCGCCTCGGAGGCGACGACCATGAACCAGCCGCCGGAAAGGGACAGCATGGTGTTCCACACCAGGCCGGGCATGGCGAAGGGCACCTCCAGGCGCCAGAAGCGCTGCCACGTGGAGAGGCGGAAGCCGCGGCAGGCCTCGTCGAGGTCGGCGGGCAGGGTGGTCAGCGACTGGTAGAGGGAGAAGGCCATGTTCCAGGCCTGGCTGGTGAAGATTGCGAAGATCACCGCGACCTCGGCGCCCAGCACGCGGCCGGGGAACAGGCTCATGAAGAACACGACCGTGAAGCTCAGGAAGCCCAGGATCGGCACGGACTGCAGGATATCGAGCAACGGGACCAGGAGGAGGCCGGCGCGGCGGCTCTTCGCGGCCCAGGTCGCGTAGGTGAAGGTGAAGAGCAGCGAGCACGCGAGTGCGGCGAACATGCGCAGGGTGGTGCGGAGCGCGTAGGCGGGGAGGTAGGACGGGTCGAGGTGGATCACCGTCGCCTCGGGCGCGTCCAGCGGGCCGAAGGTGTGGCGCGCGGAGGTCGCGAGCGCGATGATGCCGGCGGCGATCACGATCATCGCGGCGATGTCGAGCAGGTTGGGGAGCCGGCGCACCGAGGCGAAGGCGGGGAAGGTCGTGTCGGACATGGGCGCCGCCTGCGTGGGTCGGGGGGACTTAGCCCGGACGGTGGCGGGCTGTCACGGCGGGGGCGCGTGGCAGTTCGGTGAAGCAAGGTTGAGGCGCTGCCTCAAACTCCGCCAGGGCGAGCCGCCCTGGACTGGCTTTACTTAGGAGGCCGGTCCAGGGGCGGCTCGCCCCTGGCGGGTTTGGGCGGAGCCCATGCTTGCTTGTTACCCGGTGGAGCCAAAGCCTGCGGTGCCGCGCTTGGTGAGTTCGGAGAACGTGTCGACCACGCGCAGGGTGGGGTGGAGCACGGGGACGAAGACGAGCTGGGCGAGGCGTTCGCCAGGCTCGATGGTCACGGTCTCGCCGCCGGGGGCGTTGCGGTTCCAGGCGCTGACCATCAGCGGGCCGGTGTAGTCGGGGTCGATCAGGCCGACCAGGTTGCCGAGGACCAGGCCGCGGCGGTGGCCGGCGCCGGAGCGCGGCAGGATCAGGGCGGCGACGCCGGGGTCGGCGATGTGCATCGCGAAGCCGGCGGGGACCAGGACGGGGGGAGAGCCGGGGGGCAGGACCAGGGGGGCGTCGAGGCAGGCGTGCAGGTCGATCGCGGCGGCCATGTCGGACTGGCGCTGCGGCAGGCCCCAGTCGTGGAGGCGGGGGTCAAGGATGGTGATCTCGATCTCGGGCGCCATCGGGCCGCCTCCCCCTGGGTTCGGCGCGGGCATCGCACGGCGGGGGCGGGCGGGCCAGGGGCTCAGGCGAGGGAGTCGGCGATGCGCTGGGCGAGGCGGCGGGCGACGGCGGTCTTGGGCATGCGGTCCCAGGACTCCGTGCCGACGGGGGTGAGGAGGAGCACCGTGTTGCTGTCGCCGCCCATGGTGCCGGTGTGCGCGCCCACGTCGTTGGCCACGATCCAGTCGCAGCCCTTGCGGGTGCGCTTGGCGGTGGCGTTGGCGGCGAGGTTCTCGGTTTCGGCGGCGAAGCCCACGACGAGGCGGGGGCGGGCGGAGCCGGGGTGGGACAGGGTCGCCAGGATGTCGGGGTTGGCGACCAGCGTCAGGGTTGGGGGGGCGGTGTCGGGGGTCTTCTTCATCTTGTGGGGGGCGGGGTCGGCGGCGCGCCAGTCGGCCACGGCGGCGGCGCATACGGCGATGTCGGCGGGCAGCGCGGCCTCGCAGGCGGCGAGCATCTCGCGGGCGGATTCGACGCGGCGCGTGGACACGCCGGGCGGGTCGGGGAGGGCGGTGGGGCCGCTCACCAGGGTCACGCGGGCGCCGAGGGACGCGAGGGCGGCGGCGATGGCGTAGCCCTGCAGGCCGCTGCTGCGGTTGGCGAGGTAGCGGACGGGGTCGATGGGCTCGTGCGTGGGGCCGGCGGTGACGAGGGCGTGGCGACCGGACAGGGGCTGCGGGGGGGCGAGCAGGGCCTGGATCGCGGCGAGGATCGCGGGGGGCTCGGCGAGGCGGCCGGGGCCGGTCTCGTTGCAGGCCATCACGCCGACGTCGGGGCCAATGACGGTGACGCCGCGGGCGGCGAGGGTGGCCAGGTTCGCGATCGTCGCGGGGTGGGTCCACATGCGGACGTTCATCGCGGGGGCGACGAGGACGGGCGTGTCGGTCGCGAGCAGGAGCGTGGTGGCGAGGTCGGAGGCGAGGCCGGCGGCCATGCGGGCGAGGATGTCGGCCGAGGCGGGGGCGACCACGACCAGGTCGGCGGAGCGAGACAGCTCGATGTGGCCCATCTCGCTCTCGTCGGTGAGCGACCAGAGGTCGGTGTGGACGCGCTCGCCGGTCAGGGCCTGCAGGCTCAGCGCGGTCACGAAGCGGGCGCCGGCGTCGGTCAGCACGCAGCGCACGGCGATGCCGGACTTCGCGAGCAGGCGGACCAGCTCGAGGGACTTGTAGGCGGCGATCCCGCCGGAGACGATCAGGAGGACGCGGGGGGGCGTCACGGGCAAGGAAGCATGGGCTCTGCCCATACCCGCAAAGGGTCCGAGGACCCTTTGATCCCTTTACTTAAGGGAGGCGTTCCAAGGGCGCAGCCTTTGGCAGAGTCCAGAGGCGGAGCCTTTGGCCTTCCTTGCTTCACAGCCGCCAGCCGGAGTGGATCGCGGCGATGCCGCCCGAGAGGTTGCGGACCTCGACGCGGGCGAGGCCGGCGGTGCGCATCATCCCCGCGAGGGTTTCCTGGTCGGGGAAGGTGCGGATGCTCTCGGCGAGGTAGCGGTAGCTGTCGGCGTCGCCGGCGACCATCGCGCCGAGGCGGGGCAGCACGCCGAAGGACCAGGCGTCGTAGACCGGGGCGAGGGCTGCGACCTGGACGCGGGAGAACTCCAGGCAGAGGAAGCGGCCGCCGGGCTTGAGGACGCGGCGGGCCTCGCGCAGGACGGCGTCCTTGTCGGTGCAGTTGCGCAGGCCGAAGGCCATGGACACGACGTCGACGCTGCACGACGGCAGGGGGAGCATCTCGGCGTCGGCGACGAGGAAGCGGATGCCGTCGATGTTCTGGGCGCCGGCGCGGTCGCGGCCGACGGAGAGCATCGCGGCGTTGATGTCGGAGAGGATCGCGGGGCCGCCGCCGCGGGCGCGCCAGCCGAAGGCGATGTCGCCGGTGCCGCCGGCCAGGTCGAGCAGGGTGTGGCGGGGGGTGGGGCGGAGCTGGGTGGCGAAGGCGGACTTCCAGACGCGGTGCACGCCGAGCGACATCAGGTCGTTCATCACGTCGTAGCGGCTGGCGACGCTGTCGAACACGGCGCGGACCATGGGCTTCTTCGCGTCGCGCGGGACGCTGCGGTAGCCGAAGTCGGCGGTGTCCGGCGCGGGCGGGGCGCCGGGCGAGGGGGGGTGGGCGGAGGGGGGGTTCATCACGGGGGCAACATAGCGTAGCGGTGCGCCATGCCGGAACTCCCAGAAGTCGAGACAGTGATGCGCGGGCTGCGCGCCAGGCTGGAGGGGCGCCTGATCGCGCGCGCCGCCGTGCACCGGCCGGACCTGCGCTGGGCGGTGCCGCCGGGGCTGGCGAGCAGGCTGTGCGGGGCGCGGGTCGAGGGGTTCCGCAGGCGGGGGAAGTACATCCTCATGCGGCTCGACGGGGGGGACAGCGTGCTCGTCCACCTGGGGATGTCGGGGCGGATGAACGTGGACCGCTCGGAGCCGGATGCGCCCGGGCGGCACGAGCACCTGGTGATCGAGACGGACGACGGGTGGCGCGTGGGGTTCGTCGATCCCAGGCGGTTCGGGTCGCTCGATCTCGTGCGAACGGAGGCGGAGGACGGGCACAGGCTGCTCGCGGCGCTGGGGCCGGAACCGCTGGAGCCGGGGTTCGATGCCGAGGTGCTGTCGGAGCGGCTGCGGGGGCGGCGGACGTCGATCAAGGCGGCGCTGCTCGACCAGCGGCTGGTGGCGGGGCTCGGCAACATCTACGTGTGCGAGGCGCTGTTCCGCGCGGGCGTGTCGCCGACCCGGCTCGCGATGACGGTGCCGGGCGCGCGGGCGGGGCGGCTCGTCGACGCGATCCGGGCGGTGCTGGGGGAGGCGATCGCGGCGGGGGGGTCCTCGCTGCGCGACTACGTGCAGCCCGACGGCGAGCTGGGGTGGTTCCAGAACGCGTGGAAGGTCTACGGGCGCGAGGGGGAGCCCTGCGAGCGCTGCCCGGGAATGCCGAAGTGCGGCGGCGTGCAGCGCGTGGTGCAGTCGGCGCGCTCGACGTTCTTCTGCCCGCGGGTGCAGACGTGAGCGTTGCCTGGAGCCGGTGAGGGGTTTGCACGGAAAGGGAAGAAAGCAAGGCCTTCTTTTTCGGAAGAAAAAGAAGCAAAAAGACTTTGTCCGTTTGGCTCCGGTGCCGCCCGGCTGGCCTGAGGCCCAATGGGCAGAAGTTCTTTGGTTCTTTCTTTCAAGAAAGAACACTCTTTCTTCCTTTGGCGTGGCAGGGTGCATGGTTCAGGACAGGGTTCGGGTCGGGTCGGGAGTGCTCCGCAGGTCGCGGGCGGCGGGGTTCGTGGCGCGCGCCGCGGTCGCCGGGTGCGCGCTGCTGTGCGTGGTCGTGGCGCCGGCCCTCGCGGCGCCGTGCGATGCGGTGTTCGCCGGGGGGAGGCCGCCGGCGCTGATCAACCAGCGGCTGGCGGTGCGGAGCCATGCGCTGTGCTTCGGGGCGTATGCGGTGCTGGCGTCGGGGGTGTCGCGCGGGCCGGTGTGGTCGGCCGAGCATCCCACGCCGGCCAGCGTGGAGGGCGCGCGCGGGCTCGAGCGGGTGGACGCGTTCCATGCGGAGGAGGCGCTGCCGGAGGCGGACCGGGCGGAGCCGGAGGACTACGTGCGCTCCGGGTTCGATCGCGGGCACATGACGCCGTCGGGCGACATGGCGGACGAGGAGAGCCAGCACGCCAGCTTCAGCATGGCCAACATCGTGCCGCAGGCGCCCAAGCTGAACCGCGGGCTTTGGAGCAGGATCGAGGCGGCCGTGCGCAGGCTCGCCGAGACGCAGGACGGGGGGGTCTACGTCGTGACGGGGCCGGTGTTCTTCGGGAAGGACCTGCGGTCGCTGCCGGCGGGGGAGCTGGTGCCGTCGGCGGTGTTCAAGGCGGTGCTGGAGCCGGGGGTGGGGGCGGCGGCGTACGTGTGCGCGAACCGCGATCCGTCGCGCTGCCGGGTGGTGTCGATCGCGCAGCTGAGCGCGCGGATCGGCTTCGACCCGTTCCCCTCGCTGTCGGCCGATGCCAGGATCAACGCGATCGCCCTGCCGAAGCCGGGGCGCAGCCGGCGCAAGCCGAGGAGCAGCCCATGACCGCCTTCGCCCCGTTCGCCGACGACACCGCCTCGACCACGGTAGCCGGGCTCACCGCCGAGAACGGGCGGGACCGGATTGCGCTCTACGGCGAGGGGGAGATCACGCGCGACAAGGCGGGGTTGGCGCAGGCGCAGGCGCTGCTGGCGTTGCTGGGCGACGTGGTGAAGGCGCTGTCGGGGGACCCGGCGCTGCCGCAGCACGCGCCGGCGGCGAAGGCGGAGCCCACGAAGACGGTGCGCAACCCGTTCGGGTGAAGGCCAGAGCTCAGCCCTGGACCCGCAAAGGGTCCGAGGACCCTTCGATCCCTTGACTTAAGGGGCGCGTTCCAAGGGCGCAGCCTTTGGCGGAGTTCGAGGCGGAGCCTCGACCTTGCTTGCTGC
>JBPBQS010000328.1:0-16629 GCA_050920955.1 Janthinobacterium lividum | reverse complement strand
CACCAAGCAGGCGCACTGGAACCTCAAGGGCCCGCAGTTCATCGGCGTCCACCTCATGCTGGACGGCTTCCGCACCGACCAGGACGAGTGGAACGACATGATGGCCGAGCGCATCGCCCAGCTCGGCGGCACCGCGCGCGGCACCGCCGCCGAGGTCGCGGCCAAGTCGCAGCTGACGCCTTACCCCGTCGACACCTACGCCGTCGCCGACCACCTCGCGGCGCTGATCGACCGTTACTCCGTGTTCGCCAACGCGGTGCGCGAGAACATCGACGACACCGACGAGGCGGGCGACGCCGGCACCGCCGACCTGCTCACCGAGGTCTCGCGCGGCATCGACAAGCAGCTGTGGTTCCTCGAGGCCCACGTCCAGGAGCCGACCGGCGAGATGCGCGACGGTGACGGCAAAGGCAGCCGCTGACACCTGCCGGACAAGGCGGCGCCGGCCGGACCAGTCGCGCCGCCGACCAGGCCACGCGGCATGGCGCCTCCTGCCATGCCGCGCCACCCTGCAGCGGCCCGACGCCGTCACCCCGCGTCACCGCCCGCCTTGCTTGTTCCCGCCCGCCACCGCAGTTACGGTGCGACGAGACAGGGAACGCAGCATGAACGACTTGTTCACCCCGCCCGACGACAACCGCGACAGCTACACTGCCAAGGACATCGAGGTCCTGGAGGGCCTGGAGCCCGTGCGCCGCCGCCCCGGCATGTACATCGGCGGCACCGACGAGAACGCCCTCCACCACCTCGCCTCCGAGATCATCGACAACAGCATGGACGAGGCCGTCGCCGGCCACGCCAGCCTGATCGAGGTGACGCTCGCAGCCGGCAACACCCTGACCGTGCGCGACAACGGCCGCGGCATCCCCGTCGACCCCCACCCGAAATACAAGAAACTCAGCGCCTTGGAGGTCATCCTTACCACACTGCATTCGGGCGGCAAGTTCTCCGGCAAGTCCTACGAAACCTCCGGCGGCCTGCACGGCGTCGGCTCCTCCGTGGTCAACGCCCTCTCCGACCTGATGGAGGTGGAGGTCGCCCGCGACCGCGTCCTCTGGCGCCAGACCTACAGCCGCGGCAAGCCCACCACGAAGCTGCAGAACGCCGGCCCCGTGCAGAACCGCCGCGGAACCCAGATCCGCTTCCACCCCGACCCCGAGATCTTCGCGGCCCTGCAGTTCGCCCCCGCCCGCCTCTACCGCCTGTGCCGCTCGAAGGCCTACCTGTTCCGCGGCGTCCGCATCCGCTGGTCCTGCGACCCCGCGCTGCCCCGCCCCGCCGACATCCCCGCCGAGGCCGAGCTGCACTTCCCCGGCGGCCTGCGCGACAGCCTGGACGCCGACATCGCCGACGCCCCCCGCGCCATCCCCGAGATCTGGGCCGGCGAGGCCGCCCTCCCCCCCGACGCAAAGGGCGCCTCCACAGGCCGCGTCGAGTGGGCGCTCGCCTGGATGGAGTCCGGCGAGGCCTTCCTGCACTCCTACTGCAACACCGTGCCCACGCCCCAGGGCGGCACCCACGAGGCCGGCCTGCGCGCCGCCCTCCTGCGCGGCCTGCGCGCCTGGGGCGAGCAGCGCAGCAACAAGCGCGCGCTCCAGGTCACCGCCGACGACCTCTCCGGCGTCCTCGCCGCCAAGCTCTCCGCCTTCGTCCGCGACCCCCAGTTCCAGGGCCAGACCAAGGAGAAGCTCACCAGCCCCGAGGCCGCCCGCCTGGTCGAGACCGCGCTCCGCGACCGCTTCGACCACTGGCTCGCGGCCCACCCCGCGCAGTCCGACGCCCTGCTCGCCTTCACCATCGAGCGCGCCGAGGACCGCCTGCGCCGCAAGGAGGCCAAGGACACCCCCCGCAAGTCCGCGACCCGCCGCCTGCGCCTCCCCGGCAAGCTCGCCGACTGCACCAAGGAGAACGCCGCCGACACCGAGATCTTCCTGGTCGAGGGCGACAGCGCCGGCGGCTCCGCCAAGCAGGCCCGCGACCGCGCCACCCAGGCCGTCCTCCCGCTCCGCGGCAAGATCCTCAACGTCGCCAGCGCGTCCACGGAGAAACTCCGCCAGAACCAGGAGCTGAAGGACCTCGTCGAGGCCCTCGGCTGCGGCGTCGGCGACCGCTTCGACGCCACCCGCCTGCGCTATGGCCGCGTCATCATCATGACCGACGCCGACGTGGACGGCGCCCACATCGCCTCCCTCCTCATGACCTTCTTCTACCGCGAGCTCCCCGGCCTGATCCGCGACGGCCACATCTACCTCGCCCAGCCCCCGCTGTTCCGCCTGACCCACGGCGCGAAGTCCGTCTACGCGATGAACGACGCCGACCGCGCCCGCAAGATGAAGACCGCCTTCAAGCCCAACGCCAAGGTGGAAACCAGCAGGTTCAAAGGTTTGGGAGAAATGCCTCCCAGCGCGCTCAAGGAAACCACCATGGACCCGAAGCGCCGCACCCTGCTCAAGGTCGTCGCCGCCGGCGAGGACCGCCTCCGCACCGACGAGGTCGTGGAAAGCCTGATGGGCCGCCGCCCCGAGCTGCGCTTCCAGTTCATCCAGGAGCGCGCCCGCACCGTCGAGGAACTCGACGTGTGACGACCGGAAGCAAGCAAGGCCAGAGGTCCTGCCTCTGGACTCCGCTCAAGGCTCGCCTTGAGAATCCAATACTTAAGTCAAGGGATCAAAGGGTCCTCGGACCCTTTGCGGGTCCGGGCAGAGCCCGGCCTTGCTTCCTCCCCGCGCGCCCATGACCCTGGACGCCCTCGCCGACCAGGCCTTCGCCCACGTCGCCGCCGCCCTGGCCGCCGCCCGCATCCCCGGCGCCTCCCTCGGCCTCGTCCGCGCCGACGGCACGCGCGCCACCCGCCACGGCGGCGTCACCAGCCTCGCCCCCACCCCCGACCCGGTCCACGCCGACACCCTGTTCGACCTCGCCAGCCTCACGAAGGTCCTCCACACCACCCCCGCGATCCTGCGCCTGGTCGAGCGCGGCCTCGCCGACCTGGACGACCCCCTCTCCACGCACCTCCCCGACCTGCGCCAGTACCAGCCCGCCCACTTCGTCCGCGCCCTCACCCTGCGCGACTGCCTCGCCCACCGCACCGCGCTGCCCGCCGTCGAGCCGCTCTACACCTGGGGCACCAACCCCGCGGCCCTCAAAGCGCTCGTCCTGCAGCGCGACTGGCCCGCCGGCCCCCCCGCCTACTCCGACATCAACTTCATCCTGCTCGGCCTTCTCGCCGACCGCCTCGCCCCCGACGCCCCTCTCCCGCCGGGCCTCGTCGCCTCCCCCGGCCCCGAACGCGCCGCCGCGACCGAGCACTGCCACTGGCGCGGCCGCACCCTGCGCGGCGAGGTCCACGACGAGAACGCCGCCGCCCTGGGCGGCCTCGCCGGCCACGCCGGCCTGTTCGGCACCGCCGACGCCGTGCTCGACAGCGCCCTGGCCATCCTCCAGGGTACCTGGCTCAGCCCCGCCTCGCTCGACCTGATGGTCCGCCCGCAGCGCGCCCTGCCCACGCCGCGCGGCCTCGGCTGGGAGCTCCCCCACGAGGGCTGGTCCGGCGGCAGCCTCTGCTCGCCGGGCACGATCGGCCACCTCGGCTTCACCGGCACCGGCCTGTGGATCGACCGCCCGCGCGGCCTGGCCTGGACGCTGCTCACCAACCGCGTCCACCCGTCGCGCCACCGCGAAACCGGCATCGCCAGCCTCCGCCGCGCCGTCTCCAACATCGTCTGCGCGGGGGCAAAGTAAGGCCAGAGGCTCTGCCTCTGGACTCCGCCAGAGGCTCGCCTTTGGAAACCCCGACCCGGGTCTGCCGCACCGCCCCCGCCCGTGTGCCGCCAGGGAGGCCGGTCCAGGGGCGGCTCGCCCCTGGTGGGTCCGGGCAAAGCCCGGCCTTGCTTCCTGTCAGTACCCCAGCGCCAGCCCGTCCTTCCTCGGCTCCGACCCCCCCACGAGCACGCCGCGCCCCCGGTCGATCCAGATCGCCTGCGCGCCCCCGTGCGGCACCTCGAGCAGCTCCGGCACGTGCCCCATCCCCGCGAGCCGTGCGACGACGGACTCCGGCACCCCGCGCTCGACCTCGACCTTGCCCGCGAACGGGAACAGCCGCGGCAGGTCGATGGCCTGCTGCACGTCGAGCCCGTGCTCCAGCACGTTGCTGAGCAGCAGGCTCTGCCCCATCGGCTGGAAGTGCCCGCCCATGACCCCGAACGACATGACCGCCTCGCCGGCCTGCGTGAGCATCGCCGGCAGGATGGTGTGCATCGGCCGCTTGCCGGGCGCGATGCAGTTCGGATGCCCCTCCTCCAGCCGGAACCCGAAGCCCCGGTTGTGCAGCATCACCCCGGACTCCTCGGCGAGAATGCCGCTGCCGAAGCTCATGAACAGCGAGTTGATGAAGCTGCACGCGTTGCCGTCGCGATCGACCACGCTGAGATACACCGTGTCGCGGTGCCGCGGCAGCACCGCCTCCCCCGCCAGCGGCATCACCGGCATCGCCCGCCTGTCGTCGATCAGCCCCGCCAGCGACGCCAGGTACGCGCGGTCCAGCAGCCGCGCCACCGGCACCTCGACCTGCGACGGGTCCGCCACGAACGCGTCCCTGTCGCGGAACGCCAGCCGTGCCGCCTCGATGTGCCGGTGCAGCCGCACCGCCCCCAACGGCCCGTCCGGCGCCGGCCCGAGCGCCTCCAGGATCCCCAGGATCATCAGCACCACGAGCCCCGACCCGTTCGGCGGGCACTCCCAGACCCTGTGCCCCTGCCACTCCGCGCTGATCGGATCGACGAACATCGCCGCCCCCAGCCCCTCCGCGAAGTCCTGCTCCGTGTGCAGCCCGCCCCGCGCGCGCAGCGTCGCAACGATCCCCGCCGCGACCTCGCCCTCGTAGAACCCCGCCGCCCCGCGCTCGGCGATGCGCCGCAGCGTCCGCCCCAGCGCCGGCTGGCGGAACACGTCGCCCGGCACCGGCGCCACGCCGCCCGGCAGGAACGACGCCGTCCCCTGCGCCCGCAGCTTGTCCACCTCCGCCGCCCAGTCCGCACTCACCCGCGGCGTCACCGCGAAGCCCTCCTCCGCATACCCGATCGCCGGCCGCAGCAGCTCGCCAAACCCCCGCGTGCCGTGCGCGTCGAGCAGCGCCTGCCACGCCCCCACCGCCCCCGGCACCGTCACCGTGTGCGGCGAGCGCAGGTCCGGCGCCCCGTATCCCACGGCCCGCAGCCCCTCCAGGCTCGCCCCCGCCGGCGCCCGCCCCGACCCGTTGAGCGCCACCACCGCGCCCCCCGCCGGCTTGTACAGGCAGAAGCAGTCCCCCCCGATCCCGGTCGAATGCGGCTCGACCACGGCCAGCACCGCCGCCGCCGCGACCGCCGCGTCCACCGCGTTGCCCCCGCTCCGCAGCACGTCCACCGCCGCCAGCGTCGCCACCGGCATCGACGTCGCCGCCATGCCGTGCGTCGCATACACCGGGCTGCGGCCGGGATGGTGGAAGTCGCGCAGCCGACTTGCCTGCCGTGTGTCGCCCATGAAACCCGTCTCCCCGATGCCGGCCGCGCCCGCCCGATCCCGCGCGCACGGCCGTGATGCGGGCCCGCGACGCGCGCGGCGCCGGGGCCCGGCCCCAGACTCCCTCAAACCCCCGCCTTTGGAAACCTCGCCGCGCCCGCGCCTTGGCAACCGGCGCCGCATCTGCTTCTTCGCCCCGTCAACCCGTTCGCCGGAAGGACCGCCCCGATGGCCCAGACCTACGCCACCGTGACCTGGGACCAGCTGCACCGCGACGCGCGCACCCTGGCCGCCACCCTGATGCCGCTGGCCCCGTTCCGCGGCATCGTCGCCATCGCCCGCGGCGGCCTGATCCCCGCCGCCATCGTCGCCCGCGAGCTGGACTGCCGCCTGGTCGAGAGCGTCGCCGTGCTGAGCTACGACGACGAGTCGCTCGGCACCCCCACCCTGCTCAAGGCCCCCACGGCCGCCGGCGACGGCGAGGGCTTCCTGATCGTCGATGACCTCGTCGACACCGGCAGCACCGCTCGCCTCGTCCGCGAGATCCTGCCCCGCGCGCACTTCGCCTGCCTCTACGCCAAGCCCGCCGGACAGTCCCTGGCCGACACCTGGGTCGCCGAGGTGCCACAGGACACCTGGATCCTGTTCCCCTGGGACACCGCGCCGCTGTTCGTCCCGCCCCTCGCCCGCAAGGAAAGCCAGTAAGGCAAGGCCTTCTTTTTCTAAAGAAAAAGAAGCAAAAAGACTTTGCACGTTAGAAAAGAACTAGGTGGCAAAAGTTTTTTGGTTCTTTCTTTCAAGAAAGAACTGCTTCCTTCCTATCCCTGGAGCTGCCTCACCCGCAGCCTGTGGAACGAGATCGCCAGGTGCCGCTCGTCCGGGCTCACGCCCAGGTCGTGCGGCGAGGTGACGATCGGGTGCCGGAAGTGGAACTCCAGCCGCCCGTCCCGCACGCACTCGCGCGGCAGCTCGACGTCGTACGTCCCCGGCCCCGCGACCACGATCGGCGCCAGCTCGACGCCCCCCACGCTGACCTGCAGCGGCCGCGACACCAGGTGCGGCGGCGCCAGCGACGTCGACAGCACCAGCTCCAGCAGCAGCGGCCCCGTGCCCTCGCCGATCGGCAGCACCAGCCGGCTCTCGGCGCCCAGCGTCCAGGTCGCCTCGACCTCCGGGTCCGCCCACCCGTCCTCGCGCCGCGTCGCCGTGTTCGGCCCGACCCGGAACTCGAAATCCACCGCCGCATGCGTCAGCCGCCGCGGAAGCACCATCCCGCACACATTGACCAGCCCGCGCGGCGCCACCTCGGACTCGGGCAGCATGATCCGCTCCAGCCCGTTGAGGATGTCGCGCCGCCGCAGGAAGAACGGCGCGTCGCGGTCCACCCCCTCGCCGTCCCACAGCGGCGTGCCGAGCACGTCGGAGTACAGCGCGCTGCGCGCCTGCAGCAGCGCGTGGAAGAACACGTCGCGCCAGTTCGCCGGCGCCACCGTCATCGCCCGCACGCCGTCCGGCGAGTAGATCAGCCCCGTCAGCCCCGAGCCGAGCACGCCGAACACCGCCTCCGCCTCGCGGAACGCGGCGACCTGCTCGACGAACGAGACGTGCCCCATCTCCACCAGGCCGAACCCCGCCTGCTCCAGCACCTCGATCGTCTCGTCGGCGTTGAACACGTTGCGCGTGCGCACGTCGCGCCGCAGCAGCCCGAGCCGCCGCCCCGCCTTCGACCCCGGCACGCCCTGCACCCGCGAGCGCATCGCCTCCAGCGCCGCCGGATGCATCGCGACGTGCGACCACACCGGCGTCATCGCGAACAGCTGCGAGAACCTGTGGTTGAACCTGTGGTCGAGCGGCAGGATGCGCTCCTCGCCGATCCCGTACGCCGCCAGCGACTCGAGCACCGCCGTCGAGAAGCTCCTCTCCTCGGTGCGCCTGACGATGTCGATCGGGATCGCGTACCGGAATCGCCCCGGTTGCGCCTGCTCCGCCATCACCACCTTGGGCAGCAGCTCGCCGAGCCAGTGCCCCCACACCGACACCGCCCCCCAGCGCGCGATCAGCAGCACCGGGTCCTCGATCTGCACCAGCCCCAGCGGCGCCGCCAGCAGCTTGGTCAGGATGTCCGGGCTGTCGTGCATCCCCGGCCAGATCTGGTCCTCGATCAGCACGTTGTCGGTCAGCACCAGGTAGGAGTGGTTGCCGATCACCGTCGTCCCCGGCGAGAGCGCCACGAGCCCGATCGGGTCGAGCTGCGCCTGCCGCGCGTGGTACAGCCCCTGCAGCCTGGCGCGCGTGACGCCGCCGTCGTCGACCTCGCCGGCGTTGGTGTGGACGCACACGGTCGGCAGGTCGACCAGCAGCGACGGGGCGAGTTCCTCCACCTTGGGCGCGAAACGCAGCAGGCTGAGCCGGTCAGGCAGGGACGACATCGACGGGTTCCAGGAATGCGTTGCTCGGTCGGCGCAGCTTCGGGCGAACCCGTCTCTCAGGCACGTCACGGCGCGCACGACGCCCCGCCAGCCAGGCCCGCGCACCCCCCGGCGCCGGGCCGGGCCGCCCGCCCCGGCCCGCAATCTCCCATCCTATTCCGCAACCGCGCCGCTTCGCCACAGCCCACATCGCGCCCGTGGCGCAATCGCCGCACCACTCTGGCCACGCGCACGTTGACGCCCGATGAACAGGAACCCCGCCATGCCCGAAGACCCCGCCTGGCAGCCCGGCGACACGCTGCGCTGCACCGCGGACAGCCCGCCGCTCGCAGCCGGCCAGCCCTGCCGCCTCCTGGCGCTCGACTCCGCCACCGCCACCGTCGAGGCCGCAGGCCGGACGATCCTCTGCCCCGCCGCCCTGCTCCGCCTGTCGATCCCGGCCCACCCCGCGCCCGGCCGCTACCGGCATTACCGCGGCGGCCTCTACACCCTGCTCTGCGTTGCCCGCCACAGCGAGACCGAGGAGTGGCTCGTCACCTACACCTCGGACCAGACCGGGGACCACTGGGTCCGCCCGCTCGCCATGTGGTGCGAAACCGTCGACGGCCGCCCCCGCTTCGAGGAAGCAGGCATGGGCTCTGCCCAAACCCGCAAAGGGCCCGAGGCCCTTTGATCCCTCTACCTAAGCAAAGCCATCCAAGGGGCTCCCTTGGCGGAGTCCAGAGGCAGAGCCTCTGGCCTTCCTTACTGCGCCAGCCGCCGCTTCAGCGCCTCGTTGACCATCGCCGGGTTCCCCTTCCCCGCCATCGCCTTCATCACCTGCCCCACGAAGAACCCGAACAGCTTGTCCTTGCCCCCGAGATACTCCCGCAGCTTGTCCGGATTCGCCGCCAGCACCGCCTCCACCGCCGCATCGATCGCCCCGGTGTCGACGACCTGCCGCAAGCCCTTCGCCTCGACGATCGCCCCGGGCGCCTCCCCGGTCTCGACCATCGCCTCGAACACCTCCTTGGCGATGCGCCCGTTGATCGTCTGGTCCGCCATCAGGTCCAGCAGCGCCCCCAGCGACTCCGCACTCACCGGAGACGTCGCGATCGACCGCCCCGTCCGGTTCAGCGCCGCGAACAGCTCCCCGATCACCCAGTTCGCCGCGAGCCTGGCGTCCCGCCCCCGCGCCACCGCCTCGAAGAACTCCGCCGACGCCTTCTCCAGCACCAGCACCCCCGCGTCATACCGCGGCAGCCCGTACTCCGCCTGGAACCGCGCCTGCATCGCGTCCGGCAGCTCCGGCAACGCCGCCCGCAGCCCGTCCACCCACGACTGCTCCAGCACCAGTGGCAGCAGATCCGGGTCGGGGAAATACCGATAGTCGTGCGCATCCTCCTTGGACCGCATCGACCGCGTCTCGCCGCGCGCCACGTCGAACAGCCGCGTCTCCTGCGCAACCTCGCCGCCGCCTTCCCACACGGCGACCTGCCGCTTCGCCTCCGCCTCGATCGCGAGCATCACGAACCGGATCGAGTTGACGTTCTTCACCTCGCACCGCGTCCTGAACGGCTCGCCCGCCTTGCGCACGGACACGTTGACGTCGGCCCGCATCGAGCCCTCGTCCATGTTCCCGTCGCACGTCCCGAGATACCGCAGGATCGAGCGCAGCTTGCGCAGATACGCCCCCGCCTCCTCCGGCGAACGGATATCTGGCTCGCTGACGATCTCCATCAGTGCCACCCCCGCCCGGTTCAGGTCGATGAACGACCGGTTCGGGTCCTGGTCATGCAGCGACTTCCCCGCGTCCTGCTCGAGGTGCAGCCGCGTCACCCCGATCGCCTTGCGCGCCCCGCTCTCCAGCTCGACCTCGACCACCCCGGCGCCCACGATGGGATGCGCGAACTGGCTGATCTGGTACCCCGCCGGCAGGTCCGCGTAGAAGTAGTTCTTCCGGTCGAACCGGCTGACCAGGTTGACCTGCGCCTCCAGCCCGAGCCCGGTGCGCACCGCCTGCGCCACGCACTCCGCGTTGATCACCGGCAGCATCCCCGGGAACCCCGCGTCCACGAAGCTGACCTGCGTGTTCGCCGCCGCCCCGTACTCCGCCGACGCCCCGGAGAACAGCTTCGCCCGGCTGGTGACCTGCGCGTGCACCTCCAGCCCGACGACGATCTCCCACGCCCCGGTCGCGCCCTCGATCTCGTAGCTCACGGCAACCCTCCAGGAAGAAAGCAAGGCCGGGCTCTGCCCGGACCCGCCAGGGGCGAGCCGCCCCTGGACCGGCTCTACTTAGGTGATGCGTTCCAAGGGCGCAGCCTTTGGCGGAGTTTGAGGCAGAGCCTCGACCTTGCCTTCACTCAGGCTGGCTCTTCGCCCACTCGAACGTCTTCTCCTGCTGCTCGCGCACGAACGCGGCCAGCGCCTCCGGCTCGACCTCCTCGTCGAGGTACTCGTGCGCGACTGCCGCCCGCATGAACCCCTCGAGCGCCGCCGCGTCCATCTCGCCCGACGCCACGTTCTTCTTGTTCACGACCACGGAGATGACCATCGGCCACCCCTTCGCCTTGCCGTACTCGACGAGCCGCAGCAAATGCGCGCTAAGCTGGTTGTGCAGCTTGCTCACCGTCGCACCCGTGCGCACCGCCACGTCGTCGTACGACACGCACTGCCCGTCCTTGGCCGACTGCCGGATGGCCTCCAGCGTCCTGTCGAAATCGAGCGTCTTGCCGTACAGCGCCTCGCGCCGCTGCATCGCCTCCAGGAACACCGGGTTCTTGGTCATCCCCTTGCGGCGGTAGTTGTCGAGCAGGTTGTCGAGTTCGATCTTGGTCTTGTTGGTCAGGTCGATAGTTCTCACGCGGCTGCTCCCAGCACCGGCAGGGTCATGGCCCCGGCGGCACGCTCGATGGCCGCGCCAACCGCGAACACCGTCTCCTCGTCGAAAGGCCGCCCGATCACCTGCAGCCCGAGCGGCAGCCCTGCGGCATCCAGCCCCGCCGGCACCGACATCGCCGGCACGCCGGCCATGCTCGCCGGCACGGTGAACACGTCGTTCAGGTACATCGTCACCGGATCGTCCATGTTCGCCCCCTGCGCGAACGCCGCCGACGGCGCCGTCGGCGTCAGCAACGCATCCACGCGGCCGAACACCTCGGTGAAGTCGCGCAGGATCAGCGCGCGAACCTTCTGCGCCCGCAGGTAGTAGGCGTCGTAGTAGCCCGCGGACAGCACGTACGTCCCGATCAGGATCCGCCGCTTGACCTCCTCCCCGAACCCTTCTGCCCGCGTCGCCTCGTAAAGCTCCGTCAGGTCCGTCCCCTTGCCGCGCCGCCCGAACCGCACGCCGTCATACCGCGCCAGGTTCGACGAAGCCTCCGCCGGCGCCACGATGTAGTAGGTCGCCAGCCCGTACTTCGTGTGCGGCAGCGACACGTCGACAATCTCCGCCCCCGCCTCGCGCAGCCACTGCAGCCCCTGCCGCCACAGCGCCTCGATCGTGTCCGGCATCCCCTCCGCCCGATACTCCCGCGGCACCCCGATGCGCAGTCCCTTCACCCCCCGCGCGCACGCCGCGGCGAAGTCCGGCACCGGCCGATCCACGCTGGTGCTGTCGCGCGGATCGAACCCCGCCATCGACCCCAGCAGGATCGCGCAGTCCTCGACCGTGCGCGCCACCGGCCCCGCCTGGTCCAGCGACGACGCGAACGCCACCACCCCGTAACGCGAGCACCGCCCGTACGTCGGCTTGATCCCCGCGATCCCGCAGAACGACGCCGGCTGCCGGATCGACCCCCCCGTGTCCGTCGCCGTCGCCCCCAGCGCCATGCGCGCCGCCACCGCCGCCGCCGACCCGCCCGACGAGCCCCCCGGCACCAGCGCCTGGTTGCTCCCCGCCGCCCGCCACGGGTTCTCCACCGCCCCGTACGCCGACGTCATGTTCGACGACCCCATCGCAAACTCGTCGAGGTTCGTCTTGCCCAGGAACACCGCCCCGTCGCGCAGCAGGTTCGCCGTGACCGTGCTC
Source organism: Janthinobacterium lividum (assembly GCA_050920955.1). Classification (GTDB taxonomy): domain Bacteria; phylum Pseudomonadota; class Alphaproteobacteria; order Acetobacterales; family Acetobacteraceae; genus CAXSEF01. Next base: position 4,689 of record JBPBQS010000328.1, on the reverse strand, counting down.
TCGTACGGCGGCACGAACCCCTCCAGCATCAGGCTCCCCGCCGTGGTCCGCACGCCCTCGGTGCAGAACAGGTCCTTGATCGCGATCGGCAGCCCCGCGAGCGGCCCCGCCGTGCCCGCCGCCAGCGCCGCGTCCGCCGCGTCCGCCTGCCGCATCGCGGCCTCGGACGTCACCGTGATGAACGCGTTGATCCGCGGATTGAGCGCCTCGACCACCTCGACATGCGCCGCCACCAGCTCGCGCGCGCTGAACGCGCGCGCCCGCAGCCCGTCGCGCGCGCCCGCCAGCGTCAGCCCGGTGAGGCTCATTCCACCACCTTCGGCACCGTGAAGAACCCGCCCTCGGCGCCCGCCGCGTTCGCCAGCACCCGCCCCGCATACCCGCCGTCGGTCACGACATCCTCGCGCAGCCGCAGCGCCGTCGGCACCACCCCCGTCAGCGGCTCCACGCCGGAGACATCGACCTCGTCGAGCTGCTCGATCCACCCCAGGATCCCGCCCAGCTGCGCCCCAAGCAACGCCACCTCGGCATCCGTCACCCGGATGCGCGACAGTCGCGCGATGCGACGGATCGTCGCGTCGTCCAGCGTATGCGTCATGGCGTCGGGCAAACTCCTGGCAACGGGCCGAACCCCGGACCATAACCCCCCCCATGCCCCTGTTCAACCTGACGGATCTGCGCGCCCTGCTCCCGCGCGACGCCCGCCTCCTCGGCCTCGACCCCGGCGCGCGCACCATCGGCATCGCGCTCTCCGACGTCTCCCTGATGCTCGCCAGCCCCCACACCCAGATCGCGCGCGCCAAGCTCTCCGCCAACGCCCGCGAAATCACGGCCCTCGCCCGCTCCCTCGGCGCCGCCGGCCTGGTCGTCGGCCTCCCCCTCTCGCTCGACGGCAGCTTCGGCCCCGCCGCCCAGGCCGCCCGCGACTGGACCCGCGACCTCTCCGCGCTGACCGGCCTCCCCGCCGCCCTCTGGGACGAGCGCCTCTCGTCCAGCGCCGTGAACCGCTTCCTCATCGGGGAAGCCGACATGACCCGAAAACGCCGCGCCGCCGTCGTCGACCAGATGGCCGCCGCCTACATGCTCCAGGGGGCGCTCGACGCCAGCGCGCCGGCCAGGAAGGAAGGCCAGGGCTCTGCCCTGGACCCGCCGGGGGCCGCGCCCCCGGACCCGCATCCGTAAGGCGCGCGCCCCGCGGTCTGGCACTCCCTGAACCGTGGCCACCGCCCGGTCCCGGCCGGGCCCCTGCCGATCACCTGCGACGCCCGGCCTGCCGCCGGTCGCCGGCCGCCTTCCGCAGGTCGGCCACCAGGCACACGCCAAGCGCTTGCGTCTCCTGCCACAACGGGTTCATCCGCCTGATCAGCATCGCCTGCACCTGCGGATTGTCCTCCTGTTGCTCGAGACGCCCGAGGTCGTGCTGCAGGCCCTGGCTGTAGGTCAGGAAACGGGCGACGCGGAACGGAAGGTCGCCGCCCAGGCCGCCGATCTGGTTGGCGTAATGCAGCGTGATCGCCTGGAACGGCGCGTTGTCGCGGATCAGCGACCCGAACTCCACCCGACGCCCGGCCTCCAGCGCTTCCAGCGCGCCCAGCAGCTCCGCCGTCATGTTGCGCGCCTGGATCAGGCCGAGCAGCGCATCGATCGCGCCGGCCAGCGCCAGCGTCATCCCCAAACGGTCGTGTCGCCGCTTGTACGCCTCGACCGCCAGACCGCCGCCGAAGATCGCGACCGCTGTGGCAATGCTGCCGAACAGCGCGGCAGACGTCGGCGTCAGGCTCATGCGCGCGACTCCCTCATGCAGGCCCGTCCGCATCCGCCAGCGGACGAGTCATCCCGGATACGGGAAATCCTCGCTGCGGAACGCCCCCACCGGCGCCAGCCGCTCGATCCGCCCGCCCGGGAACTCCCGCACCACCCAGCCGTCCGCCACGAACGTCATGATCTCGCCCTGCGCCACGCGCCAGGCGCGCCCCCCGCGCCCCGCCGCCTCGACCGCCTCGAAGCTGGCCCACGCGAACCCCGCCCCATCCCGATCAGCCATCGCTCTCCCCAGAACCACACGTAAAACCCTGCGAGCGAAAGCAAAACCAAGCAAGATCGAGGCTCCGCCTCAAACTCCGCCAGGGGCGAGCCGCCCCTGGACCGGCTTTGCTGAAGGGAAGCCAGTCCAGGGGGGCTCCCCCTGGCGAGTCCGGGCAGGGCCCGGCCTTGCCTGCCGCCCTACTCCCGCGGCACCGGGCTGCACGCCACCGCCGCAGCCCGCGCCAGCACCACCATCCGCCGCGCCGCCACCGCCCCGCCCGCCATCTCCCCCGCCAGATGCGTGAGCAGCGGCGTCGACAGCACCGCGTGCGCCGCCGTGTTCACCGCGACCTCCACCACCGCCGCAGCCGTCGCCGCCAACGCCGTGCGCCGCAGCAACCCCAGCGTCCCCAGCACCCCCGGCCGCAGCCCGTACAGCACCGCCACCTGCCGGATCAGCCGCAGCCCCCGCCAGCTCACCAGCAACACCACGAGCGCCGGCGCCGGCGTCGCCGCCATCCCCGCCACCACCTGCAGCGCCGCCCTGCGCCCGAGCGCATCCGCCTGCGCCCGCAGCCCCGCCTCCGGCCCCGCCCGCAGGATCGCCAGGATCGCGTCCGGATCGTTCGCCCCCCGCAGCGCCGGCAGCAGCGCCTCCCCCTCCGGCAGCCCCGACACCCACTCCGCCGCCGCCCGCGCCCGCCGCACAGCGTCCGACCCCGCCAAGTCCCGCCGCAGCCGATCGACCGCGCGCAACCCGACCAGCCCCGTCACCTCCCGCACGACGCCGGCCAGCAGCAGCCCGAACCCCGCCGCCGCGACCCCCAGCGTCGCCCACCCCAGCGCCTGGCCCCGCGCGAACTCGTCCCCCACGAAGTTCGCCGTCCACAGCCCCGAGAACCCCACCGCGAGCACGGAGAACCCCGCGAGCCCCAGCGCCGGCATCCCCCACCGCGCCGCCCGCACCAGCGGCACCGCCAGCTCCGGCGCCTCCAGCCGCCCCGCGCGCCCGCCCTCGACCTCGATCCGCGGCGCCGGCCGCACCAGCACGACCTCCGCGGGCGCCACAACCTCGGCCGCCCGCACCGGCGCCACCGCCTCCACGCGCACCGGCTCGTCCGGCTCCTCGGTCTCGATCCTCGGCGTGGGCCGCTTCATGCCACGCCCCTCACGAAGGCCAGGGCTCTGCCCTGGACCCGCCGGGGGCAGGCGCCCCCGGACCCGCGCACACAAGAATCCTCGAGACGCCGGTCCAGGGGCGGCTCGCCCCTGGCGGGTCCAGGGCAGAGCCCTGGCCTTCCTCCGCCCGCCGAGCCCCTCACAGCAGATCCCCCAGCAGGAACGCCACCAGCCCGTCGAGCCCCACCGCCGGCACCCCCGCGCGCCCCTGCCCCGGCAACCGCATCGGCTCGAACTCCGGCAGCGCGAGGAAAGGGTGCGCCCAGAACTCCTCCGCCTTCGACGCCCCGGGCGCGCGGTCCGGCACCTCCCCCGGATACGACCGCGTCACCCTCTCGTCCCCGAGCCGCCTCCCCCGCACCGCGGAAACCGGATGCCCCTCCAGCGTCCACACGAAATCCTCCGTGCACCGCACCGACGCGATCGCGAAGCTGGCCGCCTCCACCCCCGGCCCCGCCACGATCGAGCGCACCAGCGCCGCCAGGTTCCCCCGCTGCCGCTCCGCGACGTGGTCCGCCTTGGTCGCCGCGTATGCCACCCGCCGTATCACCCTGGGCGGCATCCGCAGCGTCGCCAGCGCCCCCAGCGCCTCCACCCACGACCCCCGCCAGCGCAGCGCCCCCGCCGCCGCCGCCAGCGCCGCCTCCGCGTCCGCGAACGCCGCCGGCCCCGCGTGCAACGCGCTCAGCAGGTCGGCGAGCACCACCACCCGGTCCAGCGACCCGAACAGCGGCGACACCAGGTCCTCCCGCACCGCAGCCTTGTACGCCTCGAACCGCCCCGCCATCAGCGACGCGAGCCCGCCCTCCCCGACATACGGGAAGAACGCCCCCCACACCGGCTCCGGCCCCGGCGCCGGCATCAGGAACCGCCCCGGCTGCAGGAACGACAGCCCCAGCTCGTCGCGCAGCCGCTCCAGCGTGCGCCGGTACAGCCGCTGCCCCGCCCCCACCAGCGCATCCCCCGCCGCAACCCCCGCCGGCAGCGCCGCCACGAACGCCAGGAACTCCCCCGCCACCCCCGCAACCCCGGGCGCCTCCAGCCGCCGCATCACCGACGCCGACCACTGGGAAAAATCCTGCCCGAGCAGCGGCAGGTCCAGCAGCCACTCCCCCGGATAGTCCAGCAGCTCCAGCCGCAGCCGCCGCGCCGGCAGCACCGAATCCGCGACGCCCCGCCCCACCACCTCCAGGTCGAGCGCCAGCAGCGACACCGCCCCCGTCCGCTCCGGCCACCGCGGCGGATCCCCCGCCAGCGCCGCCAGGTGCCGTGCCTGGTCGAACCGCGGCAGCCCCGTGACCCCGGCCGGCGACAGCGCGACCCGCGTGACCCGCCCGACCAGCGACGGCAGCACCTCCAGCCCCGCCCCGTGCGCGAGCAGGTTCGCCGCCAGCGAGGTGAGGAACGCCGTCTTCCCCGCCCGCGCCAGCCCGGTCACCCCCACGCGCACCGTGCGCGGCAGGACGTAGTCGAACGGATTGAGCA
>JBPBQS010000049.1:0-16752 GCA_050920955.1 Janthinobacterium lividum | reverse complement strand
AGATGTCGTCGACGAGGATGCAGTGGCGGCCGGCGACGTCGCCGATGACGTTCATCACCTCGGAGACGCCGGCGCGCTCGCGTCGCTTGTCGATGATGGCGAGGTCGACGTTGAGGCGCTTGGCCAGCGCGCGGGCGCGGACCACGCCGCCGACGTCAGGCGAGACGATCATCAGGTCGCGGCCGACGTAGCGCTCCTGGATCTCATGGACGAAGAGCGGGGCGGCGAAGAGGTTGTCGACGGGAATGTCGAAGAAGCCCTGGATCTGGGCAGCGTGCAGATCCATCGTCAGCACGCGGTTGGCGCCGGCCTCGGTGATGAGGTTGGCGACCAGCTTGGCGCTGATGGGCGAGCGCGGGCTGGATTTGCGGTCCTGTCGGGCGTAGCCGAAGTAGGGGATCACCGCCGTCACCCGACGTGCCGAGCCGCGCCGCAGCGCGTCCAGCATGATCAGCAGTTCCATCAGGTTGTCGTTGGCCGGATACGACGTGCTCTGGATGACGAAGACGTCCTCGCCGCGGACGTTCTCCTGGATCTCGACGAAGACCTCCATGTCGGCGAAGCGGCGGACGGAGGCCCGGGTCAGGGGCAGGCCCAGCGTGGCGGCGACCGCCTCGGCGAGGGGCCGGTTGCTGTTGCAGGCGACGATCTTCATGCGGCGATCTTCCACGGAACAGCAGGCGGCAGGCGTCGCGGGTTCTAGCAATGAGGCAGGGGTGTGTCACTGCCGGCGGCGATGGGCGAGGCCGCGAAGGCCGTGCGGCGGGTCAGCTTGCGGCGGGTGCGGCCTTCGGCTGGGCGGGTTTGGCGGCGGCGGCGGGTTTGGTCGCCGCGGGCTTGCCGGGGACGGGGTGGCGGCGGCCGGAGGAGTTGGTGATGACGTCGTGGATGCCCGAGGCGGCCTGCTGCGCCACCACGAGGGCCACGTCGCCCCAGTAGACGTCGAGCGTGCCCTTGGGCACGTCGTTGAGCTGGGCGACGCGGCCGGACTCGCGGTTCTCGCTGTCGGTGACGATCCAGGTGACCTCGACGCGCTCGGTGCCGTGCGGGTCGGGAACCACCTTGACCTCGCCGCGCACGGTGAAGTCGGCGTCGCGCGCGCTGCCCTGCACCACGTCGCCGGTGTCGGGGAGCTGCAGGCGGAGCTGCTTCGCCAGGGTGGTGTTGCCGTCGCCGGGCGCGCCGGTGACGCCCGAGAAGAAGATGCGGGCGGGGCGGTTGACCAGGCTGTTGGGGTCGCTCTGCCGGATCGCGGCGTCCACCGAGGTCATCAGGGCGATGACCTTGGGCGCCGAGGCGTTGGTTTCAGCGCGCAGCATGGCGGGGTCGCCGGTGGCCCAGCGCGCGGCGGGGACGGGCGTGCCGTCCGTGGTGCCCTGCGTCTCGCCCTTGGGGTTGAGCAGGGCGTAGGTCGGCGTGACGGTGGCGCCGTGCAGGTTCGCGGACAGGAGGAGGCGCCAGTCGGACGGGCGGGCGGGGGAGGCGGCGGCGGGGATCGCCTGGTCGTCCAGGGCGTGCGCGGTCATCACCGACCACACCGAGGCGGCCTGGTCGGACAGCAGTGACGTGGCGGGCGTGGGCACGTCGAGGCGGGACGGCGGCGGGTGGGACAGGCGCTGCGCGGTGGCGCCGGGGTGGCCGAGGAAGGGCTGCGGCAGGTCGCCGCAGCCGGCCAGGGCGAGGGCGAGGGCGAGGCAAGGCCAGGGCGCTGCCCTGGACCCGCCGGGGGCGGTGCCCCCGGACCGGCGCACACGAGGTTCCGCGGGATGGCTTGTGTGGGTTTCCAAAGGCGAGCCTTTGGCGGAGTCCAGAGGCAGAGCCTCTGGCCTTGCTTGCTCAGCCATGCGGGTCTCCGGGGTGCGAGGCGATCACGGACATCTGGTGCCCGATGGCGCCGCCGCCGGCCAGGGTGCGGCGGCGGTGGCTGAAGAAAAGGTCCGGCTCGGCGGCGGTGTCGCGGGCGCAGGCGGACACGGTGTCGCCAGGCAGGGCGGCGCGCAGGCGGGCGGCGCAGTAGCCGGCGAGGTCGAAGTGCCAGCGGCCGGGGCGGCCGTCGCGGAAGAACGGGGCTGCGGGGAGCGGGCCGGCGAGGACCGCGTCGCGCAGGTCGGCGGCGACCTCGTAGGAGGGCTGGGCGATGCAGGGGCCGACGGCGGCGTGGATGCGGGCGCGCGAGGCGCCGAGGGCGAGCATGGCGTCAATCGTGGCCTCCAGGATGCCGGCGACGGCGCCGCGCCAGCCGGCGTGGGCGGCGGCCACGACGCCGGTTTCCGGGTCGGCGAAGAGCACGGGGGCGCAGTCGGCGGTGATGATGCCCAGGGCGAGGCCGGGGCGGGCGGTGACGAGGGCGTCGGCGCGCGGGCCCTGGCCGGGCAGCCAGGGGGTGTCGACGGTGGCCACCGCGATGCCGTGGACCTGGGTGACGCCGAGCATGCGCTCCGGGGCGGCGTCGAGGGCGCGCGCGGCGAGCGCGCGGTTGCGGGCGACGTCGGCGGGGTCGTCGCCGCCGGACAGGCTGCCGTTGAGGCTGGCGTAGGGCCCCTGGGAGACGCCGCCGCGGCGGGTGAAGAAGCCGTGGCGGGCGGGCAGGGCGGCCTGGAGGAACTCGGCGGTCATCGGGCGGGGTCCGGTGCGGGGGCGGGCGGGGGCGCGAAGGATGGCGCGAAGGATGTCGCGAATCCGGGGGGCGGGCCGTCGGAGCGGCGGCCGATGGCGAGCGCCTTGAACAGCGTGCCCATGGCGTCGGGGTCGGCAAGGCGGGCGGCGGCGTCGTGGAGTGCCGCGGCCCGGTCGGGGGCGGCGCGGGCCAGGGCGGCGGTGCGCTCGTGCAGGCCGAGGCGGGCGAGGAGCTCGCCCTGCGGGACGGGGCCCCAGCTCCGGGCGCCGGCGGCCCAGGCGGCGCCGGCCAGGGCGGCGAAGTCCACGTGGGCGGTGAGGTCGGCGTGGCCGGGGTCGGTGAGGGGGTCGGCGGGGCGGGCGTCGCGCAGGGCCTGCAGGCTGTCGCCTGCGGCGGGGCCGGCGGCGCCGTAGTCGAGGAACAGAGCGGCGCCGCCGTCGCTGGCGATGCGGCCGGCCAGGGCGGCGACCAGGCGCTGGGCGGCCTCGCCGAGCTCCACGACCTCGCCGTCGGGGGCGGCGATGCCGAGCGGGGCGGCGGGGTGCTCGACGAAGCGGCCGTCGGCGACGTGGCGCTCCATCCACACGGCGCCACGGCGCACCAGCTGGCGGATCGGCAGGGCGTCGAGGAACTCGTTGGCGAGCAGCAGCATCGGGCCGGGGGGGAGGCCGGACACCGCGTCGTGCCAAGTGGCGCCGGCGTCGGGCAGTCGGGCGGCCTGCTCGGCGCGCAGGCGGGGCGAGGTTTCCACGAGGTGCAGGCGCAGGGCGGCGCGGAACGCCGGGGCGACACGGGCGAGCACGCGCAGGGCGTCGGCCATCAGGGTGCCGCGGCCCGGGCCCAGCTCGACCAGCAGCACCGGGTCGGGTCGGCCGATCGCGTCCCAGGTGGCGGCGGCCCAGGCGCCGAGCAGCTCGCCGAACGCCTGCGCGATTTCCGGGGCCGTGGCGAAGTCGGAAAAGGGGTCGGTGCGGGCGTAGTAGGCGGCGTTGGCGCGGGCCATGAAGGCGTCGAGGCGCTCGCCGGCCGCGAGGGGCGCCGGCGGGGCGGCGTCGGGCAGGAGGCGCTTCTCGAGGAACAGGCTGTGCGGGTTCGGGGTGTAGGCGCCGAACGGGCCGCGGGGGTTCCAGCCGGCCTCGCGGTACAGGTCGAGGGCGCGGGCGTTGCCCGGTCCGGTTTCCAGGCGCAGCACCGGCAGGCGCTCGCGGGCAGCGGCCGCCTCGACGGCGTCGAGCAGGGCGCGGCCGATGCCGAGGCCGCGCGCCTCGGGGGCCACGATCAGGCGCTTGACCTCGCCGTAGCCCTCCTGGAGCAGCAGGGCCACGCAGCCCAGCGCCTCGCCGTCGCGGCGGGCCACCAGCAGCCGCGCCTGCGGGTGGGACAGGGCGGCGGCGTCGACGGGGAAGCGGAACTCCGGCGGGTAGAGGGCGGCGGACAGGGCGTCCGAGTGCTCCAGAAGCGCGTCGACGCCGGGAGAGTGCGGCGGTTCGGGCGCGATGGTCACGGGAGCGGGGGTCAAGGAAGGAAGGCCTTCTTTTTCTGAAGAAAAAGAAGCAAAAAGACTTTGCCCATAAGATAATCACATATCGGCAGCGACGGATTCTTGTGTGCAGAAGTTCTTTGGTTCTTTCTTTCAAGAAAGAACTCGCTTGCTTTCCTTGGCGCGTTGTCGTGGTGCAGTCGACGGTACATGGCGGCTTCTAGGGGGTGGCGATCGCGTCGGGCGTGCGCAGGGCGGGCGGGATTGCGGTCGCCGGCGGGCGGCTGCAGGCCCAGGCGGCCAGGGCCACGCCGGCGACGATCATCGGCAGCGACAGGAGCTGGCCCATCGTGGCGCCCTCCCAGAGGTAGCCGAGGAACGGGTCGGGCTGGCGGAACAGCTCGCCGATGATGCGCGCGGTGCCGTAGCCGGCGAGGAAGAGGCCGGTGAGCAGGCCGAAGCGGGCGCGGATGGCGGGGCGGGCGGCGCAGAACCAGAGCAGGAGGAACAGGAGCAGGCCTTCCATCAGGGCCTGGTAGAGCTGGCTCGGGTGGCGCGGGACGGGGCCGGCGTTGGGGAAGATCATCGCCCAGGGCAGCCAGTCCGGGGCAGGGCGGCCCCAGAGCTCGCCGTTGATGAAGTTGGCGACGCGGCCGAGGCCGAGGCCGATCGGCGTGACCACGGCGAGGCGGTCGGCGAAGCCCAGGAGCGGGATGCGCTCGCGCCAGGTGTAGAGGACCAGGGCGCAGACCACGCCGAGCATGCCGCCGTGGAAGCTCATGCCGCCCTGCCAGACGGCGAGCGCGTCGAACGGGTGCGAGAGGTAGAGCTCGGGCTGGTAGAACAGGACGTAGCCGATGCGGCCGCCGAGGACGACGCCGAGCGTGGCCCAGGTGAGGAAGTCGTCGGTCTGCAGCTCGGTGGCGACGGCGGGGGTGCGCAGCGCCAGGCGGCGCATGACGCGCCAGCCGATCAGCAGGCTGGTGATGTAGGCCAGCGCGTACCAGCGGATCTGCAGCGGGCCGAGGTGGATCAGCACCGGGTCGAACTGGGGGAACATCAGCACGGGGAGCATGCGGGTCGTCGGCCTCAGAGGTAGGGGGAGGGGGCGCGCAGATGGTCCTGCACGTAGCGGCGGATGCCGTCCTCGAGCGGGGTGAACTGGCCCGCGTAGCCGGCGGCGCGCAGGCGGTCGGGGCTGGCCTCGGTGTAGGACTGGTACTGGCCGCGCAGGGCCTCGGGCATGGGGACGAACTCGACGGCGCGGGGGCGGTCCAGCGCGTCGCACACGGCGTGGGCGAGGTCGAGGTAGGTGCGGGCGGCGCCGGTGCCGCAGTTGAACAGGCCGGAGACCGCGGGGGTCTCGAGCAGCCACAGCATGACGTCGACCACGTCGCCGACCCAGATGAAGTCGCGCCGCTGCGCCCCGTCGGCGAGGCCGGGCTGCTCGGAGCGGAACAGGCGGGCGGGGCCGCCGGCTGCGACCTCGTCGTGCTTGACCTTCACGACCGAGATCATGCGGCCCTTGTGGTACTCGTTCGGGCCGTAGACGTTGAAGAACTTCAGGCCGGCCCATTGCGGCGGGGCGGGGTCGCCGCTGGCGAGCATGGCCATGACGCGCAGGTCGAAGGCGTGCTTGGACCAGCCGTAGAGGTTCAGCGGGCGCAGGCGGGGCAGCAGGGCGGGGTCGTCGTCGAAGCCGGCCGAGCCGTCGCCGTAGGTCGCGGCGGAGGAGGCGTAGACTAGGCGGACGTTGTTGCGGGCGCACCAGTGCCAGAGGCGCAGGGGCAGCTCGACGTTGGTGCGCCAGACCAGGTCGGCGTCGGTGGCGGTGGTCTCGCTGATGGCGCCGAGGTGGAAGACGGCCTCGATGCGGGCGGCGTCCTCGCCGGCGAGGAAGTCGTCGAGGTGCTCTGGGGCGACGAGGCGGGCGGGGGGGTGGGACGCGATGTTGCGCCACTTCGCGTCCGAGCCCAGCCGGTCGACGATGGCGGTCTCGTGCCCGCGCGCGGACAGAGCCGCGTGCAGGCAGGATCCGATGAAGCCTGCGCCGCCGGTGACCACGATCATGGCGCCGCTTATACGGTTGTGCCGCGTGCCCACATAGCCCCCACTCCGGCCGTGCCCTCGGCCGCCACCCAGGAGAGTTCCGCCATGTCCGACCGTCCCCGCATCTTCGACGACCTCGCAGGGCTTGCCGGGGGGGCGTTCTCCGCGCTGAGCGGGATGCGCGACGAGGTCGAGGCCGTCGTGCGCGCCCGGGTGGACGAGGTCGTGCGCAGGCTCGACCTGGTGCGGCGCGAGGAGCTGGACGCGATCGCAGAGCTGGCGGCGAACGCCAGGATGGGACAGGAGGCGGCCGAGGCGCGGGTCGCGGCGCTGGAGGCGCGGGTGGCGGCGCTGGAGCTGGGGCGACCGGACCCGGAGGACGAGCTGCCGGGGCTCGTGGACTGAGGAAGGAAGGCCAGAGGCCCTGCCTCTGGGCTCCGCCAAGGGAAGCCCCTTGGATGGCTTCCCTTAAGTAATGGGATCGAAGGGTCCTCGGACCCTTCGCGGGTCCGGGCAGAGCCCGGCCTTGCTTTCTACGGCGCAGCCGGCTCCGGCAGCCGCATCCAGGCGGGGACGCGCGGCGCCAGCGTGGTGTCGCCGCACGCGAGGTCTCCCCGCAGGGCGTCCAGGCGCAGCAGGGCGAGGCCCAGGCCGCCGCGGCCGGAGCGCAGGGTGCCGACCTCCGTGCCGTCGCGCAGGACGGGGGTGCCGGGCGGCGGGAGGAGTGTGCCGGCGGCCTCGACCGGGACGAGGCGGCGCTTGAGCAGGCCGCGGTAGCGGGTGCGCGCGGTCAGCTCCTGGCCCATGTAGCAGCCCTTGGTCCAGGACACGCCGGACAGCTCGTCGAAGCCGGCCTCCAGCAGCACGGACTTCTCCGGCTCCATGTCGCGCGAGCCGTCGGGCAGGCCGAGGCGCAGGCGGTGCGTGTCCCAGGCGCCGTCGTCGGGAGGGGCGAGCGGGGAGGGGGCGAGGACACGCCAGCCGGCGTCGGGCAGGCGGGGGTCGGGGGCGGTGGTGGCGTTCTCGGGCGGGGGCTCGTTCCAGGCGGCGTGGACGGCGAGCGGCGCGGGGTCGACGGCGGCGCGCGCGCGCAGGCGGTAGCGGAGCAGGCGGCGGGCGAGGTCGGGGGCCTGGGCGGCCTCGCAGTCGAGCAGGAGGCGCTCGCCGTCGGACAGGACGAAGAAGTCGGCGAGCCACTTGCCCTGCGGGGTCAGCAGCGCGGCCCAGACGGCGCGGCCGGGTGCGGCGAGGGCGACGTCGTTGGACACCAGGCCCTGCAGGAAGGCGACGCGGTCCTCGCCGGTGACGGCGAGCACGGCGCGGTTCGGAAGATGGGCGAGGGTCATGGGCGGGAAGGTGGGCGGCGCGGGGGAGCGAAGCAAGGCCAGGGCTCTGCCCTGGACCCGCCAGGGCGAGCCGCCCTGGACCAGCCTTTGAGAGGAGGTTCCGGGTCCGGAGTCGTGGTGTCCGCAGGCCTGCGGCCCTCGGGGCCCGGGCAGGGCGCGGCCTTGCCTGCCTGGCCCTGGCCCCGCGGGCGGCCGTCCGTGCTACACGGCCCGCCATGCGCATCCTGTTCCTGACCGCGACCCGCATCGGCGACGCGGTGCTCTCGACCGGTCTGCTCGACCATCTGATCCGGACGTATCCCGAGGCGCGGATCACGGTGGCCTGCGGGCCGGCGGCGGCGGGGCTGTTCGACCGGATGCCGCAGCGCGAGGCGACGCTCGTGGTGGAGAAGCGGCGGCACGACACGCACTGGGTCGCGCTGTGGGCGCGCACGGCGACGACGTGGTGGGACCTGGTGGTGGATTTGCGGGGATCGGCGCTGTCTTTCCTGCTGCCGGCGCGCAGGCGGCGGGTGATGCGGGGGGGGCGGCGGCCCGGGCATCGGCTCGGGCACCTGGGCGGCGTGCTGGGGCTCGACCCGCCGCCGATGCCGGTGGCGTGGACGGGGGAGGCGGACCGGGCGGCGGCGGCGGCGCTGCTGCCGGGGGAGGGGTGGATCGGGCTGGGGCCGACGGCGAACTGGGCGGGCAAGGTGTGGCCGGCGGACCGCTTCGCGGCGGTGGCGCGGGCGCTGCTGGCGGGCTGCCCCGGGCGGAGGGTGGTGGTGTTCGCGGGGCCGGGGGACGAGGAGCGGGCGATGGCGGCGCCGCTGCTGGCCGTGCTGCCGGGGGCGGTGGACCTGGTGGGGCGGCTGACGCTGCCGGGGGCGGCGGCGTGCCTCGCGCGGTGCGCGGTGTTCGTGGGCAACGACTCGGGGCTGATGCACCTGGCGGCGGCGGCGGGGGCGCCGACGCTGGGGCTGTTCGGGCCGACGCCGGCCTCGGAGTACGCGCCGTCCGGGCGCTGCGCCGCGGCGGTCGCGGCGGATGGGCCGGCGGGCGGGGCGGCGATCGGGGCGCTCACGGTCGAGGCGGTGGTGCGGGCGGCGGAGGCGCTGCTGGCGCGGGATTGCGTTCTGGCATGAGCGGGGGCGGGGTGGGCCTGAAGGTGGCGCAGGTCATGGCGGGGGCGCGGGAGGGCGGGGCGGAGCTGTTCTTCGAGCGGCTGTCGGTGGCGCTGCACCGGGGGGGCGACAGCGTGCTGCCGGTGGTCCGGCGGGATGCGGGGCGGGCGGGGCGGCTGCGGGCGGCGGGGCTGGCGCCGGTCGAGCTGGGGTTCGGCGGCGCGCTGGACCTGCTGACGGGGCCGAGGCTGCGCGGGGCGCTGCGCCGGTTCGCGCCGCGGGTGGCGGTGGCGTGGATGGGGCGGGCGGCGCGGTTCGCGCCCGTGGGGGACTGGGTGCTGGCGGGGCGGCTGGGGGGGTACTACGACCTGTCGCGGTTCCGGCGCTGCGACCACCTGGTGGCGAACACGCGCGGGCTGGCGCAGTGGATCGTGGGGCAGGGCTGGCCCGGGGCGCGGGTGCGGCACCTGCCGAACTTCGCTCCGGATCTGGCGGGGGCCGCGGCGGCGCGGCTGCCGGTTGCGGCGGGCGTGCCGGTGCTGCTGGCGCTCGGGCGGCTGCATCGCAACAAGGGGTTCGACGTTCTGGTCAGGGCGATGCGGGGGCTGCCGGGGGTGCATGTGGTGATCGCGGGCGAGGGGCCGGAGCGCGGCGCGCTGGAGCGGCTGGCGCGCGGCGAGGGCGTGGCGGAGCGGGTGCACCTGCCGGGGTGGACGCAGGACGGCGCCGGGCTGCTGGCCGCGTGCGACGTGCTCGTGTGCCCGTCGCGGCAGGAGCCGCTGGGCAACGTGGTGCTGGAGGGGTTCTCCGCCGCGCGGCCGGTGGTGGCGGCGGCGGCGGCGGGGCCCGCGGAGCTGATCGAGGATCGTCGCACCGGGATGCTGGTGGCGGTCGAGGACGACGTGGCTCTGGCCGGCGCGATCGGGGCGGTGCTGGGCGACGGGGCGCTGGCGTCGCGGCTGGCGGCGGCGGGGCGGGCGGAGTTCGAGCGGGCGCACGCCGAGGCGCCGGTGCTGGCGCAGTGGCGCACGTTCCTCGCCGGCGTGGAGCGGCGCTGATGTGCGGCATCGCGGGGCTGGCGCTGTCGGGCGGGGCGAAGCCGCCGGAGGCGGGGGTGGTGGCGGCGCTGGCGCGGGCGCTCGCGCATCGCGGGCCGGACGGGGCGGGGCACAGCGTGGTCGGGCGCGTGGCGCTGGTGCACACGCGGCTCGCGATCGTGGACCTCGACGGCGGCGACCAGCCGATCTTCGCGGGCTCGGCGTCGCTGGTGGCCAACGGCGAGATCTACAACGACCGCGAGCTGCGCGCGGCGATGCCGAAGGTCGCGTTCGCCACCGGCAGCGACTGCGAGCCGCCGCTGCACCTGTGGCTGCGCGACGGGGCGGCGTCGTATGCGGACGCGCTGCACGGGATGTACGCGATCGCGATCCACGAGCGCAGCGGGCGCAGCCTGACGCTGTCGCGCGACCCGTTCGGGATCAAGCCGCTCTACACCGCGGCGGTCGAGGGCGGGCTGGCGTTCGCGTCCGAGCCGCAGGCGCTGCTGGCGGCGGGGCTGGTGAAGCGCGAGGTCAGGCCGGCAGCGCGCGACGAGCTGCTGCAGCTGCAGTTCACCACCGGCGAGGAGACGATCTTCCCCGGGATCAGGCGGGTGCTGCCGGGCGAGACCCTGCGCGTCTCGGACGGGCACGTGATGGAGCGCACGCGGCGCCAGGCGCTGCCGCCGGGCGGGCCGGAGGAGATCGGCGAGGATGCGGCGCTGGCGCGGCTGGATACGGCGCTGATGGCCAGCGTGGAGCGCCACCAGCGCGCCGACGTGCCTTACGGGCTGTTCCTCTCGGGCGGCGTGGACAGCGCGGCGGTCCTGGCGTGCATGGCGCGGCTGAACGCGGCGCCGGTGCGGGCCTTCACCGCGGGCTTCGACGTCAGGGGCGCCGCCGACGAGCGGGCGCAGGCGGCGGCGGTGGCGAAGGCGGCTGGCGCGCGGCACGACACGGTGGTGGTCACCGAGGCGATGGTGTGGCGCCACCTGCCGGAGATCGTGGCGTGCATGGACGACCCGGCGGCGGACTACGCGATCATCCCGTCGTGGTTCCTGGCCAGGCGGGCGCGCGAGGAGGTCAAGGTGGTGCTGTGCGGCGAGGGCGGCGACGAGGTCTTCGCGGGCTATGGCCGCTACCGCAAGGCGATGCGGCCGTGGTGGCGCGGTGGGCGGGTGATGCGCGGTCGCGGCAGCTTCGACCGGCTCGACGTGCTCAGGGCGCGACCGGCCGGGTGGCGCGACGGGATGGCGGCGGCCGAGGCGCGGGCCGTGGCGGAGTCGCTGGCCGGGGCGCAGGCCGGGCAGGGCGAGCGCAGCCGGCTTGGCGTGGCGCAGGCTGTCGACGTCGCGGACTGGCTGCCGCACGACCTGCTGCTCAAGCTCGACCGGTGCCTGATGGCGCACGGCGTGGAGGGGCGCACGCCGTTCCTCGACGCCGGCGTGGCCGAGGCGGGGTTCCGGCTGCCGGACCGGCTCAAGCTGCAGGGCGGGCGGGGGAAGTACCTGCTGCGCCGCTGGCTGGAAGGCGCGCTGCCGGAGTCGCGGCCGTTCGCGCCCAAGCAGGGGTTCACCGTGCCGGTGGGCGCCTGGATCGCCGGGCAGGGCGGGCGCCTCGGGCCGCTGGTCGCGGCACAGCCGGGCATCGCCGAGATCGCCGAGCCGTCACGGGTGGAGGCGCTGTTCCGCCACGCCGACGACCGGGGGCGCGGATTCGCGGCGTGGACGCTGCTGTTCTACGCGCTCTGGCACCGGACGCACGTGCTGGGCATGGCGCCGGCAGGGGACGTGTTCGAGACGCTCGGGGCGTAGGGCGGGCCTTGCGGGGAGAGAGGAAGGAAGCCTTCTTTTTCTGAAGAAAAAGAAGCAAAAAGACTTTGCCCGTTTGGTTCCGGGCCGCCGTGGGGGTTCGGTTTCTTGTGGGAAAGTTCTTTGGTTCTTTCTTTCAAGAAAGAACTGCTTTCTTCGCCTGCCTTGCTGCCAGGCTGCTAGCGTGGCGGCTCGGGGCAGGGGGCGGGTCATGGGCGAGGACGACGGCGGGTTCGTGACGGTGTCCAGCCGGATCGCCTACGAGAACCGCTGGCTGCGGCTGCGCGAGGACGTCATCCGCCGGCCGGACGGGTCGCCCGGGCTGTACGGCGTGGTGGAGCGCGACGACTTCGTGGTGGTCGCGGCGCTGGGCGAGGACCGCAGCGTCACGCTGGTCGAGCAGTTCCGCTATCCCGTCAGGCGGCGGATGTGGGAGCTGCCGATGGGGATGTGGGAGGAGAGGCCGGACGCCACGCCCGCGCAGGTCGCGGCGGGCGAGCTGGCGGAGGAGACGGGGCTGGTCGCGGGCGCGATGGCGGAGGTGGGGACGCTGTTCCAGGGGGCGGGGTACTCGAACCAGCGGGGCCACCTGTTCGTGGCGACGTCGCTGACGCAGGGCGCGACCGGGCGGGAGGCAAGCGAGGGGGACATGGTGGCGCGTCGCTTCCCGATCGCCGAGGTGGAGGCGATGATCGGGGACGGGCGCATCACCTGCATGGTCACGGTCGCGGCATTCGGGCTGCTGCGGATCAAGGGCCTGGTGTGACGGCGGCGGGCCAGCCGATTCGGTGACGCACGGATGCGGCTTGTGCCCGGTGCCGGTTTGCGCGGTAATCGTCGGGCCGTGTTCGGCGGGGGAGGGAACATCAGATGGGTCAACGCTCCGGGGGCGGCGCGCCGCTTGCGCGCCACGCGATGGCCTACGTGCTGGCGGGGGGACGCGGCAGCCGGTTGATGGAGCTGACGGACACGCGGGCCAAGCCGGCCGTGTATTTCGCGGGCAAGTCGCGGATCATCGACTTCGCGCTGAGCAACGCGGTGAACTCGGGCATACGGCGCATCGGGGTCGCGACGCAGTACAAGGCGCACAGCCTGATCCGGCACATGCAGCGCGGCTGGAACTTCTTCCGGCCCGAGCGCAACGAGAGCTTCGACATCCTGCCGGCCAGCCAGCGCGTCACCGAGACCGGGTGGTATTCCGGCACGGCGGACGCGGTGTTCCAGAACATCGACATCATCGAGAGCTACGACCCGAAGTACATCATCCTGCTGGCCGGCGACCACGTCTACAAGATGGACTACGAGCTGATGCTGCAGCAGCACTGCGAGCAGGGCGCGGACGTCACCGTGGGCTGCATCGAGGTGCCGCGCATGGAGGCGGTGGCGTTCGGGGTGATGGGGGTCGACGAGGACGACCGCATCGTCTCGTTCCTGGAGAAGCCGGCCGATCCGCCGGGCATTCCGGGCGACCCGGAGCATGCGCTCGCGAGCATGGGCATCTACGTGTTCGAGACGAAGTTCCTGCTCGACCAGCTGCGGCGCGACGCGGCGACCGAGGGCTCCAGCCATGATTTCGGGCACGACATCATTCCGCACATCGTCGCCGGCGGGAAGGCGGTGGCGCACCGCTTCGCGCGGTCGTGCGTGCGCTCGTCGCAGGAGAGCGGGTCGTACTGGCGCGACGTCGGCACCGTGGACGCGTACTGGTCGGCGAACATCGATCTCACGGATTTTGTGCCGGGGCTGGACCTGTACGACAAGGACTGGCCGATCTGGACATATGGCGAGGTCGTGCCGCCGGCGAAGTTCGTGCACGACGAGGACGGGCGGCGCGGGTCGGCGGTCAGCTCGGTGATCTCCGGGGCGTGCGTGGTGTCGGGCAGCGAGGTGCGGCGCTCGCTGCTGTTCACCGGGGTGCACGCGCATTCCTACACGCGGGTCGAGGGCGGGGTGATCCTGCCCTACGCGGAGATCGGCCGGCATGCGCGTCTGCGCGACGTGGTGGTGGACCGGGGCGTGCGCATTCCCGAGGGCCTCGTGGTGGGCGAGGACCCGGAGCTGGATGGCCAGCGGTTCCGGCGCACGGCGTCCGGGGTGTGCCTGATCACGCAGCCGATGATCGATCGGCTGGCGTGATGGCGGACGCCGGCGGGGACAACGCGCTGCGCAAGGTGGCGCTGTTCACCAAGGAGTATCCGCCAAACGTCTACGGCGGCGCGGGCGTGCACGTGGAGTATCTGGCGCGGGCTCTCTCGGCGCTGGTCGAGGTGGAAGTACGCTCCTTCGGCGACCAGGCCGGACGTGACGGGGCGCTGTCGGTGCGCGGGTACCCGGCGTGGGCCGGGGCGAAGGAGGGCACGGACCCTCGGTTCGAGGGCGCGGTCGATGCCTTCGCGCGCTCGCTGGCGATGGCGAAGGACCGGCTCGACGCGCAGATCGTGCATTGCCACACCTGGTATGCGGACATGGGCGGCGTGATCGCGGCGCAGCTGTGGGGCGTGCCCTACGTGCTGACGATCCATTCGCTGGAGCCGTTGCGGCCGTGGAAGGTCGAGCAGCTCGGGCGGGGCTACCATCTTAGCGCGTGGATGGAGCGCACCGCGATCGAGGGGGCCGACGCGGTGATCGCGGTGTCGGAGGAGACGCGGGCCGACGTGCTGCGGCTGTTCGACGTCGAGGCCTCGCGGGTGCGCGTGATCCACAACGGGATCGATCCCGACGAGTACCGGCCGGCCGCCTCGCGCGAGACGCTGCTGCGCCACGGGATCGATCCGGAGCGGCCGTACGTGCTGTTCGTGGGGCGGATCACGCGGCAGAAGGGGATCATCCACCTGGTGCGCGCCATCCCGGCGATCGATCCGTCGCTGCAGGTGGTGCTGTGCGCGGGCGCCCCGGACACGCCGGAGATCGAGCGCGAGATGGCCGCGGGCGTGGCCGAGGTGCAGGCGGTGCGGCCGGGGGTGATCTGGGTGCGCGAGATGGTGTCGCGCGCGGAGGCGATCGAGCTCTACAGCCACGCGGCGGTGTTCTGCTGCCCGTCTGTGTACGAGCCGTTCGGGATCATCAACCTCGAGGCGATGGCGTGCGAGACGGCGGTTGTCGCCTCCGCGGTGGGCGGCATCCCGGAGGTCGTGGTGCCGGAGGTGACGGGGCTGCTGGTCGACCCCGGGCTGGCGGCGGGGACGTTCGAGCCGGCGGACCCGGCGGCGTTCAGCGCGGGGCTGGCGGCGGCGATCAACCGGCTGGGGGCGGACCCGGCGCTGCGGCGTCGCTTCGGGCTGGCGGGGCGGGCGCGGGTGCTGGAACGGTTCAGCTGGGCGTCGATCGCGCAGACCACGCTGGCCCTGTACCGCGAGGTGGTCGCGGGGCACGAGGGCTGAAGGCAGGCAGGAAGCAAGGCCGGGCTCTGCCCGGACCCGCCAGGGCGAGCCGCCCTGGACCGGCCTTCCTTAAGTGGCGCGTTCCAAGGGCGCAGCCTTTGGCGGAGTTTGAGGCGGAGCCTCAACCTTGCTTCCCTGCGCCGTGTTGGCGATCCTGCCGGGCATGACATCCCATTTCGATCTGATTCTCCGTGGCGGCACCTGCGTCCTTCCCTGGGGCGAGGTGCCGCTCGATGTCGGCGTCCGCGACGGCCGCATCGCGGCGCTGGGAGTGGGCGCGGGGGACACGGCGGAGGCGGTGTTCGAGGCCGCGGGCCTGCACGTGCTGCCAGGGCTGATCGACCCGCACGTGCATCTGCGCGATCCCGGCGACGCCAGCATCGAGAGCATCCACACGGGGACGCGGGCGGCGGTGCTGGGCGGGGTGGCGGCGGTGTTCGACATGCCCAACACGGCGCCGGCGGTGACGGACGCGGCGCGCGTGGCGTGGAAGCAGGGGCATGCCGAGCGGGTGAGCTGGTGCGACTTCGGGTTCTACGTGGGGGCGACGCGGGGCAACACGCCCGACCTGGGCGGGCTGGAGCTGGGGCGGGGCGTGTGCGGGGTGAAGCTGTTCGCGGGCAGCTCCACCGGGGACCTGATGATCGAGGACGACGCGGGCATCGAGGCGGTGATGCGCGTGGGGCACCGCAGGGTCAGCTTCCACAGCGAGGACGAGTACCGGCTGCAGGCGCGGCGGGGGATGTTCCAGGTCGGGGACCCGTACGATTCGCACCGGCTGTGGCGCGACGAGGAGTGCGCGTTCCTGGGGACGCGGCGGATCATGGCGCTGGCGCGTCGGACGGAGCGGCAGTCGCATATCCTGCACGTGTCGACGGCGGAGGAGCTCGGGTATCTCGCGGGGCATCGCGACGTGGCGACGGTGGAGGTGCTGGTGAACCACCTCACCCAGGTGGCGCCGGAGTGCTACGAGCGGCTGGGCGGGCTTGCGGTGATGAACCCGCCGATCAGGGATGCGCGGCACCACGCGGCGAGCTGGGCGGCGGTGGCGGACGGCACGGTGGACACGCTGGGGTCGGACCATGCGCCGCATCCGCTGGCGGCGAAGGCGCGGCCTTGGCCGGAGTGCCCGGCGGGGCTGACGGGGGTGCAGACGATCGTGCCGGTGATGCTCGACCATGTCAGCGCGGGGCGGCTGTCGCTGTCGCGGCTGGCGGATCTGATGTGCGCGGGGCCGGCGCGGGTGTACGGCGTGGTGGGCAAGGGGCGGCTGGCGGCGGGGTACGACGCGGACTTCACCGTGGTCGACATGGGGCGGCGGCGCGAGATCACCGACGACTGGATCGCGACGCCTGCGGGGTGGACGCCGTTCGCGGGCATGGTGGTGCAGGGGTGGCCGGTGGCGACGATCGTGCGCGGGCGCGTGGTGATGCGCGAGGACGAGGTGCTGGGGGAGCCGGCGGGGCGGCTGGTGCGGTTCGCGGGCTGAGGCGGCTGCGGGCGGGCAGGAAGAGCCAGAGGCCGTCGCCTGACTGTCGGCATTGTCCTCGTGTGCTGCCTCGGCGAGAAAGCGCGTTCTTTTCTGGAAGTAATTACAAATTGAGTTCTACCCAAAAGATTTCGTTGCTACCCGCTTGATAGGGAGCTTTGAGGCAAAGTCTTTTTGTTTCTTTTTCTTCAGAAAAAGAAATCTTCTGACTTTCTGCTTGGCGCCGGGTTGCACGATACCTCCAGGTGCCTGGGCCTGCTCCGGCGGCAAAGGTTGCGCTGCCGTTCCCTCGTTTCCGGGGCGGACATGGGCTGGCGCCTGCCGTTGCCGCCCTGCAGGCGCCAGCCTTGACCTGTCCCGGTTCTGGACGGAGATAGCGGCGGCAGGGCGGTTGTCGCCCAGGGCAGGTCAGGCGGCACCGTCCGCCGGAGGGCATCGCG
>JBPBQS010000327.1:0-16804 GCA_050920955.1 Janthinobacterium lividum | reverse complement strand
CCGACGAAGACCATGAACTCGCCGTGCCGCACCTGCATCGAGATGTCGTCGAGCACGGCGAGCGCGCCGAACGACTTGTGCAGGCGATCGATCGTGACCTCGGCCAACGCGTTTCCCCTTGTGCCGGAAAGCGCGGGGATGCCCGCGTTGACACTCTCGTGATCCTTCCACTACATAAATGAACGCGGAAGAGCAATTGCCCGCGGCCCGCATGCGCGACGCAATCGCCCAAGCAAAAGCCGGACGACGGCAGTAATCGGGCCCAGGACGCGAGCAGCGCGCCGGGCCTCCCTGGGAGGGGAGAACACATGAAGGCCTGGGGTCTGGCGGTCACGGCGGCAGTGGCGGGTTTGTGCGCATCAGGCGGCGAGGCGAGGGCCTGGTCGCTCGCCGAGGCGGCCGCCCCCTACAAGGGGACCGCGATCACCGTCGTCGGCCTCGACCGCCCGAGCTACAAGATCGCGCAGCAGCTCACGCCGCAGTTCGAGAAGGCGACGGGCATCCACGTCACCTGGAACATCTTCCCCTACGAGGACACGCTGAAGGAGGAGACGCTCAACTTCGTCTCGTCGAGCCAGCAGTTCGACGCGATCCTCTCCGACGTGGTCTGGCCGGTGAACTTCGCCGACCCGGGCTGGGTGCTCCCGCTGAGCCACTTCACCGACGACGCCAAGCTCGCCGACCCCGCGCTCGACCTGAAGGACTTCTTCCCGGTGTGGCTCGCGAGCTTCACCGTCAACGGCAAGCTGTACGGGCTGCCGTTCGATTCGTACGCGGGCCTGCTCTACTACAACAAGTCCATGCTCAAGGCCGCCGGCCTGGACGGGCCGCCCAAGACCTGGGACGAGCTGGCGCAGGTCTACGCGCCGAAGCTGACCGACAAGGGCAAGAACGTCTACGGCTACGTCCTGCAGTCCGCGCGCGGCGAGACGCAGACGGCCGACGCGTTCGCGCGCTTCCTGTGGCCCTGGGGCGGGCGCTTCCTCGACATCGCGAACAAGACGATCGAGGTGAACAGCGCGAAGTCGGTGGCGGGCCTCGAGTTCCGGCAGTCCCTGCTGAAGAACATGCCCGACGGCATCGTCGCCGACGACCACTCGCAGGCCGTGCAGATGCTCTCGCAGAAGCGCGCCGCCATGATCACCGAGTGGTCCGCGTTCTACCCGACGCTGAGTACCTCGGCGCTCGGCGCGGACCTCGGCATCGCGCCTGAGCCCAAGGGCCCGGACGGCGCGTATTCCGCGTTCGGCGGCTTCTCCTACATGGTCAGCGCGCAGGTCGACAGGAAGCACCAGGACGCCGCCTACCTGTTCATCCAGTGGCTGACGTCGAAGGAGATGGCGCAGCCGCTGATCGAGGGCGGCGCCGTGGTGGCGCGGCAGGGTGCCGACACCGACCCCGCGGTGCAGGCGAAGTTCCCCAATCTCGCGCCGATGGTCGAGACGTGGCGCGGCGCGGTGGTGCCGGACTGGCGCCCGCAGCTCGAGTGCTACCCGCGCTTCTCCGACATCGTGTCGGACTGGGGCTCGCGCATCGAGCTCGGCCAGACGGCGGTCAAGGCCGGCCTCGACAGCATGGCGAGCGACCTCGCCGACTACATGAAGAGCTCGGACTGCTGGAAGAAGGGCAACGACCCCGAGCAGGCGATGAAGCTGTACAAGTAGGATGAGCGACGCCATCGACGGCCGCGAGCCCCCGCTGGCTGCGGCGCCCCCGTCGCGGCGGGAGGCGCTGGAGCCGTGGTTCTTCATCGCGCCGTCGGTGCTGCTGCTGCTCGCCATCGGGCTGTACCCGGTGATCTACACCCTGGTCGCCTCGATGCAGATCTGGGTGATGGGCATGGCCCCGCCCGCGTTCGGCGGCCTGCAGAACTACGCGCACGCCTTCGGGTCGAGCGACTTCCGCGGCTCGGTGCTGCGCACGCTGCTGCTGATCGCGGTGACGCTGCCGGTCGAGCTGGTGCTCGGCATGCTGATCGCGCTGGCGCTGGACTCGCCGCACCTCGCGGTGCTGCGCAGGCTGCTCCAGGTCTGCCTGGTCATCCCGATCGCGATCACGCCCTCGGTGGTCGGCCTGCTCACGCAGCTGATGTTCAACGAGCAGCTCGGCATCATCAACCACCTCGTAGGCCTGCTCGGCATCCCCGCGGTCGACTGGCTCGGGCGGCCGACGGCGGCGTTCTGCACGGTGCTGGTCGTGCAGGTCTGGGAGTGGACGCCGTTCGTGGCGCTGGTGCTGTCGGCCGCGCTGTCGACGGTGCCCAAGGACATCGACGAGGCCGCCATCCTGGAGACGGAGCGCTGGTGGCCGCGCTTCAGGGGCGTGCAGCTCCCGTTCATGTGGCCCGGGATCACGGCGGCGCTGGTGTTCCAGACCGCCTTCACGATCAAGGAGTTCGACATGATCTACACGATCGAGAAGGGCGGCCCGGGCACCGCCACCGAGACCGCGGTGATGCAGATCGAGCGCATGGCGTTCCGCGGCTTCGACGTCGGCCTGGCGTCCGCGGAGTCGATCCTGATGCTGGTGCTCTCCATCGCGCTGGCGCGCATCTACATCCGCGCCTTCTACCGCGAGATGGACTGAGGTGGCCGACCTGCGCATCGCCCTGCTGCGCGTGCTGCACGCGCTCGGGCTCGTGCTCGCCCTCGTGGTCATCCTGTTCCCGGTCTACTGGATGGTGGCGAGTTCGCTCAAGACCGAGAGCGACCTGTTCGCGATGCCGCCGCACTGGCTCTGGACGCCCACGCTCGCGGCCTACACCGACGCGATCGAGAACTCCAACATCCTGGCGACGCTGCTGAACTCGTTCGTCGTCACCGGCTCGGCGGTGCTGCTCGGCCTGGTCGTGGGCACGCCGGCGGCCTACGGCATCGCGCGCTACCGGTTCCGGGGCCGCAAGGACGTCTGGTTCTGGTACGTGACGAACTGGATGCTGGTGCCTGTCGTCGTGCTGATCCCGTTCTACCTGACGGCGTCGAAGCTGCACCTCATCAACAACCTCCTCGTCCTCGTGCTGGTCTACCAGGTGTTCATCGTGCCGCTCGTCGTCTGGCTGATGGTGGACCAGTTCGGCTCCGTGCCGGTGGCGCTGGAGGAGGCGGCGCAGCTCGACGGGCTGAGCCGCGTCGGCATCTTCCTCCGCATCGCGCTCCCGCTGGTCAAGCCGGGCATCGCGGTCTCGGCGATCCTGTCGGGCATCTTCGCCTGGAACGACCTGCTCTACGCCTTCATCCTGACGCCGGCGCCCGCGTCGCGCACCGCGCCGACCATCGTGCTGTCCTACCTCGGCGGCTACGTCGTGCCCTGGCCCAAGGTGATGGCGAGCGCCACGCTGGTCTGCGCCCCGGTCATCGTGGGCGGCATCATCGTGCACAAGTACATGGCGCGCGGCCTGACCATGGGCGCGGTGAAGTGAGCCGCGGCGGCGCCGGTCCGCTCGCCGGACGCCGCGCCCTCGTCACCGGCGCCGGCAAGGGCATCGGCCGCGACACGGTGCTGCGCCTGGTCGCCGACGGCGCCGCGGTCGTGGCGCTCGGCCGCCAGGCCGCCGACCTCGACGCGCTTGCGGCCGAATGCGGCTGCGAAACGATCGTCGTGGACCTGGAGGACGTGGAGGCGGCGGCGGCGCTCGTCGCGCGCGTCCTGCCGATCGACCTGCTGGTCAACAACGCCGGCATCACCGGGCTGGAGCCCGTGCTCGGCGCGACGATGGCGACGTTCGCCGCCGTGCTGAAGGTCAACACGATGGCGCCGCTCCGCCTCGCGCAGGTGGTCGCCGACGACCTGATCCGGCGCGGGCGCCCCGGCGCGATCGTCAACGTCTCGTCGATCTCGGCGTCCATGGGCGTGGAGGACCACGCGTCGTACTGCGCGTCCAAGGGCGGGCTGGATGCGCTCACGCGCGTGCTCGCGGTGGAGCTGGGGCCGCACGGCATACGCGCCAACACGGTCAACCCCGTGGTGACCATGACGCCGATGGGCCGCACCGCCTGGGCCGACCCCGCGAAGGCGGCGCGCATGCTCGCGCGCATCCCGCTCGGCCGCTTCTGCGAGCCCGGCGACGTGTCCGGCGTGATCGCCTTCCTGCTCGGCGACGACGCGGCCATGATCAACGGCGTCTCCATCGACATCGACGGCGGGCTGCGCGTGGGCTGAGCCTCACAGCGGCAGGTCGGGGAACAGCGCCGGCCCGAGCCGCGCCGCGAGGTCCTTGAACACGCGCACCGCGCGCGGCACGTGGCGGCTGCCGAGGTGCACCACGCTGAGGTCGAACACCGGGAAGCGCCAGTCCGGCATGACCTCGACCAGCCTGCCGTCGCGCAGCAGCTCCGGCTGCACCACCGGCGGCAGGTCGCCGATGCCCGCCCCCGCCACCAGCGCCGCCGCCAGCCCCGCGAAGTCGTTCATCGCGAGGTGCGGCACGAAGGCCAGCCGTTCCGTCCGCGCCCCGTCGACGTGGCGCAGCGGCCAGCGCGCCTCCGCCCGGCCGTGCGTGAACGCCAGCATCCTGTGCGCCAGCAGGTCCTGCGGCCGCGACGGCGCGCCGGCGCGCTCCAGGTAGGCCGGGCTCGCGACGAGGCGGTGGCGGTAGGTGAGGATCCTGCGCGCCACGAGCGAGGAGTCGCGCAGCCGGCCCACGTGGAACGACAGGTCGATGCCCTCGGCGACGTGGTCGACCAGGCGCTCGGTGACGAACACCTGCACGCGCGCCGCGGGGTGGGCGGCCTGGAACGCCTCGATCAGCGGCGCGAGCAGGGAGTCCGAGATCGAGGGCGGCGCGGACAGCCGCAGCAGCCCGGCCACCCCGGCCATGCGGTCGGACACGACGGCCTCGACCGCCTCGCCGATCTCGGCGCCGCGCCGCGCGTGCTCGAGCACCTCGCCGCCGATCGCCGTCAGCCGCAGGCTGCGCGTCGAGCGCTCCAGCAGCCGCGCGCCCAGCCGGTCCTCCAGCTCCGCGATGCGTCGGCTGAGCGTGGACACCGGCATGCCGAGCCGTCGCGCCGCCTCGGAGAAGCTGTTCGCCTCGACCACCTTGGCGAACAGCAGCAGCGCGTTGAGGTCCATGACGATCATCCCGTCCGCGGAAAGGTGCTTCCCGCCCGCGCCAGCTAATCGCACCCCGCGCGCCCCGCTAGAACCCCCGAGGCCGCCCCTCGCACGGAGACACGCCCATGCCCCAGGACACCCCCGACGGCGAGGCCGCGATCCGCGCCACGCTCGCCGCCTACAACGCCGCGCTGAACGGCGGCCGCACCGACGCCGTGCTGCCCCTCTACGACGAGGACGGGGTGTTCATGGCCCCGTTCAGCGCGTCCTCCATCGGCCAGGCGGCGGTGCGCGAAGCCTACGACCGGGTGTTCGCCGAGCTGGCGTTCGACGTGGCGTTCACGATCGCCGAGGTCGTGCAGGTGGCGCCGGACTGGGCGTTCGTGCGCACCGGCTCGGCCGGCACCACGCTGCACCACTCCACCGGCACGACCACCTCCGAGGCCAACCAGGAGCTGTTCGTCATGCATCGGGGCCAGGACGGCACGTGGCGCATCGCGCGCTACAGCTTCTCGCCGACGAACCCGCCGGCGGCGTGAGGTGGCGACCATGAAGGCGGCGGTGATCCGCGAGGCGGGCGGCCCGGAGGTGCTCCTGCTGGAGGACGTGCCCGTGCCGGTGCCGCGCGACGGCGAGGTGCTGATCCGCGTCCGGGCGTTCGGGCTCAACCGCTCCGAGCTGTTCACCCGCCAGGGCCACTCGCCCGGCGTGCCCTTCCCGCGCATCCTCGGCATCGAGGCCGTGGGCACCGTCGAGGCCGCGCCCGGCGGCGGCTTCGCCCCGGGCGAGGCGGTCGCCACCGCGATGGGCGGCATGGGCCGGCAGTTCGACGGCGGCTACGCCGAGTACACCTGCGTCCCGGCGGGCCAGGTGCAGGCGATCCCCGCGTCGCTGCCCTGGGAGACGCTGGGCGCGCTGCCGGAGATGCTGCAGACGGCCTGGGGCTCGCTGTTCACCGCGCTGCGCCTGGCCGCGGGCGAGACCCTGCTCGTGCGCGGCGGCACCACCTCGGTGGGCCTGGCCGCCGCCGCGATCGCCAAGCGCCACGGCGCCACCGTGATCGCCACCACCCGCCGCCCGGACAGCGAGGCCCTCTTGCGCGCGAACGGCGCCGACGACGTCGTCATCGACGGCGGCGCGATCGCCGAACAGCTCAGGGCGCGCCACCCCCGCGGCGCCGACAAGGTCCTGGAGCTGGTGGGCACGACGACGCTGGAGGACTCGCTGCTGTGCGCAGCGCAAGGCGGCGTCGTGTGCATGACCGGCATGGTCGGCAACAGCTGGTCGCTGCCGGACTTCAGCCCGATGGACGCGATCCCGGGCGGCGTGTGCCTGACCACCTACAGCGGCGGCCCCGGCGACTTCATGCGCACCCCGCTGGCCGCGCTCGTGGCCGACATCGCGCAGGGGCGCCTGCGCGTGCAGGTCGGCCGCGTGTTCCGCCTGGACGAGATCGTCGAGGCGCACCGCTGCATGGAGGAGAACCGCGCCGGCGGGAAGATCGTCGTCCTGGCCTGACGCGCCGGGGCGGCAAGGCAGCAAGCAAGGCCTTCTTTTTCTGAAGAAAAAGAAGCAAAAAGACTTTGCGAATTAGGCACGGGCTCAATGGGCAAAGTTCTTTGGTTCTTTCTTTCAAGAAAGAACTGCTTGCTTCCTTGCCCTACCGTACCAGCAGCGCCCTCGCCAGCCAGAAGCACGCCGCCGCCACCGCGGCCGACGCCGGCAGCGTGACGACCCACGCGACCACGATGGAGCGCGCGACCCCCCAGCGCACCGCCGAGACCCGCCGCGCCGCGCCCACGCCGACGATGGAGCCGGTGATCGTGTGCGTGGTCGAGACCGGGATGCCCAGCCAGGTCGCGCCGAACAGCGCCAGCGCGCCGCCGCCCTCCGCGCAGAAGCCCTGCATCGGCGTGAGATGGGTGATGCGCGTGCCCACGGTGCGCACGATCCGCCAGCCCCCGCTCAGCGTGCCCAGCGCCATGGCACTCTGGCAGCTCAGCACGACCCAGAGCGGCACGTGGAACCCCCCGCCGCCCAGCCGGCCCTGCGAGTAGAGCAGCACGGTGATGATCCCCATGGTCTTCTGCGCGTCGTTGCCGCCGTGCGCGAGGCTGAGCAGCGAGGAGGAGACGAACTGCAGCACGCGGAACCGGCGGTCCACCGCGAACGGCGTGGAGCGCACCGCGAGCCACGACACCAGCAGCACCAGCGCCATCGCCAGCAGCAGCCCGATCAGCGGCGAGAGCACGATCGCCGAGCCGATCACGCCCAGCCCGCCCCAGACCACCGCGCCGAACCCCGCCTTGGCGACCCCCGCGCCCACCAGGCCGCCGACCAGCGCGTGGCTGCTCGACGAGGGGATGCCCAGCCGCCAGGTCAGCACGTTCCACGCGATGGCGCCGGCCAGCGCCGCGAACACCACCAGCGGGTCGACCAGCGCGGGGTCGACGATGCCCGAGCCCATGGTCTGGGCCACGTGCAGCCCGAACACCGTGAACGCGATGAAGTTGAAGAACGCCGCCCACAGCACCGCCGTGACCGGGCGCAGCACGCGCGTGGCGACCACGGTGGCGATCGAGTTCGCGCTGTCGTGCAGCCCGTTGAGGAAGTCGAACAGCAGCGCGAAGCCCACCAGGAAGACCAGCACCGGCGTGCCCACGGCCATGCCGGCCACCTAGACCTGCTCGACGACGATGCCGTCGATCACGTCGACCACGTCCTCGCAGCGGTCCACGACCGCCTCCACCAGGTCGTAGACCTTCTCCACGGTGAGCTTGTGCCCGGCCGAGGTGTCGCCCGCGAACAGCACGCGCAGGCCGCGGTCCAGGAGGTCGTCGGCGCGGCCCTCGATCTCGCGCACCGCGACCGACATGGCGCCAAGACGGGCCGCGTTGCCGTCGATCGCGGCGAGCAGCGGCATGGCGTCGCGTATCTCGGCCGACGCCTGCACGGCGCACTCGGCCATGCCCTGCATCTCCGGCGTGAAGTCGACGCCGTAGCGCACCATGCGCCGCCCGGTGTCCTTCATCAGGTCGATGGTGTCGTCGAGCGCGGTGATCAGGTCGAGGATCTGCGAGCGGTCGAACGGGGTGACGAAGCTGCGGTGGATGGCCAGCACGGTGGCGCGCGTGACCTGGTCAGCCGCGTCCTCCAGCCGGTTGATCTCGGCGAGGTGCTCCTCGGCCCGGCAGTCGCCCGACATCAGCGCGCGGAACGCCACCGCGGCCGGCACGATCAGCCGCGAGTGCTCGGCGAGGCGCTCGACGAACGCCTCGTCGTGCGGCATCAGCGCGCGGAAGCCGCGCAGCAGCAGGTTGGTCCGCTTCGGCCTGGTCATGGGCGAAGGGTTGCCGACGCGACGCCATCGCGCAAGCCGCGCCCGCCACGGCACGGCCGGCGCATCAGGACGCGGGCGGCGCCGTGGCCGCGCAGGCGCCGGGCGCGCTGGCGTCGCCGGCCACGCCGATCAGCCCCGCGGCGATGTCGGCGGGCGTCACGCGCCCGGACACCGAGTACGGGATGCCGACCAGACCGAAGTCGCGCAGCACGATGCGGCCGGACACGGTGTAGGGGATGGTGCCGGACTCGAACACG
Organism: Janthinobacterium lividum; assembly: GCA_050920955.1. Lineage (GTDB taxonomy): Bacteria > Pseudomonadota > Alphaproteobacteria > Acetobacterales > Acetobacteraceae > CAXSEF01. The sequence continues at coordinate 8,155 of JBPBQS010000327.1, read as the reverse complement.
CTACCGAGCTGGGTGCCGAGGTTGCGCGTCGTGGTGGCCACCGCGAACGGCAGCGCCACGGCGCCCATCGGCGGCAGCGTGACCGGGCTCTCGTTCACGCCGCTGGCGAGGCGCCTGCCGCCGACGTCGACCTCGAAGCTGACGCGGGAGAACGCCAGCTCGCGCGGGTTGGGATTGCTCACGCAGAGCTGCACCTGGAGCTGCTGGTCGAGCAGCCCCCCGCCCGACAGCCTGGCCTGCAGCACGTCGACCTGGGGCGGGCGCACCGCGGCGCACCCGGCCAGCACGCACGACAGGGTGGCGGCAACCGTGATCGCCCGCATCGCAGCCTCCCGAACCCGCCACCGCCGGCGGCGCAGAAACCTGGCGCGGACGCCGCCCGTGGCGGGCGGCATCCGCGCCTCCCGCTCAGACGCGACGGAGCAGGTAGCCGAGCACGAGGCCCACGCCGGCGGCCGAGAGCAGCGCCGCGACCGGCTGGTCCTTGGCGAAGCCCATGACCTCGTCCATCACCTGGCCGTAGTAGTCCTGCGCCTGGCCGGAAGCCTGGTTGGCCTTGCCGCGCGCCTGGGTCGAGGTGTCGCCGGTCAGGCCGCCCACGGCGTCCTGGATCTTGCCGCCGACGTCCTTGGCGGTGCCTTCGATGCGGTTCTCGTCCATTGCGGACTCCTGCTGGTTGGTGGGCACCTGGGCGGGCGCGACACGGGCCGGGATCGCGGCCGGACGCGGGCCCGCCCCATGGGTCGCACCCTCTCGATGGATGCGGCCCTGGAACGGAGGCCGGAAGCCGGAGTTCCGCCCGCGACGAAAATGTTAAGGGTCTTTACATCGCCGGTGCGGCACCGCATCTGCCCGATCGTCGCGAACCGACACCCGCCGCGACCTCCGCGCCGCGCCGGGAGAACCTGAAACGATGGAAGGCGCCGTCATGAACAAGAAGCCAGCCCTTGCGATCCTCGGCCTCCTGGCGGCGGGGGCGCTGTCGCCCGCGCACGCCGAGCCCGGCGGCTGCCTGAAGTACGGCGCGGCCGGCGCGGTGGGCGGCCACCTCGCGCACCACGGCGTCCTCGGCGCGGCCGGCGGCTGCGTGACCGGCATGTACGTCCGCCACGCCCACCGCAAGGAGGCCCGCGCCAAGGCCGCCCTGTACGACCAGGCGCACCCCGGCACGAAGGGCAGCACCGAGGAGAAGGCGACGGCCTACGACGCCGAGCACGCGACGAAGCCCGGCGCCATGGCCCCGGCCGACCAGGCCGCCGGCACGACGGCGCGCCAGGGCGGCCAGCTCTAGCCTCGCAGCGCGCCCGGGGACGGCGACGTCCCCGGGCGCCCCGCTACTCCATGACCGGCGCCAGGGCCTTCACCGCGTCGACGTCCTCGCCCAGCCACTCCGACTTCTTCGCCGTGCCGTCGAAGGTGGCGCTCGTCTTGAACAGCTCGTACTTGCCCTCCAGCGCGTAGGGCCGCGAGCGCGACAGCAGCTCCGCCACCGCCGCCTTGTCCATGGGCGCGAAGGTCCGCGCCGCCTCGAACGCCTGGTCGAGGTCGCCCTGGTTCTCGATCCCGGTGATCACCACCGCCGTCGCCAGGTTCATCGAGTAGTGCAGGTACTCGATCGGCCGGATCGGCGCCCCGCTCTTGAGCAGCACGCTGTCGGCGAAGCTCTTCATCCCCAGCGCTGCGATCCCCTGCTCCACCAGATGCGGCAGCACGAGGTGGGCAAAACTGCGGAAATGCGCGTCCATCACGTTGAGCGGCATCTGCACGGAGTCGAACGCGAACCCCCGCTCCGCCGCCACCGACAGCATCTGCAGGTGGATGCGCGGGTCCTTGTGCCCGGTGAAGCCGATGTAGCGCAGCTTGCCCGCCTGGCGCGCCTCGACGAAGGCCTCCATGGCGCCGCCCTCGGCGAACACGCGGTCGGGGTCGTCGTAGCGCAGGATCTCGTGGTGCTGCACTAGGTCGATGCGGTCCGTGCGCAGGCGCTTGAGCGACGTGTCGATCTGGTCCGCCGCCTCCTTCTTCGTCCGCCCGTCCATCTTCGACATCAGGAACACGCGGTCGCGGTAGCCGCCCTGGTCGAGCGCCACGCCCATGCGCAGTTCCGAGCGCCCCTCGTTGTAGTCCCAGCAGTTGTCCATGAACGTGATGCCGCGGTCGACGGCCTCGTGCACCAGCCGCACCGCCTCGTCGTCGCCCAGCGCCTTCTTGCCGAGGTGGAACCCGCCCATGCCGATGGCCGAGACCATCTCCTCCGTCCGCCCGAACCGGCGGCACAGCATGTCGCCCCGCCGCTCGCCCACGTCCGTGACGAACGGCAGCGCGGCCGGATCCGCCACCCGGCTGCTCGGCAGCGCCATGCGGGTCATGCCCGCGCCTGCTCCGGCGACCCCTGCTCCGGCGACATCGTCCTGCTGCATGGCCTGCGCTCCTGTTGCAGTCCGGCGGCCCGACCCCGCGTCGCCCGCCACGTCCCGCCAGCATACCCGTCCGCCGGCGGGCGTGCGCCACACGATACGCGGCGTCTGGCGCCGCGCGCCGGCGTCGTCCAGGATGGGCCCGGCCGGGAAACGAATCCCGCGCCCGGCGATGACCAGGATGGCGACCATCGCACCAGTGAAGACACGGGCCGGCGACCTCGATGCCGCCGACGCCCTCCTCGCGCTCCCCGGCGCGCAGCTGCCCCTCCCCCCCGCCGACGCCTTCCTCGCCGCCGCCGCCGCCAGGCTGCACCGCGGCCTCGGCTCCGTGCGCCGCGGCGCCGCGGCGGCCGCGTTCATGTCCCCGCGCGACATCGCCCTCTTCGTGCGCAGCGCCCGCACCGACGCCGCCATCCGCCGCGACCGCGCCGCCGGCGGCGACCCCGCCGCCTTCGACGCCGCCTACGCCACCGGCGATCCCTGGGCCTCGGCCGACCCGCGCTACCTCTACCAGCGCCGCAAGTACGACGTGCTGGTGTCCCTCCTGCCGCCCGGCCGCCGCTTCGGCCGCGTGCTCGACGTCGGCGCCGGACTCGGCCTGCTCGCGCGCCGCATCGCCCCACGCGCCGACACCGTCACCGGCCTCGACATCTCGCAGGAAGCCGTCGGCCAGGCCGCGGCCCTGCACGCCGACATCCCCAACCTGCGCTTCGAGCAGGGCGACCTGCGCACCCTCCCCGCGTCGCTGGACAACAGCTTCGACCTCGTCGTCCTCGCCGACACGCTCTACTACCTGCCCCAGCCCCTGAGCGACGCCACCCTCGACGACCTCGCCCGGCGCGTGGCCAGCCTCCTCGCGCCCGGCGGCCTGTGCCTCCTCGCCAACCACTTCTTCTTCGCCGCCGACCCCGACAGCCGCACCTCGCGGCGCATCCACCGCGCCTTCGCCCGAACCCTCGACCAGGTCTCGGAACACCGCAGGCCGTTCTACCTCGTCTCGGTGCTCACGACGCGCAAACAGTGAAAGCAAGACCTTCTTTTTCTGAAGAAAAAGAAGCAAAAAGACTTTGCACACAAGGTCACGGACCCGGCGCGGCTGGCACGGGGCCAATGTGGAAGAGTTCTTTGGTTCTTTCTTTCAGGAAAGAACTGCTTGCCTACCCTTCGAGCGCCTCCAGCGTCCGCGCCAGGTGCGCCGCGCTGGCCGCGGCCGCCCCGCCCGCGTCGCCGCGCGCGTAGGCGTCCAGGATCGCCCGGTGGTCCGCGTTGTTCGCCGCCGCCAGCGCACCCGTCAGCCGCAGCGACAGCGCCACGTACGGCTCCGCGGACTTCGCCAGCCCGTCCACCAGCCGCGCCAGCCGGCTCTCGCGCGCGCTCTCGTGCAGCACGGCGTGGAACGCCTCGTTCAGCGCGGCCCACTGCTCCGGCGCGGGCGCGTCGTCCAGCAGCGCCTGCACCGCGCGCGCCCGGTCGAGCTGCGCCGGCGTGACGCCCGCCACGGTGCGCGCCACCAGCATCGGCTCCAGCACGATGCGCAGCTCGTAGATCTCGCGCAGCTCGCCGAGCGTGAGCCCGCGCACCACGGCGCCGCGGTGCGGGTCCAGCGCGATCAGGCCCTCGCCCACCAGGTCGCGCAGCGCCTCGCGCACCGGCGTCGTGCTGACCGAAAGCCGGGCGGCGACCTCCTCCTGGCGCAGCCGGTCGCCGCGCAGGTGCTGCCCGCGCAGGATCTCCGCGCGCAGCGTGTCGAGCACGTAGCGCCGCGCCGTCCCCGACCCGCTCAACGGATGCCCACGAAACAGCCAGATGAAACGCCGTATGTATTCGAGACAGGCAAACAACAGCTCCAAACGCCGTTTTTACCATCATTGTATACAATGCATTCTTGCCGTGCGGCAAAGCCCTGTGTGTAGAGTGGCCGCATGAACGCCCCGGACATGCCCACGCCAGCCCCCGCGGTGCCGCCCGGCGCGCCCCAGCCCGGCGCGCCCCAACTTAGCGCACGGGGCCTGCGCAAGTCGTTCCCCGGCCGCGGCGGCCCCACCGAGGTCCTGGCCGGCCTCGACTTCGACATCCACGAGCGCGACTTCGTCAGCATCATCGGCCCCAGCGGCTGCGGCAAGACGACCATCTTCAACATGGTCGCCGGCCTGCTCGACGCCGACGCCGGCACGCTGACCTACCGCGGCGAGGCCGTCCCCAACCTGCGCGGCCGCATCGGCTACATGATGCAGAAGGACCTGCTGTTCCCCTGGCGCACCGTGCTGCAGAACGTCCTGCTCGGCCTCCAGGTCCGCGGCGTGCGCCCCGCCGAGGCGCTCGACACCGCGCGCGAGTACCTCTCGACCTTCGGCCTGTCCGGCTTCGAGAACAGCTATCCCCGCACCCTGTCCGGCGGCATGCGCCAGCGCGTCGCCCTGATCCGCACCCTGATCATGGACCCCGACATCCTGCTGCTCGACGAGCCCTTCTCCGCGCTCGACTACCAGACCCGCCTCTACCTCGAGGGCGTCCTGCTCGAGGCCGTGGAGACGTTCCACAAGACCGTGATCCTCATCACCCACGACATCGACGAGGCCGTCGCCCTGTCCAAGCGCGTGGTCGTCCTCTCCGGCCGCCCGACGACGGTGAAGTCCGTGCACGACATCGCCATCCCCCGCGGCTCGCCGATCGAGGCGCGCTCCCACGCCCTGTTCCCCGAGTACTTCCACACCCTGTGCCGCGAGCTCGACATCCAGACCAGGCACGCCGCATGAGCGCCGCCGCCGCCCGCGCGCCCGCCCGCCCCGTGCCCGCCCGCCCCGTGCCCGCCCGCGCCGCCCCGTCCCCGCTGCTCGCGCGGCTCGACACCCGCACCGGCCGCGCGGCGCTGCAGCTCGGCGCCGTCGCGCTGTTCTTCGCGCTCTGGCAGGCCGGCGTCGCCGCGGGCTGGATCTCGGACTTCCTGGTCGGCGCGCCCGCCGGCATCTGGCGCGTGTTCCTGCGCACCCTGCTCGACGGCACGCTCCCGTACGACACCGCGATCACCGTCTACGAGGCCGTGCTCGGCTTCGCGATCGGCACCGCCGCCGGCTCGCTGTGCGGCCTGGCGCTCTGGTACTCGGCCTTCGTCGCCCGCCTCACCGAGCCGTTCATCGTGGCGCTCAATAGCGTGCCCAAGATCGCCCTCGCCCCCATCGTCATCCTGTGGTTCGGCACCGGCCTCGTCTCCAAGGTGGCGCTCGCCGTCTCGCTCACCGCGCTGGTCGCCCTGATCGCCGCCTACCAGGCCGCGCGCGACTCCGACCGCGACCTGCAGTCCCTCCTCGTCTCCATGGGCGCCACCAAGCACCAGGTGTTCTGGAGCGTCATCGTGCCCTCCACCCTGCCCGCCATGATCGCGACGTTCCGCATCAACATCGGCTTCGGCCTGGTCGGCGCCGTCGTCGGCGAGTTCATCTCGTCCAAGCGCGGCCTCGGCCACCTGATCTACGAGGCGTCCGGCCTCTACGACCTCAACACCGTCTGGATGGGCCTGTTCATGCTCATGCTGGTCGGCTTCGTCCTCTACTACGCGATCGAGGCCATCGAGGCCCGCCTGCTCCCCTGGAAGGAGACCACCCGGCCCACCGTCCAGGCCTGAGGCCAAGGCCAGAGGCGCCGCCTCTGGACTCCGCTCAAGGCAGTTGCCTTGAGAATCCACTTGTTAAAGCAAGCCTTCCTTCGGGACGGGTTTCCAAAGGCCCCTGGCCTTTGGCGGGTCCGGGCAGAGCCCGGCCTTGCTTCCTTCCTTCCACCCCGGAGCCCCCCATGACCCGCAAGTCCCTGCTGCGCCGCGCCGCCCTTGCCGCCCTGCTCCTCGCCGCCCCCGTTGCGGGCCGCGCCGCCGACAAGCCGATCCCGGTGGTGATCAGCCAGGCGTTCCAGTCGATGCTCTACCTGCCGTTCTACGTCGCGATCGACCAGGGCTTCTTCACGCAGCAGGGCGTCGCGGTGGACAAGGAGACCGCCGGCTCGCCCCCCTCCGCCCTGTCCGCGGTGATCTCCGGCAGCGCCGACTTCTCCATCCACGGCCCGGAGTGGACCGCGATCGCCGCCTCCAAGGGCGCCAAGGTCGGCATCGTGGCCAACCTGGTCAACGGCGCCGCCGTGTGGATCGCGGCCGCGCCCGACTTCCAGTACGACGGCGTCGCCAGCCTCAAGGGCCAGCGCGTCGTGACCGGCGCGATGCCCACGACCAGCACCTCGCTGTTCATGAAGCTCGCCAAGGAGGGCGGCCTGGACGCCAAGACCGACGTCGACATGATCCCCGTGCAGATCGGCTCCGAGCCCGGCCCCTTCCTCGCCGGCCAGGCCAAGGTCGCCGTGATGTACGAGCCCGGCCTGGAGCAGGCGGTCTCGCGCGGCATGAAGGTCGTCGTCGGCTTCCCCAAGGCGTACGGCCCGTACGCCTTCTCCTCGCTGACCGCGCGCACGGGCGTCGACCCCGACAAGGCGCAGCGCGTGGTCAACGCCCTGGAGCTGGCCATCCGCTTCATGCACGCCGACACGGCCGCCACCCTGGCCATCGCGCGCCGGGAGTTCCCCTCCCTCGCCCCCGTCGTGGTCGACGCCGCCGTCACCCGCATGCTCGCCGAGGACGTCTACCCCACCAGCGTCCAGACCACCCCCGAGGCCCTGACCACCGCCATGCAGACCCAGATCGCGCTCGGCAACCTCGCCGCCCAGCCCGACTACGCGCAGTTCGTCGTCCAGACCTACGTCGCGAAGGCGCTGCTGCTGCCGTAGGCCAGGCCAGAGGCCCTGCCTCTGGACTCCGCTCAAGGCAGTTGCCTTGGGAATCCACTCGTCAAGCAAGCCTTCCTTCGGGACGGGTTTCCAAAGGCCTCAGGCCTTTGGCGGGTCCGGGCAGAGCCCGGCCTTGCTTCCTTCCGCCCCGGAGCCTCCCCATGCCCCTGCCCGCCTTCGCGACCCCCACGCCCCCCTCCGCGCTCGACGCCCTGCGCGCCTTCGCCGCCGGCGCCCTGTCGCCCGCCGCGTACGCCGCCGCCTGCGAGGCCCGCGCCGCCGAGTGCGAGCCGTGGCTGCACGCCTTCGCCCACCGCCCCGCGGCCCTGCCCGCGCCTGCGGCCGGCGGCCCGCTCGCCGGCCTGCCCGTCGGCGTGAAGGACATCATCGACACCGCCGACATGCCCACCGAGAACGGCGCCCTGGCCGACCTCGGCCGCGTGCCCGAGCGCGACGCCTGGGTGGTCGAGCGCCTGCGCTCCCTCGGCGCCACGGTGTTCGGCAAGACCGTGACCACCGAGTACGCCTGGCGCCACCCCGGCGCCACGGTGAACCCGCACGACCCGGCGCACACCCCGGGCGGCTCCTCCTCCGGCTCGGCCGCCGCCGTCGCCGCCGGCATCGTGCCCCTCGCGCTCGGCACGCAGACCGTGGGCTCGGTGATCCGCCCGGCCGCCTACTGCGGCGCCGTCGGCCTCAAGCCCAGCTACGGCGCCATCCCGCGCACCGGCGTCCACCCGCTGTCCGGCTCGCTCGACCACGTCGGCCTGTTCGCCCGCCGCGTGGAGGACGCCGCCTACGCCCTCTCCCTGCTCGCCGCCCGCAGCGACGGCGACCCCCATGGCACCCCCCTGCCCGCCTTCACCGTCGACCCCGCCGCCGGCCTGCGCGACGCCCTGCCCGGCGCCGCCCCCGCCCCCCGCCTGGCCCTGCTCCGCACCGACCGCTGGGACAGCGTCGAGGCCCCC
>JBPBQS010000168.1:0-16956 GCA_050920955.1 Janthinobacterium lividum | reverse complement strand
CAGACAACGTGATCAATGGTGTGTTGCGCCCCCGCCAAAGCAGGATCCCGCGCAGAACGCAGGCTGCGCCGATGGCGAGCAGCCCGGCCACGAGCAGCCAGAACAGGGGGATATGCGGAGGGTCGCTGACCGTGAGGAAGACCAACCAGTAGGCAAGTAACAGCCCGGCACCCAGGAATACCGAAGCCGCGGTGCCCCAGGCCGCGGCCGTCTTGCGCCAATCGCTCAGGATCTCGACGACCGCCTCCGTCACCTGGCCGGCGGTCTCGCGCAGCCGTGCCGTACGCGCCGCTCGGTTGGACGCGGCCACCCCGATCGCGTCCGCGCTGACGGCGGAACACAGGGCCGCCCAATTACTGAACAAGCCACGCGCGAATACCGCGCCCTCCGGCTGCACGGAGCGGGATGCCTGGGCCAACAACAGCGCAGTAACGTCGAGCCCGAGGGCGCCCAGCCGCTGGCTGGATGGAGGATGGCCGTCGATCGGGTGCGGCTGACGCTCTTCCAACGCGCTGGCCGGGTCACCAAGCCCGGCTGCTCCGGCGCGCGCGACGATGGTAGCCACCAGATCGGGCGACGCGGCGCCGGGTGCCTGCCAAGCCTCAGCCAACACGGCGTCGATCGCCGGCTGCAGCAGGGCGGTGCGTATCAGCGCCCGGGCTGCCGGCTCTGCCCCGCTATGCTGGGCGCCCGCCCGGTCCGCCTCGATCTCGCGCAGGCGGCTCCAATGTTTCACGGCCCCGTCAAACACCGACATCATGTACGTGCCGAGCGTGATGGCGGGCCCTTGCGTCCAGGCCAGCGTCGATTGGTCGCGGACGGCATGCAGCGCCTCGAGGTTGCGCTCGATGCCGGTATAGATCGGCAGGAATCGCATGTCGTACCCGGTGTCAGTGGCTAAATGCGCAAGTTCGTGGCCGATGATCGCGGCGGTCTCACCCGCATCCAGCATCGCCAGCATGGGCAAGGAGACGTGTAGCGTACGGCCCCGCAGCAGGGTGGCACCGGGCCCCAGCGCCACGTCCGCTGAGGTGACGAAGAACCCGTCCACTAGCCCGACCGCCACGTGGTCCGGCATTGCCGCACTTTGCTCGGCCGCCCGCGCGGCGACGAACTGCCATAGGCCTGGCGCCTCGTTGGAGGCCACCTCGCGCCCGAGCAGCGTCAGCGGAGAGGGCGTGAACGCGGCGAGCGAGCGCCGAAGCTCGCGCACGGTGAGCCAGCCGAGCCAAAGCACCGCCCCCGCCAGCACGAAACCCGGCGTCAGGATGCGGATCTCGGTCCGGCTACCCGACGTGCTAAACAGCCAGCCGGCAAGTTCGAACACCAATGCGGCGCTGCAAGCCACCGCGAGGCCGCCGACTAGACTGCCAAGCAGAAACGGCAGCAGTGCGCGGATGCGGGTGAACGCCGCCTCCAGCGCATCGCGCGACTGCCGGCTGCGCCGCGCGGCCCAGGCGGCGGCGGTCAATCCCGTGGCGCCGGCGAGCAAACTGACCGCGCCGCCGAGCAGCGTGGCGAGCGCCAGCCCCACCCGCACGCGATCCGTCAACACCTCCCACTGCAGCAGGCTCAGGCCGTCATGCATCATGGTGGCAGCCAGCTGGGCGCCATAAGCCTGCGGATTGCCGCTGAACTGGACGATCCGGGTCGGGGTCACCGCAGCGATCGCGTCCATCTGGCCCGCCTGCGCGGCAAGGCTTGTCGCCTCCTGCGCCATGCTGACGAGGCCGGACCAGCCGCGCTGCAATTGCCAGGCGCCCAGCGCGAGCGCGAGCGCGGGCAGGCCGAGGACGACCAGGGGGCGGCGTGAGTCAGGCAGGCTGGCTTGGTTCAAGGACGACTCCCGGCGCGGCAAGGGTCATCCTAGCGAGACTGACGACAAGGTTGAAACCTCCTGACAGCCGTCCCATGGTTCGTTGCGTTGCAGATAAATTGCAACGACGACTTCCTGGTGAAGCATCATGCATCCGACGGCCGCACCTGTACTGGGCCACGATATGCTGCAATCACAGCCGCGCAATCTGTGTGTCTTATCGGTCGTTTCCAGCCGTCCCACGCCGCTCACCTTAAGGTCGCCGGGACAGTGCTCCAGCATGGGCGCCTCGTCCTCGTCCTGATCGGGCTGGGCCGCCGGGGTGCTGGCACGATCGGCTTGATCGGGCACGGCAGGAAACACATGTCCTGCTACCTGAGACTCATCCCGCAGCGGGTTACGCCGATCGACGTGCCCAAGTACTGCAACGGGCTGTCCTCCACGCGCATCCGTAACCGCTATTTCGTGGGCTGCCCCGCGGAGGGCATGTCGGGCCCGGTCGCGGCACCCACCGGGGCCGCCCTGTCGTCCGGCCTGTCCGCCTCGGTCGCCGGCAAGCTCGCGCACTATGCCGCGGAGGGGACGGACGTGCTCGCCCCCCGTGGTTGGTACTGCATCGAAATGTATGGGTCGAGCGGCGCTTTCCTGCTGGTCACCCCCGAACCGCACGGCGCGGACGAGTTGCAGGATTTTCGGCCGCTCTCGGGTCGCGTCGTTGAGCTGCCCTACCTGAATGGCTGGGCGTCCGGCCGGTTCGACGTGGCGCGCGTGCTTGCACGGTTGTTCCCGCCCCGGCACGCCTTCGTGCGGCAGGTAATCCGGGAGGGGATGGATCCGGCCCGAAATTTCCCGTTCGGGCCCTACCCGGCCGATCGGCTGATCCGGCATGGAAGCAGCGAGTTCGAGTTCATCAAGCCGCCCGGCCGGGCGTGTACGGGGACCGTCATGGATCGCCTCGACCCTGGCGGCATGCCGGTCGGCGGCCTGGCACGGCTCGCCATGCAGGACGGCGTCACGCTGCTGGATGTAAGGCTGCCGGCCGGCTCGCGCCCGCTCACCGCCGCGATCATCCGGTTCTCACGCCGCCGGTGAAGCGAGCGCGCGGACCGCGGCCTCGCGCGAAGCAGCCACCGCGAACGAACGCGGCGTGCATGCGGCGGAGGCGGTGCGGGCGTTCCTGCAGGGCTGACACCGGCGCGAACACCGAGCACGTCAGGCCGGCCGCTCTTCGGCAAGCGCCACCGTGCGCAGGAAGGCCAGCAACTCTGCCCTCTCCGAGCGCGCCAGCCACTGGCCAACCAGCGCCAGGACCACCGCGAACAGTAACATGCCGGTAATGCTGAGCCCGATCACGCCGGCATCGGTCGTGCCGTGCCGCAGAACCTCCACGACGGCCTGAGCGTCGATGCTGAGGGCTAGCGGCCCGAGCATGAGCACCCAGAAGGCCAGGAAGATCCAAACCGCCGGGTGCATGCCGACGCTAACGTCGAAGCAGGTCCCCGTCTCCCAGTCCCGCATCCGGCCGACCAGCCGGGGTTGGAAGGAGTTGCGGTAGCCGATGCGCCGCTCCACCACCACCCGGTCGGGATGAACCCGGCCGCGCATTCCGGACGGCCGAACGGCCAGCGCGTCCGTCAGCCGGCGCACGCAGTCCGCCCGTGGCAGCGGGGAGAACAGCTTCAGGATCGGCCTCCCGTTGATGAGGAGCCCATGATCTAGCCCCGCCGCCCGCGCGGACCAAGCGGCCGAAGGCCGGCAACTCGACGCCGCTTTGCGGCACGGGCTAGGCTCATGCGCCGGGGGAGGCGTGGATGATTGGCAAACGCTTGCTGAGCCTGCTGCAGGGTGCGGTCCCGTCCGCCATCGACCAGGCCGACAACACTCTGAGCCAGGGCGATCGCGAGGCCATCGTCGCCGATCTTGGCCATGCGGATGCCGTGGAGCCAGGGTTGGGCGACGCCCTCGCGCGCTACGTCATCACCGGCGGAGGAGAGGCCGTGCTGCTTCGGCTGGATGCGCTGGTCCAGCCCGGCGGCAAGTTCACGGCGCTGAAGGAGGCGCTGCTGCCCAGTGCGCACGCCTGGGGCGACAGGAAGGCCGAGAAGGAACAGCGGCTCGTCCCGCGCGTGCGGACCCTGTTCGGCATGCAGGCGTTCGACGCCGCCGCGGTGCAGCGCTACGGCCAAGTCTTCGCACATATGCAACAGCAGCGGACGTATTTCCATAACGTCCCCGGCTCCGAGCGGTCCCCGATATGGCTGCGGGAGCTGTTGGACCTGCTCGGTGCCTATCGCCGTGCCAACCGCGCCAATCCCGGGTCGGTCGGCTTCCTGACCGTGCCGCACCTGCTGGCCATTCTGGCGCTGGACGGGCTGTCGGTCGGGACTGTCATCGATTGCCTGTTTACTGGGCGGGGCGACCTCGGGCAGCACACCCGCCTTTACCTCGAGACGCCAGAGCTGGCCGACGCGCTGGCCGCGGACGCGGCCTCGGCGACGGAAGCGGTTCGGGCGCTCGGGGCGGTGGGGCGGGCCACCATGCTGGGGTATTTTCAGCGGAGCGGCCTGCTCGGGCGGGATCAACCCTTCATCGACCTGGCCTTCGCCTTGGCCGCGGATGGAGCGAAGGCGGTGCGGGACGCTGCGGTCGCCGCCCTCGCCACCGCACCCGGGGAGCGCATTCGTGCGATGGCGAATGACCGTCTCGCTTCGCGTGATGCCGATGCGCGGCTGGCGGCGGTGAACGTGCTGGTGGCGCGGTTCGGGACGAGCGCACTGCCCTGGTTGGCCGAGCACGAGGCCGTCGAGACCTCCAAGAAGATCGTGCAGGCGATCACGATGGCGAACGCGACCCTGGCGGCAGTGGCCGGCGTGCCGGCGCCTGTCGAGGACGGCGCCGGCAGCTATGGCGCGGTCGATGGCAGCATCATGACGGCGAAGCCCTGGGTCCCGGCGCCGGACACCGTGCCGGACGATGTGGCTGCGGTGTTCCACGCGCTGGTGGCCGCGGCCAACGAGGCTGCGAAACTGGATTTCGCGGCCGTTCCAGTGGAGGGGCGGGACGGCCGGCGCTGCCCCAAGCATTTTGCCCCGCCGCACGACCCGGACATCGGCCGCGCCATCGCCGCCGTCATGCGCGGGACGCGGCGCCCTGCCGAGTCGGCCAAAGCCAAGGATGGCGTGTTCCTGGCGGTCAGCCCGTTCTTCCCGCACTACGCGACGGGGGCACGGCGCGGCTACGTCGCCGGGCTGAACGTGTTCCTGGACCGTCCGGACGTGTCGCTGCAATCCCTGGTGCGTCTGCGCCTCTGCTCGGCCGACGAGGGAGCCTACCGATCGATGCTGTGGCGCATCCTGTCGCGCAATCCAGGCTACACCGCCATCGACCACGCGATGGACAAGCGCATCGCAGCCGGGGCCGACCTGCGCGACATCATCGCGGTGGGCGTGGCGGAAGGGCGCGACGCGGCCGCCAGCCTGATGCAGGCGCTGAGCTATCACGGCATGGCATCGGCCACCGACACTCAGCCGAACCCGACGGCATGGACGGTGCTGGCGGCCAACTTCGCGGTGCTCGACGACCTGATCACCCCGGGTGCGACCCCCAACCGGCGCTGGTCGGTGGAGAGCATGCTCAATCTGATGGATCTGTTCCCCAAGCTGCCCCGGCGCTACTTCCGCTATTTCCTGGACCGCGCGTCCGAGGGTTCGCCCCGCATCCGCAACCGGGTACGCGCGACCCTCGCGCAGGCGGGGGACCTTACGCCGGTCATCCTGCCGATGCTGAACGACGGCGACGCGAAACGCCGGGTCAACGGCGCGCGCTGGCTGGGCGACCGGCGGGACGAGGCGGCGGTGCCGGCGCTGTGGTCCGCGCTGAAGACCGAGAAGCTGGTGGTGGCGCGGGCCGCGATCATCGCGGCGCTGTCGGCGTGCGGGGAGGACATCTCCGGCGAATTCTCGGAGGCGAAGCTGCTGCGGGAGGCGGAGGCAGGGCTGCTCAAGACCAAGGTGGATTACGCCGCCCTGTTCGACGCCGGTCGCCTGCCCGTGCTGCATTGGGCAGACGGGCGGGAGGTTCCCGGCCCCGTGGTGCAATGGTGGTTTGCGCAGAGCCACAAGCTGCGGCAGCCCGGCGGCGATCCACTGCTGCACATGGCGCTGGACCGGCTGCGGCGGGCCGACACGGAGCGGCTCGGGATGGCGGTGCTGTCCGCCTTCATCCAATGCGACACGCAGCGCGCGACGAGCGACCAGGCCAACGACTACGCCAAAGCCCACGCGCCGGCGCGTTATCAGGCCATCCTGCGCTGGGACAAGACCTTCACCGAGGAACGGGCCTTCAACGATCTGCGGCGAGAGAGGCTAGGCGCCTACCTGAACAACGCGCAGGACCATCGCGGCCTTCTGGCGCTGGCCCGCTACGCCCCGGCTACCGACGCCGTCGCCACCGTCCGGCGGTTCCTGCGCGACCACGGCAAGCGCAACAACCAGTGCCGCTCGCTGCTCGAGGCGTTGGCGGCCAACCCGGTTCCCGCAGTGCTGCAACTGATCCTGGCCACCTCGCAACGGCACAAGCAGCCCGGCACCCGCAAATTCGCCGGCGAGCTCGCGGCGGCCCTGGCGGAGGAGCGGGGCTGGACGCCGGCCGAACTCGCCGACCGCACGGTCCCGTCCGCCGGGCTGGACGATGACGGCGTGCTGGACATGCCGATCGGCGACCGGGTGTTCCGGGCCCGGCTGGTGGTGTCGAAGGGCGGCCTGGCGCTGGCGACCGAGAACCCGGACGGCAAGCTGGTCGCCGCCCTGCCCAGCCCCACCGACCCGGCCGGCGCCGAGGACGCCAAGACCTCCAAGAAGGCCCTTACGGCCGCCAAGAAAGAGCTGAAGCAGACCGTCGAGTTGCAAACCATGCGGCTGTACGAGGCGATGTGCGCCGCCCGGATCTGGCCAGTGGCCGATTTTCAGGCCTATTTGCTGCAACATCCCATCGTCGGTCTGCTGCTACGCCGGGTCGTGTTGGCCGGGCACGATGTGGCGGGCGCGCCGGTCGGCAGCTTTCGTGCCCTGGAGGACGGCACGTTCACCGATGCCACGGATGGGGCGGTGACGCTCGACCGCTTCGCCGGCATCAGCATCGCCCACCGCGCGACCTTGGGGCAGGACACGGCGGCGGCCTGGGCCACCCATTTGGCCGATTACGAGGTTACGCCGCTGATCGAACAACTGGACCGCCCCTGGCTCGCCGCTTCGGAGGCGAACGCGACGGCGATCACCGACCGGCTGGGCCACATGATCGACCACTTGGCGCTGCGCGGCGCCGCCACCGCGCTGAACTACAGCCGCGGCTCGGTGCGGGATGGCGGCTGCTTCTTCACCTACGAGAAGCACTTCGCCGAGTTGGGCCTGTCAGTGGTCGTCAACTTCACCGGCAGCTACGTGGCGGAGGTGGGGCAGCGCGTCGGGGGGCTGCGGGAGCTGTGCTTCGCGAAATCGCGGCCGGGCGGCCCGGTATGGGGCAGTGCTGGCATCCCGCTCGGCCAAGTGCCGCCCGTGCTGCTGAGCGAGGCGTGGAACGACTACCATGCTCTGGCCGCCCACGGCACCGGCTTCGACCCCGACTGGGAGAAGAAAGCGGAATGGTGACCGGCGACACGTTGCGCCCCGCCGCTGAGGCGCTGCACGCGGCCGAGCTGGCCCGGCTGGACGCCGCCGATAGCGGCCCCCGCCCACCCGGCTGGCGGCTCTCGGCCCGCGCGGTGCGCCGCTTTATCCTGGGCGACGCTGCCACCACCGTGTCGCGCAAGTTCTACGGCGACGACGCGCTGGTGGACCGCTGCATCGTCAGCCTGATGGGCGAGCAGGGGCTGATGCTGGTGGGCGAGCCCGGCACGGCGAAATCCATGCTGTCCGAGTTGCTAACAGCCGCCACCACCGGGTCCACCGCGCTGCTGGTGCAGGGGTCGGCCGGCACCACCGAGGACCACGTCCGCTACGGCTGGAACTACGCCCTGCTGATCGCGGAGGGCCCAAGCGAACGGGCGCTGGTGCCCTCGCCCGTGCTGTCAGCCATGCGCGCCGGCGCCGTGGTGCGGATCGAGGAGCTGACGCGCTGCCCGCCGGAAATCCAGGACGGCCTGATCTCCACCCTATCGGAGAAGATGATTGCGATCCCGGAACTGGGCGCCGACGCAGTGGTGCGCGCTGCCCCCGGCTTCAACGTGATCGCCACCGCCAACCTGCGGGACCGCGGCGTGAACGAGATGTCCAGCGCGTTGAAGCGCCGGTTCAACTTCGAGACCGTGCACCCCATCAACGACCCGGCCTTCGAGCGCGAGCTGATCGGCAAACGCCTTGCCGACCGGCTGGCACCGGCGGGGCTGTCCGCCGACCTGCCGCCCGCCACGCTGGACATCCTGGTCGCCACCTTCCACGAGTTGCGCACCGGGCGCACCGCCGAGGGTGTGGCGTTGGCCAAGCCAGACGCCGTGATGTCCACGGCGGAGGCCGTGAACGTGGCACATGCGGCGGCGCTGGAGGCAGCCTACCTGGATGGCGGCGCAGTGACGGGGGCGCACATCGCGCGCCAGATCCAGGGCGTGGTGCTGAAGGACGACCGGGAGGATGGGCGCAAGTTCAAGTCCTACATCGACCACGTGGTGAAGGACCGCGCCCGCGGCGGCGGCGCCTGGCGCTCCTTCTACGACGCCGCACGGGCCTTGCGGCTGACCTGAGCCGTGGACGCAGCCGCCGACCGCGCCAGCCTGGACGCCTATGGACGCCGCCTGGTGGAGGGAGCGGGCGGGCTGGTGTTCTTCCCAATCCGCCACCACAGTCCAGCCTGCGCCCTGCATCTTGCCCGCGGACTGGCGGAGCTGCGGCCCCGCGCCGTGCTGGTGGAGATGCCGGCCGATTTCACCCCGTTGCTGCCGCTAATCCTCGACCCGGCAACCCGCGCCCCCATCGCCGTGGTCGCCGTGGCGGAGCAGCCCGGCGAGCGCCCCTCCGTGCTCGGCTATTGGCCGCTCTCGGCGACGGCGCCGGAGTTCGTGGCCTTGCGGATGGCTGCCGGCCAGGGTGCCCGCTTGGTGCTGGGCGACCTGCCCACCACAGCCCGCCTGGCTCGGCGCGCCACCGAACCGGAGCCGGTGATCCTGACCGACGAGCAGCCACTCGCCTATTCCGACTATGCGCGCGGATTGGTGGCGCGGGTGGGGGCACGCGATTTCAACGAGGCGTGGGACCGGCTATTCGAAGCCCGCGCCGCCGAGACGGATTGGCGCGGCTTCTTCCGCGATGTCGGAATCCACTGCCTGCTCTCCCGCCGCACCGCCACCGCCGACGCCATGGCCGCCGACGGCACGCTGGCGCGGGAAGCGTTCATGCGCACCGCCTTAGCCGATGCGGTCGAGACACCCGGCGTGGGCCCGGTGGCCGTGGTCACCGGCGGCTTCCATACGCCCGCCTTGCTGGATGCTGCCGCCGAACCGCCCGTGCCAGCGACCGCACCTTCCAAGACCTATCTGGTGCGCTACGGCCACGCCAACCTGGATCGCATCAACGGCTACGGCGCCGGCATGCCCAGCCCGCGCTATTACGAGCGCCTGCACGACACCGTCCTGGCCGGCCAGGCGGACCCGTTCGCTTCGGTGGCGACGGATGTGCTGCTAGGCCTCGGCGAACGCCTGCGCCGTGAGGATCCTGGGTTTGCACCCCCCTTCCCCACCTTGGTCACCGCCGTGGCGCAGGCGCGCGACTTAGCCGAGCTGCGCGGGTTGGCCGGGCCGGGCCGGTCGGAGATCCTGGACGCCGCTCGATCCTGCTTTCTGAAGGGCGAGGACCCGCGCTTCGGCTCGCCGCTGATGGACATGCTGCACCGGGAGCTGACCGGCGAGGCGATCGGCGACGTGCCGCGGGGCGCCGGGTCCCCGCCGCTGGTGGAGATGGTGCGGGTACGCGGCCGGGCGTTGGGGTTCAAGGTGGAGGACGGGCAGGAGCGGCGGCGCGAGCTGGACATCCACCGCAACGCCCGCCACCGCGCCGCCAGCCGCTTCCTGCACGCGATGAGCCTGCTGGAGACCGGCTTTGCCCGCCGCATCCAGGGGCCCGACTGGGGCAACCGCGTCGGCACGGGCGTGCTGTTCGAAGTCTGGACCTACGCTTGGTCCCCGCTGGTGGAGGGCCGGCTGGTCACGCTGTCCGTCGACGGCGACACGATCGAGCGCGTCGCCACGAGCCTGCTCATGCAACGCGCGGCGGCGTTAGGGGAGGCCGGAAACGGCCGCGATGCGGAGGCTGCGTCCCGCCTCCTGCTGGCGGGGGCGCAGGCTGGGGTCGCAGCGGCCCAGGGCCCATTGCTGGCGCTGCTGGTCGACGCGGTGGCGGCCGATCCGGAGTTCGCCCGCGTGGTGCGCTGCCTGGGCACGCTGGACGGGTTGTGGCGGGGCCGGCAGGTGCTGGGGCTGACGGGTGCGCCCGAGCTGCAGACGTTGCGCGCCGCCTGCTTCCGCCGCGCGATCGACCTGATGCCTAGCCTGGCCGACGCCGCACCCGACCGCGCCGGCCAGGCCGCTGCTGCCCTGGCAGACCTGCACCACGCGCTGGAAACTTCGACGGACGGCACGCTTGACCGCGCGCTGTTCGACGAGGGCGTGGCCGCGCTGCTGGCCGGCACTCTCCCGCTCGTGGTCGCCGGGGCGGTATCCACCTTGGCCTTTCTCGCAGCCCGGCTTCCCGCGGCAGATCTGGCGGCATGCATCTGCGGCGCCCTGGCCGGGGCGGCGGCCGACCCGGCCGACCGTGCCGCGCCGCTCGCCGGGCTGATGGCGGTGCAACCCGCCTTGTTGCGCCGCTGCGAAGCCGTGCTGACCGGTCTCGACGATGCGTTCGAGCACATGGCGGAAGAGGCATTTATCGCCGTGCTGCCGCATCTCCGGCTGGCCTTGGCGGTGCTGGACCCGCACGAGACGGACGACCTGGCCGAGCGCGTTTCGACCCTGCGCGGCCTCGCCGCCCCGTTGACGCTGCCCGCCGGCGAAATCCCGGAGGCGGAGATGCTGGCCAATGCCGCCCGTGCGCTGGCGCTATCCCGCCTGCTGGCCGAGGACGGGTTGGCCGACTGGGCGGCGACATGACGGACACCCCGCGCAGCCCCCGGCGCTGGCGTCTGGCGCTCGGTGCCTATGCCGACCGCTCGCTGGGCGACTGCTTGGGCGACGGCGATGCCCGGATCGACGCGGCGCTGGACCACGTCTACGGCGAGGCCTACCGCCAGCGCGGCGTGCGCCGCGGCCTGACCAAGCAGGCCAAGGGCCACAAGGGCGGCACCGAGGCTTCGCGCCTGAGCGTGCCGGACTGGCTGGGCGAGATGCGGACGCTGTTCCCCCGCAGCGTGTTCGACGTGGTGCAGGGCCACGCCATCGCCCGCTTCGGTATGATCGACATCCTCGGCGACAAGCAGGCGCTGGCGGAGCTGGACCCGAACCCGGCCCTGCTGGCCGCGCTGATGGCGTTCAAGGGCCGCGCCGACCCGCTGCTCGCCGCCAAGATCCGGGAGGTCGCGCGCCGGGTGGTGGAGGAGCTGACCACGCGCCTGCGCACCGCGCTCAGCCGCGCCCTGTCCGGCGCCCGCCGGCCCGGCGCCACCACCGGCCGCCGCTCCAGCGCGCGCGACATCGCCTGGGCTGAGACGATCCGCAGGAACCTGAAGCACTACGACCCGGCGCGGCAGGTGCTGATTGCCGAGCAGTTGCGCTTCCACGGCCATGTCCGCCGGCACTTGCCCTGGACGATCGTCATGTGCATCGACCAATCCGGCTCGATGGCGCCGTCGGTGATCTACGCCGCCGTGATGGCCGCGATCCTCGGCGGCCTGCCGGCGGTGACGGTGAAGCTGGTCGTGTTCGACACCGCCGTGGTGGACCTGTCCGACCGGGTCGGCGACCCCGTGGACGTGCTGATGGCCGTGCAGCTCGGCGGCGGCACCGATATCGGCCGCGCCTTGGCCTATTGCGAAGCCAAGCACGTAGTGCAGCCGGAGCGCACGATCATGGTGCTGGTGAGCGATTTCTGCGAGGGCGCGGCACCCGGCCCGCTGATCGCCACCGTGCGGCGGCTGGCCGGGGCGCGGGTGACGCTGCTGGGCCTGGCCGCGCTGGATGACGCGGCACGGCCGGATTACGATCGGGGCATGGCGGAACAGCTCGCCACCGCAGGCATGCACGTCGCGGCACTCACCCCCGAGCATTTCGTCACCTGGGTCGCCGCCCGCATCCGATGAGCTTTGATCCCGCCGGGCTGACGGACGCCGCGCTGGAGGCTGCGTCCTCCAAGGGCTTGCTGCGGCGGGCTGGGGGCGACCGCGACGCGGGCCTGGTCACGGCGGTCGCGGACGACGCGGATGGCACCGTGCTGACGGTGGACGGCGAGACGGTGCGCGTCGGCCCGGGCGGGCTGGCGGGTGCGCGCTGCACCTGCCCCGCACCCGGCCTGTGCCGCCATATCCTGGCCGGGCTGCTTGTGTTGCGGGACGCGTCGTCCGCCGATGCCAGGCCCGCGGCCGATCCCGTAGCGGAAATCGTGGCCCTTGATGCGGCGGCCCTGGTGCAGGCGTTCGGACGCCCAGCGCTCAAGCGGGCGGAGGCGATCCTGGCCGCAGCGTCCGTGGCGCCCGATGGCGGCGTCACCGTCACGGGCGGCACGGTGCAGATCGCGGGCCATCCCGCCGTGCACTACGTGCCGGGAAGCGGGCCGCCCGGGATGGTGTCCAAAAGCGGGAATGCCGCTGAGACCAAGGCATTGCACGCCGCCGCCCTGCTGGCGATCCGGCGGCGCGCGGCGGGCGAAGCGGTTGCGCGCACGGTCCAGGACGCCCCGGCGCCCGCCCGAAGCCGGGAGCCCGCTTTCCTGGACGATGTCGCGGATGCCTTGCGCGAGGCGGCCCGGTTCGCCTTGACCAGCGCCCCCCTCGCAATCGAGGAGCGGCTGCTGGACCTGGCCGTGTCATCCCGCGCCGATGCCTTGCCGAACTTGGCCGCCGCCTTGCAACTCGTAGCGACGGACATGACGGACCGGCGCACCCGCGCGCTCGATTTCGACCCGGCGGACGCCCTCGCGGCCATCGCCCGTGGCTACGCGCTCGCAGGCGCCTTGCGCGGCGCCGACGATCCCGGACTGCGCAGCCAGATCCGGGAGACCTACGAGCCGGTAGCAACGCTGGATGCGATCGGCTGCGGAGTCCGCTTCTGGCAGTCCGAGACGGGAGCGCGCGGCGCCACCGCATACCTCCTGGCACTCGGAGCCGATAGTGGTCCGCGCTGGCTGACCGTCACCCTGGCCCGCGCCGCCGGGCAGGACCCGGCTTTCCAGCCAGAGCACGCGGCGCTGCACGAGGCGGTGTGGGGCCAAACGCTGGACCGCCTCGGCCGAGGCGCCGTGCGGTTGGACAATGCCCGCATCAGCCCCGATGGCCGTGTGGCACCCGGCCCCAGCACACGGGCCACGCTGCGGGACACATCCTGGCGTAAGGCAATGGCAGCGCTTCCCGGCACGATCTTGACGGACTGGTCCGCGATCGCGGCACATGTGTTGCCCGCGTTCAGGCCCAGCCTGCGCCAGGCGCCCGGACGGGTTCGGCCGGTGCTGCTCGATCCTCGCTCGGTCGGTCCCTTGCAGTTCGACGCCGTTACCCAGACTGCCTGGCTTCCAGTCCAAGATCAGGACGGTGCCTGGCTCGGCCTGGTGATCGAGAACGGCCCGCAGACCGACACGCACCTCGCGGCGCTGGAGGGCCTATCGGCCGGGCCAGCCCCGCTGATCGTCGCATTGGTACGGGTCGAAGTGGACCGTTTGGTGCTATCGCCGATTGCGCTGGTCAGGGAGGGCGTACTGACCCACCTGGATGTTCCGCTGCAGCCGGCCCCAGCCCCGGCCACCAAGCCGGGCGCGAGCATCATGGACCGCTTGAGTCGTATCCTAACCGCCCGAATGGTCTCCCGCCGGACCAGACGGGAGCCATCGCGCTTCATCCCGCTCGCGCCGTCACAGCACAACACCGCTCGGATCCTGGCTGAAGCAGCGGATGAGACCTTGGCTTTGGCCGAGCTCGGCGGTCGCATGGAGGACGTCGATCGGCTGACCCGGCTTCGTGGCCTGGCGCAACAGCTGGATACCGCCGGGCTCGCCGTGCTCGGCATGCCTTTAGCACGCTTGGCCGAAGCATCCGCCACGGACCGGCCGCACCACCTATTAGTCTTTACCTACGCCTTAGCGTGCTTCCGACAGCTGTCACCGTCCTTGCCGTTGGTCACCCGTGTCGCTTGAGCGTCCACGGTCCCCCATCAAGTCTGCTCCAGGTCGAGCAGGTGAAACTGGCGACGCGGTCCGTCCCATTCGTATCGCGCACCGCACGCCGGGCAGATCGCATGAAGCCGCCGCACCACCCGGCGTAGGCGCATCGTCGGCTGCACCGAGGGTGCCGAGCCCCACACGGCGTCGGCGAGATCCAGCGCGTCAGGGGAAAGGCTGCTGCCACATACGGCACAGGGGTTGGCGGCCAAGGCGGCAAGCTTGCGGCGCCGGGTGACTGCCTGGTCCACCGCCAAGAGTGGAAGCAGGATCGGCAAGGCCAGCAGCAACGCCAGCAGCGCCGTGACCACGAGGAGACATGTGGCCGCCCCTTTCAAACCGGCGAAGATCCGTTTCAGCCTCAGGCCGCGCATGCGTCTGGCACGATACACGACGCTTGCGGCAGGTCCACGCGGAAGGCGGTCCCCTTGCCTCCGGGCAGCAACGTCACCCGGCCGCCCCCGCCATCACGGCTCGCACGATCGGCAGGCCGAGCCCGTGCCGCCCCGGTAGGGTGCGGTGGTGAAGAACGGCTCGAACACGTCCGCGCGGTAGGCGGCCGAAATGCCCGGGCCGTCATTCGCGACGGTGCTCTGCAACCACGGCGCCGCGGCCTGTACCGAGATGCGCACCGCCGCACCCGGCGCATGGGTCGCAGCATTGTCCAGCAGGCTGGTGAGCACCGCATCCAACGCGTCCGCCCCGATCGTCGCCTGCCCATCGCCGTCGCACGTCACGACCATCCCGCTTACCCGGAAGCGATCGACCGCTTGAAGGAACAGGATCGGCACCACGCTGGTGCGGCGCAGCGCCCGGCACACATCGATACCGTCCAGGCCGGGCATGGTCACGTCCAGCACCAGCAGGTCCCCCCCCGTCGGCGGCGAAGCGGTCAAGCACCGCTTGGCCATCAGCGGCCTCCACGGTGGCGAAGCCGGCCCGCTCCAGGGCGAAGTGCACCACCTCGCGGAGGGCCAAGTCATCGTCGACGATCAGGATGCGGGGCGTGGTAACGGGCGCCATTTGCACGCGATCTGCACGGAACGCCAGCGGGCCCGCACAGCCGGCGCATACCGGATGCACCCGCCGGGCCCATCGAGTGGGCTCCACGACAGGAGTGCGCACCATGAGCGACCTTCCCACCACCCTGTCCCACCTCGACTGGCTGGCCTCGCTGATGACCAAGATGGGTCTGATCCTGCTGCTGACGCTGCTGCTGCAAATCCCGCTGCTGGTGGTATCGAGCCTGATCGGCGAGCGGCAGGACCGGCAGGATCAGGTGACCGCCGCGATCGGCCGCAGCCGGGGGACGCCGCAGACGGTCACGGCCGCCACGCTGGCGATCCCATATGACTGGACCGAGCCGGCAATCACCCTGGCGCCCGCGCAACGCCACCGCGGCTGGGTGCAGGTGCCGCCGCACGGTGCCACGATCCATGCCCAGCTTGCACCGGAAGCCCGCCGCCGCGGCCTGTCCCGCGCTGGGCCCGTGATGCCCGGCGCCGGCCTACGAAGGCGAAAGGTCAGGTCGACGACCTGGCAATCGATGGAGGGCCACAGGTGAAGAGCTGCATGGGGCAAGGCCACCCCGACTGCTGGCGAGGCATCCCGACGGGACGTCGGGAGCTGCCGGGGACCTTGGCGACAAGCCGGGCCGACCGAGCCGTGGACCGGCGCTCCCCTGCTTGCCGCAGGTGTCATCCGAGCGCTCCGCCCGCCAGCCATGTAGTCCGGTCCAAAGCGGAACGGGCCGAGAAACATGCGTTGTCGGAGATAGGCGTTGGCTGACATCGTTGTTACCGCAATTCAATCCTCATCGCGGGAAAAGCCAGGGCCAATCGTGTCTTCAACCGTGTCGATCTTTCTAGGCGGACCGGGGCTGCCGCTGCGGAACAAGAGGTAGGCAGACGCACTGCTCGAGACGCTGGTGGAGCTGGGACTGACCGACAACTGGCAACACATGATCGACAGCACCACGGTGTCCGGCCACTTCCAGGCTGCCAGGGCAAAGGAAGCCTCACAAGGAGAGTTTTAGTCGGAGCTGCAGCGGTCTTGCGAGCAAAGTCTATGCCCGTATGGGTGGTCAAGGACGTCTCACTCGACTTCGTCCTCACCGGCAGAGAAATGTCCGAATACTAGTTAAATGCTTTCTTACCAAGCAACGAGGAATGGAAATAGAGACACATGTGGGAACCCTACTTACGCGCCACTTTGCCTGCGCCAAAGGAGGAGGATAGGGTTCAGCTCGAAGCTCTCGCCGGCAGCTCCCTGCCCCCGGGCTACTGGGAGTTGGTAATGGCGCATCAGGATGAGGCTTTGGACCACGACCTTGTTCAAGACCCGGGTTTCGAGGCCTTCATCCTCCTTTTGGTTCTCCCGCCCGAGCGGCTGGAGAAGGCTAATGCCAGCTACTCGGTTGCATCTGTTGTAGAACAGATCATGCCGCTTTACCCGGCTCGCTTGCTTCCTTTCACCGACGACACCGGCGGTAATTTCTGGACCTTCGACTACCGTGCCAATCCGGCTGTCCCTTCCATCGTCTTCATCAATCATGAGTTGAAAGGAGAGGAGGGAGTCACTGCAGTAGCGCCCGACTTTGCTTCCCTCTTTGCGCGGATCGGTCTGACTTCGCGCTGACAGATAAATCCGCTCAGTGTCGCACTCTGGGACTGTGTTGCAGGGATCTGCCGGCTGGGGTCCTGCTGATGTAGGCTGGTGGCGCCAGATTGCCCGTCCATGTCCCCAGAGGTCCTGACCGTGCCGTTCAAGGCCAACGCTGAAACTCCTAAAGAAGCA
>JBPBQS010000048.1:0-16973 GCA_050920955.1 Janthinobacterium lividum | reverse complement strand
GGATGAACTCGGACGGCGGCAGGACGTGGCCGTCCGGCTGCGGCCAGCGCACCAGGGCCTCGAAGCCGGCGAGCCGCCCGCTCGCGCCCTCGAAGATCGGCTGCAGCGCCAGGGCGAACGGCTCGCGGCCGGCCGGCACCAGCGCCTCGCGCAGCAGCGCCTCCACCCTCTGGCGGCCGGTGGCGAGCGGGATGCGGCCGGCCTCGCCGGACTCCAGGCGGGTGACGCCGCCCCCGCTCCGCTTCGCCTCGTGCAGGGCGATGTCCGCCCTGTGCAGCAGGGTCTCCACCGAGGCGGTGTCCTCGCCGCTCACCGCGATGCCGATCGAGGTGCCGAGCGGGACCGGCTGGTGCTGCACCGTGAACGGCTCGGCGAAGGCCGCGTGGATGCGCCGACCCATGGCGAGCAGGATGTCGTCGCCGGGCACGCCCTTGGCCAGGACGTAGAACTTGTCCTCGCCGAAGCGGCCCAGCGTGTCCGAGCCGCGCGTCACCCGCGCCAGGCGCGAGGCCACCTCGCGCAGCGCGTCGTCGCCGCCGCCGCCGTGCCCGAACAGGTCGTTGACGTTCCTGAAGTTGTCCAGGTCGAGGAACAGCAGCGCGAGGCTGTGCCCGGGGCCGGCCGGCGCCTGCCGCAGCTCCTCCTGCAGGATGCGGTCCAGGCCCGCGCGGTTGTCCAGCCCGGTCAGGGGGTCGATCGTCGCGAGCCTGTGCTGCTTCTGGAGCATGGCGTGCAGGTTCAGCGCGCCGCTCGCCGCCAGCGCGAGCTTCCTGAGCTGGGCCAGCATCTGCTGGCTCGGCTCGCGCGGCCTGGTGTCCATGATGCACAGCGCGCCCACGGCGTGGCCGTCCGGCCCGATGATCGGGCTGCCGGCGTAGAAGCGCAGGCCGGGGCCGCCGACCACGTCGGGGTTGTCGGCGAACCTCGGGTCCCTGGTCGCGTCGGGGACGCACAGCATGCCCGTCGGGTCGAGGATGGCGTGCGCGCAGAACGAGCTCTCGCGCGGCGTCTCCACGTCGTCGAGGCCGACCGAGGCCTTGAACCACTGCCGGTCGCGGTCGATCAGCGAGATGGCCGCCATCGGCGCAGAGAAGAGCGCGCTCGCCAGCTCCGGGAAGATGTCGAAGTCCGCCGTCCTCTGCGTGTCGAGGATCCTGAGCGCCGAGAGGCCGGCCAGTCGTTCGTTCTCGTTCTCCGGAAGTGCTGCAGCTGGCATGGTCTGGGTCCCCTGGTCGCCCGCCGCATTGTAAGTAAAGACACGTCAACGGCGGCTTAAGACCAATCGGGCGCGAGTTGACGCGCCGTGCCGTGGCCGGTTCGACAGGACAGGGGCGCCGGTTTTTCCTGGGCGGGACTGGACGGCGATCCCGGGATGCGTCGAGGATCGCGCGGGACAAGCCCGCGGTTCGCGGTTCGCGGTTGTGTACTGGATCGTACAGTTGGAGGGGCCGCAGCGTCCTGCCGTGGCGGCCGGGGCCGGCCGTGTCCTGTCCCCGCCGGTCCTCCCCGGGTCGGGGCGGCGGCACGCGCGGGCCGGGGCGCAAGGAATCGTTCATGCGCAGGTGTTCTGATGCGCCATCGCCAGTTCGCGGATGGTTCCAGATGGATGACGGGTCCGACGCCGCTCCGAGAAACCTCGCCGGGCGCGGCGATCGGCTCGCGGCCGGCTCGCTCGGCGCCGTGCTGGTCCTCACGGCGCTCGCCGTCACCCCGCAGGCGTCGCGGCCGGAGATGGTGATCCCCGGCTTCATGCCGGTCTTCGGCGGCGCGATGGTGGTGATCGACCTCGTGGTCGCCGTGCTGCTGTTCAGCAAGGGCTCCATCACGCGACGCGCAGCACCGGTCCGGCTGGCGACCGCGTACCTGTTCGCCGCCCTCGTCATCGTCCCGCACCTCGCCGCCCTGCCGGGCGCCATCATGCCGTTCCCGCTGATCGGCTCCTCGGCCAGCGCGGTGTGGCTCTGGGCGTTCTGGCACGCGGGGTTCGCGCTGGGGATCATCCGCTACGTCCTGTCCGGGGACGAGGAGGTGCGGACCGGGTCCATCGTGCCCGCGGTCGCCGGCACCGCGGGGCTGGTCGGCCTGCTCACGCTCCTGGCGACCCGCGGGCTCCCCCTCCTGCCGGCCGTGCTGGTCGGCAACACGTATTTCGCCACCCCGGCCGGCCTCTGCGTGCCGGCGTTCGTCCTGGCGGCGAACGCGGCGGCGCTGGCGCTGGTCGGGATGCGCCTGCGGCGGCGCTCGGCCGAGGATCTCTGGCTCGCCGTCGCGATGCTCGCGGCCCTGGTGGACGTGTGGCTGACCTTCCGCGCCGGCGGCCGCTACACGCTGGGCTGGTACGCCTCGCGCGGCGCCAGCCTCGTCACCTGCGTGGTCGTGCTGATCTGGCGCTTCCGCGACATCACGCTGCTCTACGGCCGCGTCGCGGTGGCCAACCAGGCGCTCGAGCGGCTCGCGTGCATGGACGGGCTGACCGGCCTGTCCAACCGGCGCCACATGGACAGCATCGCCACGCAGGAGTGGCGCCGCGCCCAGCGCGACGGCAGGCCGCTCTCCTTCGTGCTGCTCGACGTGGACCACTTCAAGCGGTTCAACGACCGCTACGGCCATCCCGACGGGGACCAGTGCCTGCGCAGGGTCGGCGAGCGTCTGCGCGCCGTGGCCCGGCGGCCGGGAGACCTCACCGCCCGCTACGGCGGCGAGGAGTTCGCGCTGGTGCTGCCCTCCACCAGCCTGGCCGGCGCCACCATGCTCGCCAACGAGGTGCGCCTGGCGGTAAGGGCGCTGGCGATCCCGCATGCCGACAGCGCGCACGGCATCGTCACGGTCAGCGTCGGCGTGGCGACGATCGTGCCGTCCACGGACCAGGAGGTCGGCACGGTCATCGCCGCAGCCGACGCCGCGCTCTACCGCGCCAAGGCGGCCGGGCGCGACCGGGTGGAGCACGCGCAGGACACGCAGCCTGCCGAGGCCCTGCCCCTGCGGGCATAGCGGGTGTCGCGAAGCATCAGGAAAGCAAGCACTTCTTTTTCTGAAGAAAAAGAAGCAAAAAGACTTTGCAAATTAGCACTGACTCAGATCGGCAGACCTGTAGCCTGCTGACGGAAGTTCTTTGGTTATTTATCTCAGGAAAGAGCGCGCTTCTCCTTTTCGGGGCAGGGAGGAGGCATGGTTCATGGCAGGCTCTAGCTTTCCAGCGTGCTGTCCCAGTAGAGGAAGTCGAACCAGGTTTCGTGCAGGCTGTTCTTGTTGGCCAGCTTCTTCGCCATGTCGTCGATCTGGTGGGGCGTCGGGACCTGCGGCGCGCGCAGCAGGCGCAGGCCGCTCTCCTTGAGGGACTTGCTGCCCTTGAACAGGTTGTCCTTCTGGCAGCAGGTCACGACGTTCGACCAGGAGGTGCTCCCGCCCCTGCAGCGCGGCACGACGTGGTCGAACGTCAGCTCCTTCGCCGCCAGGGTCTCGCCGCAGTACTGGCAGCGGAAGGCGTCGCGCACGAAGACGTGGTAGCGGGTGAAGGCCACGCTCTTGCGCTTGTGGTAGCGCTTCAGGGCGACCACGGAGGGCACCGGGAACGAGCGGCTCGCCGAGCGGACCTCGACCTCGTAGTTGATGACGGGGCTCACCCGGTCCTGCAGCACGGCGACCAGCGCGTCCTGCCAGGGCCAGACCGAGAGCGGGCCCCAGCTCAGCGGCTGCATGTCGGCGTTGAGGACGAGGGTCTGCAGGCTGGCGACGTGGCTCACGCGGAGGGCCTCGCGGACGGGACACGGCGGCAACGGGGATGCGGGAGGGTCGCCCTCGGGGCGAGCGCGGGGAGATGCAGACCGGCGTCCGGCAACACGTGCTCCTGTCCGGGAGCGGCACGGCGCGCGGGGGCACTTCACGAGAGACTGCCCATCAGGCGCAGCACGACTCCGAAATCCTCGCAGCAACTATGGTCACGGAGACGCGCGGGGGCAAGACACGGCCGGCGGTTTCACCGTGCGGTCACGCGGCAGGCAAGCATGGGCTCCGCCCAAACCCGCAAAGGGTCCGAGGACCCTTTGATCCCTTTTGCTTAAGGGATGCGTTCCAAGGGCGCAGCCTTTGGCGGAGTTTGAGGCGGAGCCTCAACCTTGCTTTTCGGCCCCGGACAGCGGCAGGGCGATCTCCTCCAGCGACTTGCCCTCGGAGTCGATGCCGATGGCGGCCTCGGTTGCGGCGGCGGCGGCCATGAGGGCGGCGGCGAACAGGTAGCCGCCGGCGACCGACCAGGCGCTGCCGCTGCCGATCAGCGCGCCCAGGGCGACCGGCGCCGCGACGCCGCCGACCGCGGTGCCCAGCGCGTAGAACACGGCGATGGCGAGGGCGCGGGTTTCCAGCGGGAAGATCTCGCTCGCGGTGAGGTAGGCCGACGAGGCGGCGGCGCTGGCGAAGAAGAAGATCGCGGTCCAGGCGAGCGTCTGGGTGCGGGCGTCGAGCAGGCCCTCGCCGAACAGGATCGCGGTGGCGGCGAGGAGGACGGCGGCGGCGGCGTAGGTCGCGGTGATCATGCGGCGGCGGCCGATCGTGTCGAACAGCGGGCCGAGCAGCAGGGGGCCGAGGAAGGAGCCGGCGGCCAGCGGGAGGACGTAGAGGCCGATGCTGTCGTCGGGCACGGCGTAGAAGTGCTCGAGGACGAGGCCGTAGGTGAAGAACACCGCGTTGAACAGGAACGCCTGCGCGACCATCAGCACCAGCGCCAGGATCGAGCGCGTCCGGTAGGGGCCGACCATGGCGGCGAACACCTGGCCGAGGCCGAAGGTGGCCTGGGGGTGGATCTCCAGGGTCGCGCCGGTGACGGGGGGGAGCGTGCCGCCGGAGGAAAGGACGCGGGCCTCGATGTCGTCGAGCGTGGCGGTGGCCTCGTCGACGCGGCCGTGGGTGAGGAGCCAGCGGGGGCTTTCGGGGACCCAGCGGCGCAGGAGCAGCACGCCGAGGCCGAGCACGCCGCCGATCGCGAAGCCCAGGCGCCAGCCGAGGTCGAGGGCGACCAGGCGTCCGCCGAGGAGGGGGAGCGAGATCGCGGCGCCGGCGGCGGCGCCGACCCAGTAGGAGCCGCTCACGGCGAGGTCGATGCGGCCGCGCAGCTTGGCGGGCATCAGCTCGTCGATCGCGGAGTTGATCGCGGCGTACTCGCCGCCGATGCCGAGGCCGGTGAGGACGCGGAAGGCCATGAAGCTCGTCGCGTTCCAGGCGCAGGCGGAGGCGACCACGCCGGCCAGGTAGACGAGGAGGGTGACGTTGAAGATGCGGCTGCGGCCGTAGCGGTCGGTGGCCCAGCCGAACAGCAGCGCGCCGATCACCGCGCCGGCGACGTAGGCCGAGGCGGAGCCGCCGACTTCGGCCGCGCTGAGCGCCAGGGTGTGGGGGTCCTGGAGCACCGGGCCGATGGAGCCGACGATCGTCACCTCCAGGCCGTCCAGCACCCAGGTGATGCCCAGGGCGGCGACCACGAGCAGGTGGAAGCGGCTCCAGCCAAGGCGGTCCAGGCGGGCGGGGACGTCGGAGCGCACGGGGCTGGGCATCGGGCATGCGAGCACGAGGGGCGCGGGGAGACAAGCAAGGCCGGGCTCTGCCCGGACCCGCCAGGGCGAGCCGCCCTGGACTGGCCTCACTTAAGGGATGCGTTCCAAGGGCGCAGCCTTTGGCGGAGTCCAGAGGCGGAGCCTTTGGCCTTGCCTGCCTCACGGCTGCTCGATGATGGAGACCTTGCCGTCGCGCTCGGCGACGGCGTAGCGGACCTGCTCCAGGCGCGCGATGCCGCGCTGGCGGGCGGCGGCCATGACGTCGCCGGGCTCGATGCGCAGGTCGCGCATGCGCTTCTCGTTCCAGTGTCCGTCCTCGTAGATCACGACCGGGGTGCCGTCGATCAGGCGGCCGAACAGGGGCGAGCGCACCTTCAGCCAGGACACGATCAGGTGCATGAGGCCGATGGTGCAGACCGTGCTGTAGGCGGCGACGAGGGAATGGTCCTCGCCGAGCACGGAGGCCATCGTGGCGCCGCCGAACAGGAACAGGACGATGAGGTCGAAGGGCGCCATCATCGAGGCGGTGCGCCGGCCGACCAGGCGCACGGCGATCAGCAGGATCCAGTAGGCGGCGGCGGCGCGCAGGACGACGGTCATGGCAGGATCACCTGGGTCCACGAGAGCGGGGGGGCGCCGTCCACCGTGGCGCTCATGGAGACCGGGCCGACCACGGAGGGCTTGAGTTCCAGGCGCACCAGCGTGTCGGCCTTCGTGGGCTGCACGCCGAAGGTCAGGGCGAGGCCGCCGCGGTGGGCGGCGGAGGAGAGCGGGGTGGGCTGGAGGGCGGTCAGGCCCATCGGCTCGATGAAGCCGGTGTCGACGACGACGGTGGTGGTGGACTGGCCGGGCGCGGGGTGCAGGTGCAGCGTGACCTGGGTGGGGGTGTCGTAGCGCGCGACCGGCTCGTAGTCGGCCGAGGGGCCGCCGCCGGGGGTGCGCACGCTCTCGTGGCTCAGCGGGCCCCGGCCGAGCAGGCCGCTGAGCGCGAGGGCGACCACGAGGAACAGGAACGCGCGCCCGGCGATCTCGGCGTAGTGGAACCGCCGCTCGAAGACGAGGTCGTAGCCGACCTCGAGCTCGTCGTTGACGCGGTCCGCGCCGCGCAGTGCTTCGTCTGACATGGGCGGACAACCCGGGGCGGCGGGGCGGGTTCGCGGGGACGCTGGTCACGTTGGCGCTTGCACGCCATGGTTGCGCGCATGCCCGCGTACTGGTCGTCCAGCGCCGCAGAGCTGATCGAGGCCGAGCCGGGGGCGGTGGTGGCGCGGCTGGCGCACGCGCAGGCGCTGGCGTTCCGGGTGAACGAGGCGGCGCAGCTGCGCGCGTGGAGCGAGACGGTGGCGCTGCTGCAGGGGGCGCTGGCGGGCGCAGATGAGTGGCGGGTGCTGCTGGAGTTCCCGCTGCTGCGGCTGGGGCGGCGGGCGGACGCGGTGCTGGTGGGCGCGGGCGTGGTCGTCGTGCTGGAGATGAAGGTCGGCGCCGCGCAGTTCCTGCGTGCGGACCGCGAGCAGGCGGAGGATTTCGCGCTCGACCTGCAGGATTTTCACGCCGGGGGGCGCGGGCGGGCGATCGTGCCGGTGCTGGTGGCGACGGAGGCGGCCGCGCCGTCGGGGGTGCGGCCGCTGCTGCTGCCGGGCGCGGCGAGCGCGGTGCTGGAGGCCAACGCGGCGACGCTGGCGGGGCTGCTGGCGGGGCTGGCGGGGGTGCCGGCGGGGGCGGGGGCGGTGGATGCGGCGGCGTGGGAGCACGCGGCGTACCGGCCGGTGCCGACGATCATCGAGGCGGCGCGGATGCTGTACGGGCGGCACGACGTGGCGGCGATCGCCGAGGCGCGGGCGGACGTCGGGAGCCTGCGCGCGACCACGGACGCGGTGCGGCGCGAGGTGGCGGCGGCGCGCGGGGCGGGGCGGCCGCGGGTGCTGTTCGTCACGGGGATCCCGGGGGCGGGCAAGACGCTGTGCGGGCTGAACGCGTGCTTCGGGGCGGAGGCGGAGACGCGGGCGACGTTCCTGACGGGCAACCCGTCGCTGGTGCACGTGCTGCGCGAGGCGCTGGCGCGCGACGCCATCGCGCAGGGCGGCGACGCGCGGGCGGCGCGGCAGCGGATGGAGGGGGTGATCCAGGCCCTGCCCCGCTTCCGCGACCACTACGTCGGCAGCGGGGACGTGCCGGCGGAGCGGGTCGTGGTGATCGACGAGGCGCAGAGGAGCTGGTCGCGGGCGCACGCGGTGCGCAAGACGCTGGACCGGCCGGTGCGGCTGACGGACTCGGAGCCGGGGCACCTGCTCGACGTCATGGCGCGGCACGACGCGGGCTTGGGCTGGGCGGCGATCGTGTGCCTGGTGGGCGGGGGGCAGGAGATCCACGACGGCGAGGGCGGGCTCGCGGAGTGGGGGGCCGCGCTCGCGTCGCGGCCGGGGTGGGACGTGGTGGCGGCGCCCGGGGTGCTGGGCGCGGCGGACCTGCGGCAGAGGCTGCCGGCGCTCGCGGGGCTGCGCCTGGACGCGGCGCTGCACCTCGACGTGCCGGTGCGACAGGTGCGCGGGCCGCTGTCGGCGCGGTGGGTGGACGCGGTGCTGCGGGGGGCGGTGGGCGAGGCGCGGGGGCTCGCGGGCGGGGCGCCGCTGCTCACGCGCGATCTCTCGGCGATGCGCGCGCACCTGCGGGCGCAGAGCCGGGGGACGCGGCGGTGCGGGCTGCTCGCGAGTTCGGGGGCGCGGCGGCTGCGCGCTTCGGGCCTCGGCGTGGAGCTGGCGCACATGGACGCGGGCGCGGTCGCGCGCTGGTTCCTCGACCGCTGGCCGGACGTGCGGGCGTCGGACGCGCTGGAGGTCGTGGCCACGGAGTTCTCCGCGCAGGGGCTGGAGCTGGACCACGCCGGGCTGTGCTGGGACGCAGACCTGGTGCGGGTCGAGGGACAGGCGGCGTGGCGGGTGCGCGCGTTCCGGGGCACGAAGTGGCAGGACTCGCGCGACGCGGAGGCAGTCGCCAACCGGGTGAACACGTATCGCGTGCTGCTGACGCGGGCGCGATACGACACCGTGGTCTGGGTGCCGCGCGGCGACGCGGGGGACCGCACGCGCGCGCCGGCGGTGCTCGACGGGGTCGCCGCGTTCCTGGAGCGGTGCGGGGCGCGGGCGCTGCCGGAGCCCGTGGCCGAGGGGGTGGTGGCGGAGGAGGCGCTGCTGCTGTGAGCAAGGAAGCAAGGTCGAGGCTCTGCCTCGAGCTCCGCCAAAGGCGCGCCTTTGGAAACCTCGACGAAGGGCGACGTGCGCGCCGGCGGGTGCGGCGGCGGTGGAGAACGGTCCCGAGGGGCCACTGGGGAGGAACGCGGCATGGCGACGACGACATGGATCGCCGGATCGGGCGACTGGAACACCGCGTCGAACTGGAGCGGCGGCGTGCCCACCGCGGCGGACGACGCGGTGTTCGCGGACAACAAGGCGTCGGGCGGGACCTACACCGTCACCGGCGACGGCCTCGCGGCCTCGCTCACCATCACGCCGGACCCCGGCGTGAGCGAGCCCTTCTTCGCGGGCGCGCTCGCGGTCGGGCGCTTCGTCGACGACGCGGTGTTCGCGCACCTGGCCGGCACGGCGGCGCTCGCCTCCACCTCGGCCACGATCGCGGCCGGCGCGCGCTTCGAGGTGCAGGCCGGCGCCACGCTCGGCAGCGGCACGCTCGCGCTGGACGATGGCATCCTGACCGGCACGCTCGGCGTGCTGGCGAACCCGGTCGTGCTCGCAGGCAGCAACTCGGTCACTGCGACGGGGACGCTGGCCGGAGCGATCACGGGCACGGGCCTGCTGAAGGTCACCGGCAACGTCGTGCTCACGAACCCGGGCAACACCTATTCGGGCGGCACGGTGCTCGGTCCGGCCAGCATCATAGACGTCGGAGGCGTCAACCAGCTCAACCACCTTGAGATCGCCACGCCGGGAGCGGCGGGCACCGGGCCAGTGGCCGCACTGGGCGGCACACTGACCCTGGATCGCGGCGTCGTGGTTCCGTCGGTCACCGCGGCCTTCCTCTACACGACCGAGATCGACGCGACCGACCAGACGACCACCGTGTTCGCCGGCCAGATGCCCCTGGCCTACAACAACGGGGCCGGGCACGCGACGATCGTGGGCGCCATCCAGCCCGGCCTGCCGTTCACCGACGAAGGGCCCTCCATCTTCGGCAGCATGACCGTGCAGGGTGGCACCGGCAGCGTCACCGTGTTCGGCGGCAACAGCACCAGCCTGCTTTACGGCGGCACCGCCGGCGGCAACGTCCTGATCGCCGGCGCCGACCTGTCCGCCTACCCGTCGGGCGAAGTCGCACGCGGCTTCGTCAAGGGGCCCGATTTCGTTGCCTATGCACCGGGGGGGTCCACCCTGTTCGCAGGCGGCGGCAACGACCTCCTCGTCGCCAGCGGCACTGACAACAACGGCTTCAACACCCTCCTCGCCGCCGGGGGCAGCGAGACGCTGACCGGCGCGGGCTCCACCGGGCGCAACCTGTTCTTCGGCGGCACCGGCGCGGACGTGATCGTGGCGGGCGGCGGCGCGAGCACGGTCGTTGCCGGGCCGGGCGCCGCCACGATCAGCGGCGGCAGCGGCGCCGCTGCGATCTTCGCGGGCGCGGGGAGTGCGGTCGTGCTCGGGGGCAGCGGCGCGGACTACGTCCAGGCCGGGGCGGGCAACGCCACGCTGTTCGCGGGCGCGGGCATGGACATCGTCGGCGTGGTCAGCGGGCAGGCGGGCGGCAGCCTGGTCGTCTCGGGGTTCCGCGCCGGGATCGACCGCGTCTCGGCGCAGGGGTACGCGGCGGGGCCCGTCGTCGCGTCGGGCGGGGGGAGCACGGTGCTGACGTTCTCCGACCAGACGCGGGTCACGCTGCTCGGCGTG
The DNA here is from genome assembly GCA_050920955.1 of Janthinobacterium lividum. Lineage (GTDB taxonomy): Bacteria > Pseudomonadota > Alphaproteobacteria > Acetobacterales > Acetobacteraceae > CAXSEF01. The sequence goes on along the minus strand of JBPBQS010000048.1, from coordinate 6,532 downwards.
GCGTCGCTGCCGGGGGGCGTGGCGTCGTGAGGGCGGTGGCAAAGGCCAGAGGCGCTGCCTCTGGACTCCGCTCAAGGCTCGCCTTGAGAATCCTTTCCTTAAGTAATGGGATCAAAGGGTCTCCCGGCCCTTTGCGGGTCCGGGCAGCGCCCGGCCTTGCTTTCTTCCTGCTCTCCTTTCCCGCGTTCGCGCACGACCTCAAGGTGGCGACCTGGAACATCGAGTGGGCGACGCTGCGCCCGGCCGGCGACCCGTCGCTGCCCGCCGACGTGCGGCCGAAGACGCCCGAGGACCTGGCGGTGCTGCGCGGCTACGCGGAGCGGCTCGACGCGGACGTGGTGGCGCTGCAGGAGGTGGACGGGCCCGCGGTCGCGTCGCGGATCTTTGCCCCGGACCGCTACGCGCTGGTGTTCATCGACGAGGACGTGGTGCAGCGGGTGGGGCTCGCGGTGCGGCGCGGCATCGCGGTGACGCGCAACCCGGACTTGGCGGCGCTGGACCTGTACCCGGAGGCGCGGCACCCGCTGCGCAACGGGCTCGACGTGACGCTGGGGGTGGGGGGGGCGCGGCTGCGGGTGCTCGCGGTGCACCTCAAGACCGGGTGCCGCGAGGACCCGCCCGAGGCCAGCCGGCGGCCGGGGTGCGCGGCGCTTGCGCGGCAGGTGCCGGCGCTGGCGGGGTGGATCGCGCAGCGGCGGGCGGAGGGGGTGGCGTTCCTGGTGATGGGCGACTTCAACCGGTGGATGGGGCCGGGGGACGCGGTGCTGGCGGCGCTGGAGGCGGCGGCGCCGCTGGCGCGGGCGACGGAGGGGAAGTCCAGCCCGTGCTGGGGGCGGGAGAACTTCATCGACCACATCCTGGCCGGGGGCGCGGCAAGGGGGTGGATGCAGGCGGACACGCTGCGGGTCACGACCTACCGCGAGGCGGGCGAGGGGTGGAAGGAGCGGCTGTCGGACCACTGCCCGGTGTCGGTGAGGCTGCGGCTGCCGGACTAAGGCAAGCATGGGCTCTGCCCAAACCCGCCAGGGCGAGCCGCCCTGGACTGGCCTCACTTAAGGGGTGCGTTCCAGGGGCGCAGCCTTTGGTGGAGTCCAGAGGCGAAGCCTTTGGCCTTGCCTGCCCTTGGCATCCTTTCCGGCTTTCGCCACGTTCAGGCCGCATCCCGACTCCAGGAGACCTGACGCATGGCCTACACCGCGACTGCCACCACCACCGCCGGCCGCAACGGCCACGTCCGCAGCGAGGACGGCGTGATCGACTTCGACCTGCGCCTTCCCAAGGAGCTGGGCGGCCCGGGCGGCGACAATGCGACCAACCCCGAGGCGCTGTTCGCCGCCGGCTACTCCGCGTGCTTCGGCCAGGCGCTGATCGCCATCGCCGGCGCGGAGAAGGTCAAGCCGGAAGGCGTGCACGTCACCGCCGCCGTGACCATCGACAAGAACGACGGCGGGTTCTTCCTGGCCGTCAAGCTCACGGCGAAGCTGGACGGCGTCGAGCACGCCGTGGCCGAGGAGATGGTCAGGCGCGCCCACGAGGAGGTCTGCCCGTACTCCAAGGCGACCCGCGGCAACATCGACGTCACGGTCGTCGCGGCATGAGCCGCACCGCACTCGTCACCGGGGCGACCGCGGGCTTCGGCACCGCCATCGCGCGCCGGCTCGTCAAGGACGGCCTGCGGGTGATCGTCGCAGGGCGGCGCGCGGACCGGCTGGAGGCGCTGCGCGACGAACTGGGCGAGGGCGTGCTCGCGCTGCCGCTCGACGTCACCGACGCGGCGGCCATCGCGGCCATGCCGGGGAGCCTGCCGGAGGGCTGGCGCGAGGTCGACGTGCTGGTGAACAACGCAGGGCTCGCGCTCGGGCTGGACCCGGCGCAGAAGGCGTCGCTCGCGGACTGGGACACGATGGTCGCGACCAACGTCACCGGGCTGATCCACCTGACGCGCGCGTTCCTGCCGGGCATGGTCGAGCGCGACACCGGCCACGTCATCAATCTCGGCAGCATCGCGGGCAGCTACCCGTATCCGGGCGGGCACGTGTACGGCGCGACCAAGGCGTTCGTGAAGCAGTTCACGCTGAACCTGAAGGCGGACCTGGCCGGGACGTTCGTGCGCGTCACCGACATCGAGCCGGGGCTGTGCGGGGGGACGGAGTTCTCCACCGTGCGCTTCGACGGCGACGCGGCGAAGGCGGCCAAGGTCTACGAGGGCACCGAGCCGCTCACGGCCGAGGACATCGCCGAGGCGGTCGGCTGGGTCGTGGCGCTGCCGCGGCACGTCAACATCAACCGCGTGGAGATGATGCCGACCTGCCAGGGGCCGGGCGCCTTCACCATCAAGCGCACCGGCGTCTGATGGCGCGTCGCGGCCGCGGGCGGGCGACGTCTTGAGCCGCGACGTGCTGGCCGATCTGCCAGCGTCGTGCCGCGTGGACGGTGGCAAGGCGCACCTCGCGCGGCGCGATCCGGGCAAGGTGGCGCACGGGCTGGACAAGGAGCGGGCGGCGGCGCTGCTCGCGGGTTCGGTGGAGCGGCTCGCGCGGCTGCAGGTCGTGCTGGCGGCGGCGGCGGAGCGTTCCTTGCTGGTGGTGCTCCAGGCCATGGACGCGGGTGGCAAGGACGGCACCATCCGGCACGTCATGTCCGGGGTGAACCCGCAGGGCGTGCGCGTCACCTCGTTCAAGCAGCCAGGCGGCGTGGAGCTGCAGCAGGACTTCCTGCGCCGCGTCCACGCCGCCGTCCCGCTGCGCGGCGAGATCGGGCTGTTCAACCGCAGCCACTACGAGGACGTGCTCGTCGGGCGCGTGCATCCCGACCGGCTCGACCCGGCGCTGCGCAAGCGGGCGGGGCACGACAGGTTCTGGGACGACCGGCTGTCGGACATCGTCGCGTTCGAGTCCTACCTGGCGCGGCAGGGGGTCACGATCGTGAAGGTGTTCCTGCACATCTCGAAGGACGAGCAGCGCCGGCGGTTCCTGAGCCGCATCGACCATCCGGACAAGCTGTGGAAGCTGTCGGCGGCGGACATCGTCGAGCGGGAGCGCTGGGACGACTACCAGCGCGCCTACGAGGCGGCGATCTCGGCCACGGCCACCAAGAAGGCGCCGTGGTTCGTGGTGCCGGCGGACCACAAGTGGTTCGCGCGGCTCGTCGTCGTGGAGACGATCGTGCAGGCGCTGGAGGGGATGGACCTGGCGTTCCCGGAGCCGGACCCGGAGGAGGTCGGGCGGCTCAGGGAGGCGCAGGCGAGCCTGGAAGAGTAGCAAGGCCGGGCTCTGCCCGGACCCGCCAGGGGCGAGCCGCCCCTGGACCGGCCTTACTTAAGGGATGCGTTCCAAGGGCGCAGCCTTTGGCGGAGTTTGAGGCGGAGCCTCAACCTTGCTTGCTGATGGTGACGCCCTTCCAGAACGCCACGCGGCCCTTGATCTCTGCGGCGGCGGCCTTCGGCTCCGGGTAGAACCAGGCCGCGTTCTCGTTGGTCGCGCCGCCCACGGCGAGGCTGTGGTAGTGCGCCGTGCCCTTCCAGGGGCAGTTGCTGGTGTGCGTGCTCGGGCGCAGCAGGTCCTGGCGCACGGAGGCGGCCGGGAAGTAGGCGTTGCCCTCGACGGTGACGATGTCGTCGCTCTCGGCGATCACCTCGTCGTGCCAGATGGCCTTCATGCGCGCGTCCCTTCCAAGGAAAAGGCCGGCGCATGACGCGCCGGCCTCGTGTTGCCCGTAGCCGCGGGGTGGCAGGGCTACTCGACGCTCTCGGGCTCGCGCTCGGCGCCGCCCTCGTCGGGGGTGCCGACGGCGGGCTCCTCGCCGTTGGAGACGTAGCCGAACACCAGCTTGCCCTCGGACAGCTCGACCTTGACGGCGCCGCCCTTGACCAGGCGGCCGAAGAGAAGCTCCTCGGCGAGCGGCTTCTTGATGTACTCCTGGATCACGCGGGCGAGCGGCCGCGCGCCGTAGAGCCGATCGTAGCCGCGCTCGGCGAGCCACTCCTTGGCGGCGGACGAGAGCTGGATCGTGACATTGCGGTCGGCGAGCTGCGCCTCGAGCTGCATCACGAACTTCTCGACCACGCGGCCGACGGTGTCCTGGGTCAGGCCCGCGAAGCCGATGGTCGCGTCGAGGCGGTTGCGGAACTCGGGGGTGAACAGGCGCTTGATCGCGTCGTCATCCTCGCCCTCGCGCACGTCGCGGCCGAAGCCGATCGCCTCCTTGGCCATGTCGGACGCGCCGGCGTTGGTCGTCATGATCAGGATGACGTTGCGGAAGTCGACCGTCTTGCCGTTGTGGTCGGTGAGCTTCCCGTGGTCCATCACCTGCAGCAGGATGTTGTAGAGGTCCTGGTGCGCCTTCTCGATCTCGTCGAGGAGGAGCACCGCGTGCGGGTGCTGGTCGATGCCGTCGGTCAGCAGGCCGCCCTGGTCGAAGCCCACGTAGCCGGGGGGCGCGCCGATCAGGCGGCTGATGCTGTGCCGCTCCATGTACTCGCTCATGTCGAAGCGGATCAGCTCGATGCCGAGCGTGGAGGCGAGCTGCTTGGCGACCTCGGTCTTGCCCACGCCGGTCGGGCCGCTGAACAGGTAGTTGCCGATCGGCTTCTCGGCGTCGCGCAGGCCGGCACGCGACAGCTTGATCGCGGCCGAGAGGGCGTCGATCGCCTTGTCCTGGCCGAACACCATGGACTTCAGGTCGCGCTCGAGGTTGCGCAGCACCTCCTTGTCGTCGGTGCTGACCGACTTCGGGGGGATGCGGGCGATCTTGGCGACGATGTCCTCGACGTCCTTGAGCGTCACGGTCTTGCGGCGCTTGCCCTCGGGCAGGAGCATCCGCGAGGCGCCGACCTCGTCGATGACGTCGATCGCCTTGTCGGGGAGCTTGCGGTCGTTGATGTACTTGGCCGACAGCTCGACGGCGGCGCGGATCGCCTCGTCGGTGTAGCGGACCTTGTGGTGCTTCTCGTAGTTGGTCTTGAGCCCGCGCAGGATCTTCACCGTGTCCTCGATCGAGGGCTCGGCGACGTCGATCTTCTGGAACCGGCGCACCAGGGCGCGGTCCTTCTCGAAGTAGTTGCGGAACTCCTTGTAGGTCGTGGAGCCGATGCAGCGCATCGTGCCCTGCGCCAGCGCGGGCTTGAGCAGGTTCGACGCGTCCATGGCGCCGCCGCTGGTGGCGCCGGCGCCGATCACGGTGTGGATCTCGTCGATGAACAGCACCGCGGTGGGCTGCGCCTCGAGCTCGGTGACGACGGCCTTGAGGCGCTCCTCGAAGTCGCCGCGGTACCGCGTGCCGGCGAGCAGCGCGCCCATGTCGAGCGCGTAGATCGTGCTTTTGGCGAGCACCTCGGGGACGTCGCCCTCGACGATGCGCTTGGCCAGGCCCTCGGCGATCGCGGTCTTGCCGACGCCGGGGTCACCCACGTAGAGCGGGTTGTTCTTGGTGCGCCGGCACAGGATCTGGATGGTGCGCTCGACCTCACTGTCGCGGCCGATCAGCGGGTCGATCTTGCCGGACGTGGCCTTCTTGTTGAGGTTCACGCAGTAGGTGCTGAGCGCGTCCTGGGCGCGGCGGCCGCCCTTCTCCTCGCGCTCGCCCTCGTTGCCGCCGCCGCCCTCGCCGGGGGGCGAGCCGCTGGCGGTCGGGCGGCTGCTGCCGCCGCGGCCGGGGGCCTTGGCGATGCCGTGGCTGATGAAGTTGACCGCGTCGAGGCGGGTCATGTCCTGGAGCTGGAGGTAGTAGACCGCGTGGCTCTCGCGCTCGCTGAAGAGGGCGACCAGCACGTTGGCGCCGGTGACCTCGTCGCGGCCGGAGGACTGCACGTGGATGGCGGCGCGCTGCACCACGCGCTGGAAGCCGGCGGTGGGCTTGGGCTCGCCGGTGCGGTCCGTGGCCAGGCCGGACAGCTCCTTCTCAAGGAAGTCGTTCAGCTCGACGCGGAGCTTGTCGAGGTCGACGCCGCAGGCGCGCAGCACGGTGGCGGCGTCGGTGTCGTCGGCCAGCCCGAGCAGCAGGTGCTCCAGGGTGGCGTACTCGTGGTGCCGGTCGCTGGCGAACGACAGGGCCCGGTGCAGCGTCTGTTCCAGGTTACGTGACAGCATAGGGATACGCTCCTTCACGCTCGGCCCGCCGCATGGTCGGCCCGTCCTGGGCGAGGATGGTGCCGAAGGATGCGGTGTGCGGGAAGCGAATTAGTGGTGCCTCCCACAGATGAGCATCACGCGGCCGGATACCAGGGAGCGCCAGCTTACGGGACGTTCATGGAAGGAAGATGAAGGAAGGTCGGGCTCTGCCCGAACCCGCCAAGGACCAGGGGTCCTTGGATCCCCATCCCTTAAGCAAGGCCGGTCCAGGGGCGCTGCCCCTGGCGGAGTCCAGAGGCAGGGCCTCTGGCCTTACTCCTTCTCGATCGTGCACTGGAGCGGGTGCTGGTTCTGCCGCGCCAGGTCCATGACCTGCGTCACCTTGGTCTCGGCGACCTCGTAGGTGAACACGCCGCAGACGCCCACGCCGCGGCGGTGGACGTGCAGCATGATGCGCGTCGCCT
>JBPBQS010000276.1:0-17078 GCA_050920955.1 Janthinobacterium lividum | reverse complement strand
ACTGCAGGTCCGGCCCGACGCGCAGCTCGATGCGCTCGACCAGGGTGGCGGTGTCCCAGTTGGCGACGACGCTGCTGATGAACGCGGCGAGGCGCTCCTGCATCATCGGCAGCAGGCGGGCGACCAGCGTGTCGGCGCCGCGCCGCAGGCGGGCCTCGGCCTCGGGGCCCTCGGTGAGCGCCGTGGCGAGCCGGGCGAGGCTGGTCTCCAGCACGCCGACGATGTGGCCCTGCGGCCGGGCGGCGTCGGCCTCGGCGGTGCGGCGCAGGCGCTGCCAGACGTCGCCGGCCCAGTTCTGCACGGTCTCGTGGCGGACCACGTCGCGCAGCGTGCGGCCGATGTCGGCGGCGCGCTCCGGGTCGTCCTCCATGCGGCCGATCTCGTGGCGGATCCAGGCGTCGAAGGCGTCGCGTATCTCGGAGTTGTCGGGGTCGATCTTGTCCAGCTCGGCCGAGACCGAGGCGAGCACGCGCGTGGCGACCGACGCGCCGATCGCCCAGCCGAGCATGCGCCCGCCCTGCTCGCGCACGCGGTCCTCGATCAGCGCGCGGAGCTGGTCCTGGCGCGAGGCCAGCGTGGTGCGCAGCTGCTCCAGCAGGAAGGCGAGGACCTCCTGGTGCCGCCCGCCGTCGACCAGGCCGCGCAGGGCACGCGCCAGCACGCGGCTGCCGCCCGGCCCGCCGAGCAGCCGCCCCGCGATGCGCCCGGCGACGCGGCCGGCGCGACCGTCCTCCACGGAGACGAGGAGCGCCGGGACCGCCGACGCCAGCGCGCGGGCGAGCGGGCGGATGGTGTCGGGGTCCGACAGGAAGCGGCGCAGCAGGTCGGGGACGTCCAGGCGGGCCAGGGCGCGCGAGACCTCCGCCTCGGTCACGACGTGGGAGGCGACGAAGCGGCCCAGCGCCGCCCCGAGGCGCGCCTTCTGCGCGGGGATGATCGCCGTGTGCGGGATCGGCAGGCCCATCGGGTGGCGGAACAGCGCCGTCACCGCGAACCAGTCCGCAAGCCCGCCCACCAGGCCCGCCTTGGCCGCGGACTGCAGCAGCTCGGCCGGCCAGCCCGGCGGCAGCGCGAACGAGGCGAGCGTCAGGCCGGCGGTCGCGCCGAGCAGGCCGGTCGCGAGGGCCTTGGCGCGGCGCAGGCGGGCACGGGCGCCGGTGTCTGGGTCAGGGGCGGACATCGGCAAGAGGTAGCACGCGCGGGCAGGGGGCGGGAAGGCGGGGGCAAGGGAAGGCAAGCGGCAGCAAGGCCTTCTTTTTCTGAAGAAAAAGAAGCAAAAAGACTTTGCACATGAGGTTCTTTGCCGAACGCGGGGGGCACGGGGCCAGACGGGGAAAGTTCTTTGGTTCTTTCTTTCAAGAAAGAACTGCTTTCTTGCTGCGCTATCCGAAGACGGGGTCCCAGGCGGCCCGCAGCGCGTCGTCGACCTGCGCGAGGCTGGCGTCGGCGCCCAGCGCCGCGAGGCTGGTGACGCCGTGGCCGGCGATCCCGCACGGCACGATGCCGCCGTAGTGCGACAGGTCCGGGCGGACGTTCAGCGCGACGCCGTGCCAGCTCACCCAGCGCGTCACGCGCACGCCGACGGCGGCGACCTTGGACTCGGCGCCGGTGGCGGGGTCGGCGACCCAGAGGCCGACGCGGCCGGCGCGGCGCCCGGCGTGGATGCCGAAGCGGGCGACCGTGTCGATCAGCCAGGACTCGAGGGCGTGGACGAAGGCGCGCACGTCGCGCGGCGGGACTTGGCCGTGGCGGCGGGCGAGGTCGAGCAGGACGTAGGCGGTGCGCTGGCCGGGGCCGTGGTAGGTCCACTGGCCGCCGCGGCCGGCGTCGAAGGTCGGGAAGCGGGCAGGGTCGGTGAGGTCCTCGCGGCGCGCCGACGTGCCGGCGGTGTAGAGCGGGGGGTGCTCGCAGAGCCAGACCAGGTCGGGGGCGGCGCCGGCGTGGATGGCGGCGGCGCGGGCCTGCATCGCGGCGATCGCGTCGGGGTAGGCGAGCAGGCCGGGTTCGGTGCGCCACTCGAGGGGCGCGGCGCCGGTCTCGTTCCCGGTTGTCGTCGCGGAAGCCATCGGTTATATGCCCCTCCGTCGGCTGTGCGGTCGTGGCGAAATGGTAGACGCGCAAGCTTGAGGTGCTTGTGGGGGAAACCCTGTGGAAGTTCGAGTCTTCTCGACCGCATATCCGACCGGATGATCTTCCGAGGCGCGCCCGGGTGGCGCGCCGCCGTGCTTCCCCGGGGGGAAGGCGGCTCCGGCCCGCGGCAGGGCCGGCTGCGCTCCGGGCGCGGCGGCCTTGCACGATGCCGGCTTCCTGACGCATCTCCGCTGAGGCATCGTTGCGGCTTGCACGTCGTGGCCGCGGGCCTGGCGAGGAGAGCACGACGATGGATGAGGATTTCCGCAAGGCGGCGCTGGACTACCACCGGCTGCCGAGGCCGGGGAAGCTCACGGTCGAGCCGACCAAGCGCATGGCCACGCAGCGCGACTTGGCGCTCGCCTACTCGCCGGGCGTGGCGGCGGCGTGCCTGGAGATACGCGACGACGTGTCCAAGGCGCGCGAGTACACCGCGCGCGGCAACCTGGTGGCGGTGATCACCAACGGCACGGCGGTGCTGGGACTCGGCAACATCGGGCCGCTCGCGTCCAAGCCGGTGATGGAGGGCAAGGCGGTGCTCTTCAAGAAGTTCGCGGGCATCGACGTGTTCGACATCGAGGTCGACGCCGAGGACCCCGAGCGGTTCATCGAGGTCGTGGCCGCGCTGGAGCCGACGTTCGGGGCAATCAACCTCGAGGACATCAAGGCGCCCGAGTGCTTCGCCATCGAGAAGACGCTGCGCGAGCGCATGCGCATCCCGGTGTTCCACGACGACCAGCACGGCACCGCGATCATCGTCGCCGCCGCGGTGCGCAACGGGCTCGTGCTGCAGCAGAAGTCGCTGGAGGACGTGAAGCTCGTGACCTCCGGCGCGGGGGCGGCGGCGCTGGCGTGCGTGGACCTGCTGGTGTCGATGGGGCTGAAGCCCTCGAACGTCACGCTGACCGACCTGCACGGCGTGGTGTACGCGGGGCGCAACACCGAGATGCCGCCGAACATGGCGCGCTACGCCCGCGAGACCTCGGCGCGCACGCTGGAGGAGGTGCTCGACGGTGCGGACGTGTTCATGGGGCTGTCGGCGCCGCGCGTGCTGAAGGCGGAGTGGCTGCACCGGTTCGCGCCGCGGCCGCTGATCCTGGCGCTTGCCAACCCGGAGCCGGAGATCCTGCCCGAGGCGGTGCGGGCCGCGCGGCCGGACGCGATCGTGGCGACGGGGAGGAGCGACTACCCGAACCAGGTCAACAACGTGCTGTGCTTCCCGTTCATCTTCCGCGGCGCGCTCGACGTGCACGCGACGACGATCAACGAGGAGATGAAGATCGCGGCCGTGGAGGCGATCGCCGCGCTCGCGCGGGCCGAGGCGTCCGAGGTGGTGGCGGCGGCGTACGGCGGGGCGGCGCCGGTGTTCGGGCCGGAGTACATCATCCCCAAGCCGTTCGACCCGCGGCTGATCCTGCAGATCGCGCCGGCGGTGGCGCGCGCCGCGATGGAGAGCGGGGTCGCGGAGAAGCCGATCACCGACTTCGCGGCGTACCGCGAGGAGCTGGAGCTGTTCGTGTTCCGCTCCGGCCAGCTGATGCGGCCGGTGTTCGAGGCGGCGCGCACCGGGCGCTCGCAGCGCGTGGTGTACGCCGAGGGCGAGGACCCGCGCGTGCTGCGCGCGGTGCAGACCGTGGTCGACGACCAGCTCGCCGAGCCGATCCTGCTCGGCAGGCGCGACGTGATCGCGCGCAAGGTGCGCGAGATGGGGCTGCGGCTCGACCTCGACCACACGGTGCGCGTGCTCGACCCCGCCGGCGACGAGGCGGTGTTCGCGCCGCTGGTGGAGCGCTACCGCGGGCTCGTCGGGCGCAGGGGCACGCCGCCCGACATCGCCGCGCGCTGGCTGCACACGCGGCCCACGATCGCGGCGGCGATGCTGCTGGAGTCGGGGCTGGCGGACGCGGCGCTGGTGGGCGGCAGCGGGGACTGGACGCGCCAGCTGCGCCACATCCAGCCGATCATCCCGCGGGCCCAGGGCGTGGCGCAGCTCTACGGGCTGTCGTGCCTGATCCTGCAGGCGGGCGCGCTGTTCTTCTGCGACACGCACGTCGTGCTCGAGCCCAGCGCCGAGGCGGTGGCGGAGATGACGCTGCTGGCAGCCGAGACGGTGCGCTCCTTCGGGGTGGTGCCGAAGGTGGCGCTGCTGTCGCACTCCTCGTTCGGCAGCTCGGCCTCGCCGTCGGCGCGCAAGATGCGGCGCGCACTGGAGCTGATCCGCGAGGCGGCGCCGGAGCTGGAGGTGGACGGCGAGATGCACGCCGACGCGGCGCTGGCCGAGGCGCTGCGCGACCGCGCGGTGCCCGACTCGCGTCTGTCCGGCGTCGCGAACCTGCTGATCATGCCGAACCTGGACGCGGCCAACATCAGCGTGACGCTGCTCAAGGCGGCGAGCGAGGCGCTGGCGGTGGGGCCGCTGCTGCTCGGGCTGTCGCGGCCGCTGCACGTGCTGGTGCCCACGGTCACCGCGCGCGGCATCGTCAACATGACGGCGCTGGCGGCGCTGCAGGCGCAGGGCGGGCTCAAGGGGCCGGCGGGCCTCGGCGCGGAGGCGGCGCAGGGTGGCGCCGACGCCGGCCCGGCGCGCGAGAAGGACGGGGTCGAGGCCGAGCCGGACCTCGGGCCGGAAGCCGAGCCGGACGCGGACGCGGTTCTGCCCGAGGCGGCGCCCGACCCGGCGCGGGACCTGGCGCCGACGGCGGAGCCGAGCCGGGCGCCGGGCATGGACGGGCTGTGAGCACGCGATTCCTTGCCCGGACTCCCGCGGCGTGGCACCTGTTCCATGCCATGAGGAACGAGACCCGGCCGGCCACAGGCACGGCGGGCGCAGCAGGGGGAGTTCGACGGCGATGAAGAAGCTGCGCAAGGCGGTGCTGCCGGTCGCGGGGCTCGGCACGCGCTTCCTGCCGGCCACCAAGGCGATGGCCAAGGAGATGCTGCCGGTCGTCGACAAGCCGCTGATCCAGTACGCGGTCGAGGAGGCGCGCGCGGCCGGGATCGAGCAGTTCTGCATGATCACCGGGCGCGGCAAGATGGCGCTGGTCGAGCATTTCGACGTCGCCTACGAGCTGGAGGCCACGCTCAAGGAGCGCGGCAAGGCGGACGCGCTGGCGATGCTGCGCGGGCAGCAGATGCCGCCGGGCTCGGTGGTCACGGTCAGGCAGCAGGAGCCGCTGGGGCTGGGGCACGCGATCTGGTGCGCGCGCGCGTTCATCGGCGAGGACCCGTTCGCGATCCTGCTGCCCGACGACCTGGTGCTGTCCGAGACGCCGTGCATGCAGCAGCTCGCCGACGCCTACGAGGCAACCGGCGGCAGCGTGGTCGCGGTCACCGAGGTGCCGCCCGAGCACACCAACCGCTACGGCATCCTGGCGATCGGCGCCGACGACGGGCGGCTGGTCGAGGTCACCGGCCTCGTGGAGAAGCCGGCGCCGGCGGACGCGCCTTCGAACCTTTCGATCATCGGGCGCTACGTGCTGACCGCCGACGTGATGGGCCATCTCGCGCGCATGGAGCGCGGGGCGGGCAACGAGGTGCAGCTCACCGACGCGATGGCGCGCATGATCGGCTCCGGGCCGTTCCACGGGCTGCGCTACGAGGGGCGGCGCTTCGACTGCGGCGACAAGGTCGGCTTCCTCGAGGCCCAGCTCGCCTTCGCGCTGAAGCGGCCCGACCTGGCGCCGGCGGTGCGGGAATTCCTTAAACAGTATTGCGAGTGCTGAGCATGGCCGAGACCGCGCCCTTCACCCACGGCTTCGACCCCACCACGCTGCGCGAGTACGACATACGCGGCGTGGTCGGGCGCACGCTGCACCCGGCGGACGCCTACGCGATCGGGCGCTGCTTCGGCACGATCGTGGCGCAGAACGGCGGGAAGACGGTGGCCGTGGGCTACGACGGGCGGCTGTCGTCGCCGGACCTGGAGCCGCCGCTGGTCGAGGGGCTGCGCGAGGCCGGGATGGAGGTGCTGCGCGTGGGGCTCGGGCCGACGCCGCTGCTGTACTTCGCGTCGACGACGCTGGAGACCGACGGCGCGGTCATGGTCACGGGCAGCCACAACCCGCCGGACTACAACGGCTTCAAGATGATGCTGGCGCGCAAGCCGTTCTTCGGCGAGCAGATCCAGAAGATCGGCGCGATGGCGGCGTCGGGCGGGGCGGTTGCGGCCGAAGGGGGGTCCGACCGTCAGGTGGACGTGTCGGAGGAGTACATCGCGCGCCTCGTGAAGGACTGGGACGGCGGGGACCGCAAGCTCAAGGTCGTGTGGGACAACGGCAACGGCGCGGCCGGCGAGATGCTGGACAAGCTGGTCAAGGTTCTGCCGGGCGAGCACGTCGTGCTGAACGGGCCGATCGACGGGACCTTCCCGGCGCACCATCCAGACCCGACCGTGGCGAAGAACCTGGTGCAGATCATCGACGCGGTGGCGGAGCACAAGGCGGACATCGGGATCGCGTTCGACGGCGACGCGGACCGGATCGGCGTGGTCGACGACAAGGGCGGGATCTTCGCGGGCGACCAGCTCCTGGTGCTGCTCGGGCGCGACGTGCTGCGCGAGCGGCCCGGGGCCACGATCATCGCCGACGTGAAGGCGAGCCAGGTGCTGTTCGACGAGATCGAGCGCGCCGGCGGCAAGGCCGTGATGTGGAAGACCGGGCACAGCCTGATCAAGTCGAAGATGGCGGAGCTGGGCAGCCCGCTGGCCGGGGAGATGTCGGGGCACATCTTCTTCGCGGACAAGTGGTACGGGTTCGACGACGCGCTGTACGCCGGCGTGCGGGTCATGGGGATCGTGGCGCGGATGGGCGGCAAGCTGTCGGCGGTGCGCGAGGCGTTGCCGCACGTGGTGAACACGCCGGAGCTGCGCTTCGACTGCGCCGACACGCGCAAGTTCGCGGTGATCGAGGAGGTTGCCGGGCGGCTGCGGGCGCGGGGGGCGAAGGTCGCGGACATCGACGGGGTGCGGGTGGCGACCGAGGACGGGTGGTGGCTGCTGCGGGCGTCGAACACGCAGGCGGTGCTGGTGGCGCGGTGCGAGGCGACGAGCGACGAGGGGCTGGAGCGGCTGAAGGGGGAGCTGGTGGAGCAGCTCGAGGCGAGCGGGCTGGAGGCACCGGACTTCTCGGGCGAGAACGCGGGGCACTAGAAGCAAGGAAGGCCAGAGGCTCTGCCTCTGGACTCCGCTAAAGGCTCGCCTTTGGAAACCTCGACGAGACCAGGCCTTCGCGACGTGTCACCGGCCTGAAGTCATGCCGGTCCAGGGGCGGCTCGCCCCTGGCGGGTCCGGGCAGGGCCCGGGCTTGCTTCCTTCGCTACGTGATCCGCAGGAACTCCGCGTTCCAGAACTGAGTCTGCGCCCGCAGCGACGCGTTCTCGTCGAGCAGGCGGCCGTGCCTGCGCGCGACCTGCTCGGCAGCGGCGCAGAAGAAGCGGATGGCGCGCAGGGTCGGGTCGTCGGCGCGGGTGAGGGTGAGCGGGCCGCCGGCGTAGTCCATCGGGTCGTCGACGAGGGCGACGCCGGGGTTGAGGCTGCCCATCAGCGCGGGGTTGCGCAGGAGGTCCTGCGGGCTGTCGCGCATGGTCTCCAGGAAGCGGGTGTAGTGGGCGGAGAAGCCGAGGCGCTCGACCTGCTCGCCGCCGGCGAGGACCTTGAGGCGGCCGATGACGGCCTTGGTGATGAGCTGGAGCGGGTGGCGCTCGGGGAAGTGGGCGAGCCAGAGGCCGTCGGCCTGCTGGGCGGGGGCGGGCTGGCCGCCGATCAGGACGTCGTGGTTGCCCTCGCCGATGGTGGTGCGGCCGAGGTCGTTCTGGCCGCGCACGCAGACCTTCCAGACCTCGGGCATGTCGCGGGCGCGACGGGTGATGCGAGCGGGAACGAGCAGCTCCCCGGCGTCGTCGCGGGCGTCGGCGTGGTAGTTCATCAGGCGCAGCTTGATGGCCGCGACTTCGGGCGAGACATGGGACAGCAGCTCGCGTAGTGAGATTCCGCGCGGGTTGACGAACTCGTCTGCGTCGAGGAACTGCACCCAGTCCGCGCCGCAGGCCTGCACCGCGATCTGGAACAGGAAGGTGTTGTGCTGCCCCTCGCAGAAGGTCACGGAGCGATTCTGCATCACCGTCAGCGGGATGCCCTCGGCGTGCAGCGCCTTGAGGATCTCAAGCGTGCGGTCGGTGGAGCCGTTGTCGAGGAACACGTGGTGGTCGACGAGCGTCGCGTGGTGGCGGACGAACGCCTCGACGATGTCGTCCTCGTTGAGGATGCGGGTGACGGCGACGATGCGCATGGCGGGCTCCTGGGGCTCGGTTCGCGCGGTGGCGTGCGCCGGGGCAGGCGGGCCTGGCCGGGGGCGAGGCAAGCGCGGGGGCCGGCGGGCGTCAAGCGGCACGCGTGCGGGGGCGTGCTGCCATGATGGCGGGGTCGCACCTGGCGCTCGGGCTGGCGGGGTGGGCGTGGGCGGCGCCGCACCTGGGGTTCTCGCCGCTCAACCCGGTGGGGCTCGGGCTCGCGGGGCTGGGGTCGCTGCTGCCGGACATCGACCATCCGCGGTCGTGGGTGGGGCAGCGGGCGCGGGTGGTGTCGCGGCCGCTGGCGCGCGTGGTGAGCCACCGGGGGGTGACGCACTCGCTGCTGGCCGTCGTGCTGGGGATCGCGCTGCTGCGCACGCACCGCTGGCTGTGCGCGCCGCTCGCGGTGGGGTGGCTGTCGCACCTCGCAGCGGACCTGGTGACGCCGCGCGGGCTGCGGCTGGCGTGGCCGCTGCGGCGGCACTGGGCGGTGCCGCTGTGCCGGACCGGGTCGGCGCGCGAGGTGGTGATCGTGACGCTGCTGGTGGCGTGGGCGGCGTGGTGGATGGTCGCGGGGCCGCTCGGGGCGTGGGCGGCGGGTCGGCACTGAGGAAGGAAGCAAGGCCGGGCTCTGCCCGGACCCGCCAGGGCGAGCCGCCCTGGACTGGCCTTGCTTAAGGGGTGCGTTCCAAGGGCGCAGCCTTTGGCGGAGTTCGAGGCGGAGCCTCGACCTTGCCTGCCGGCGATAGGCGCAGGGAGGCCGTCCCGGGGTGCAGGTCGAGGCCGGCCTCGCGGGCGAGCAGGACGACGAGGGCCGGCTGGAGGTCGCGGGGCGAGTCGACGGCCCACGCGGAGGCGGGCGAGGCGGCGTGCGTGGCCAGGGCGGGGGGCCAGGCGAGGCGGGGGCCTTCGGCGGCCAGGGTGACGCCGTCGGCGGGCGTGCCGGACAGGCGCAGCGTGCCGCCGCGCGGCAGGGCCTCGGCGCCGAGCAGCAGCAGGTTGGGCAGCAGGCGCGACAGGCCGGCGGGGTAGGCCGCCGCGCCCAGGCCGGAGAGGTCGACGCGCAGGCGGCTGCCGAGGCCGGGGACCAGGGCGGCGAGGTCGGAGGCGCAGAGCAGGCCGGTGTCGCCGGACCAGGCGGCGCGCAGCAGGCGGAGGCGGGCGGCCAGCTCCGCCGAGGCGTCGCGGGCGATGGAGAGGGCTTCCGCGGGGTCGGGCTCGTCGGCGGCGAGGTCGAGGGCTCCGGCGAGCACGCCGGCCAGGCCGGACAGGTCGTGGCTCAGGCGCGCCACCAGGAGCTCGGCGAGGCGCAGGCGGCCGGGGTCGTCGGGCATGGGGCGGGGTCCTCGCGGCGGGCGGCGGATCGTGCCATGGCGGGGGCGGCGTGCCGAGTGCGGCGTCGACAAGGCGGGCGCGCTCTGCTGTGTGTGGCGCGGCGCGGGAGGGCACGATGGTCGACAGGCTGGCGACTCCGTTCGAGCCGGGGCAGCGGGTGCGCCACCCGGGGCGCGAGGACTGGGGCATCGGGCAGGTGCAGTCGGTGGTCGGCTGGCGGGTGACGGTGAACTTCGAGAACGCCGGCAAGGTGCTGGTCAACGCGGCGGTCGTCGCGCTGGAGATCGTCGATTGAGGGCGCGGCTGCGCATGGCGGCGGCCGCGCGTCGGGTTGCGCCTTGATCCGGGGCCCGCAGACGCGACATGAGGCGGGTGCGCCGGCGCCGGGCCGGCTGCGTCGGCCACGGCTGCCCGCTTTGCCTTGCAAGGGTTCCCTTCGCGCATGATCGATCCGTTCGGCCGGTCCGTCACCTACCTCCGCGTCTCGGTGACGGACCGCTGCGACCTCCGCTGCGTCTACTGCATGGCCGAGGACATGGAGTTCCTGCCCAAGCCGGAGGTCCTCTCGCTGGAGGAGCTGGACCGGCTGTGCGGCGCGTTCGTGGGGCTCGGCGTGCGCAGGCTGCGGCTGACCGGGGGCGAGCCGCTGGTGCGGCGCGGCGTGATGCAGCTGTTCGCGGGGCTCGGCGCGCGGCTCGGGCACGGGCTCGACGAGCTGACGCTGACGACGAACGGGACGCAGCTCAGGCGGTTCGCGCCGGAGCTGGCGCGCGCGGGGGTGCGGCGCGTCAACGTCAGCCTCGACACGCTCGACGACGCGGCGTTCGCGGCAGTGACGCGGCGGGGCAACCTGGCGCAGGTCGTCGACGGGATCATGGCGGCGCGCGACGCGGGGCTCGCGGTCAAGATCAACGCGGTGGCGCTGCAGGGCGTGAACGAGGACCGCTTCGACGAGATGCTGGCCTGGTGCGGGAAGCACGGCTTCGACCTGACGCTGATCGAGACGATGCCGATGGGCGACATTGGCGGCGACCGGACGGACCAGTACCTGCCGCTGTCGGTGGTGCGGGCGCGGCTGCGGCTGCGCTGGACGCTCACGGAGAGCGACCACAAGACGGGGGGGCCGGCGCGCTACTTCGACGTGGGCGAGACCGGGCAGCGCATCGGGTTCATCACGCCGATGACGCACAACTTCTGCGAGAGCTGCAACCGGGTGCGGCTGACCTGCACGGGAACGCTCTACATGTGCCTCGGGCAGGACGACGCGGTGGACCTGCGCGCGCCGCTGCGCGACGGGGCGTCGGACGAGGAGCTGCAGGGGGTGATCCTGGGGGCGATCGCGCGCAAGCCGAAGGGGCACGACTTCGTCATCGAGCGGCAGCGGCAGGGCCCGGCGGTGGCACGGCACATGAGCGTCACGGGGGGCTGAAGGCAGGCAAGGCCAGAGGCTCTGCCTCTGGACTCCGCCAAGGGAAGCCCCTTGGATGGCTTACCTTAAGTAGATGGGATCAAAGGGTCCTCGGACCCTTTGCGGGTTTGGGCGGAGCCCATGCCTGCCTGCATCCGTCGTTGACACGCGCCCGCATCCGCGGGATTCGGTGGGCATGATCAGAATCATTGCCGGCCCGCACCAGTTCAAGGCCCGTTTCGAGTCCGCCGCGCCGCGGACGGAGGCGGTGTTCCGCGGCCTCCTGCCCTACGTGCAGAAGATCATCCACGTGCGCTGGAGCGGCGAGGCGTGCTGGATCCCGCTGGGCGAGCTGGACCTCGGGCTGACACACGAGAACGCGACGACGTACCCGGCGCCCGGCCAGATCCTGCTGTATCCCGGCGGGCTCAGCGAGACGGAGTTCCTGATCGCCTACGGCAGCGTGAACTTCGCCAGCAAGCTGGGGCAGCTCGCGGGCAACCACTTCCTGACCATCACCGAGGGGCTGGAGAACCTGGCGACGCTCGGGAAGATGGTGCTGTGGCAGGGCGCGCAGGACATACGCTTCGAGCTGGACGCCGGCTGACGCACACCGGCGACCGGGCGGCGGGCGACCGGGAGGCCGCGCGCGTCGGCGGGGTGCTGATGGCGCGGCTCGAGGCGCTGTCGGCGTTCACCGACGTGCCGGGCGAGCTGACGCGGCTCTACCTGACGCCCGCGCACAAGGCCGCAGCACTCCAGGTCGCGGCGTGGATGCGCGAGGCCGGGCTCTCGGCGTGGATCGACGACGTGGGCAACGTCGTGGGGCGCACGCCGGCGGGCGGGGATAACGGGCGGCCGGTGGTGATCCTGGGCTCGCACATCGACACGGTGCGCCAGGCGGGGCGCTACGATGGCGCGTTCGGGGTGCTGGCGGCCCTGGCGGCGCTGGGCGAGCTGCGCGCGCGGGGCGAGGCGCTGGCGTTCGCCGTGGAGGTCGTGGCGTTCGGCGACGAGGAGGGCGTGCGCTTCCCCGTGACGATGGCCGGCTCGCGCGCGCTGGCGGGGCGCTTCGACCCGGCGTCGCTCGACACCGCGGACGCCGACGGGGTCACGCTGCGCGCCGCGCTGCGCGCGTTCGGCTGCGACCCGGACGCGATCCCCCGCCTCTCGCGCGTGGGCGGGCACGTCGCGGCCTACGTCGAGGCGCACATCGAGCAGGGCCCGGTGCTGGAGGCGCAGTCGCTGCCGCTCGGCGTCGTCACCGCGATCGCCGGCGCCACCCGGCTGCGGGTCCGCGTCGCCGGCACCGCGGGGCACGCCGGGACGGTGCCGATGTCGATGCGCCACGACGCGCTGGTGGCCGCCGCCGCGATGGTGATCGCGGTGGAGCAGGTCGCGCAGCACGCCGGGCGCTCGCTGGTCGCGACCGTGGGGCAGATGCTGGTCAGCCCCGGCGCCCCGAACAGCATCCCCGGCGACGTCGAGTTCAGCGTCGACGTCCGCGCGCCCGACGACGCCGTGCGGCGCGACGGGGTGGCGGCGATCCGGCGCGCGATCGCGCTCGTCGCGTCCGAGCGCGGCGTGCGCCTGCACGCGGCCGTCGTGCACGAGGCGGGCGCGGTCGCGTGCGCGCCTCCGCTGCAGGACGCGCTGGAGCGGGCCGTGGGGGGGCTCGGCGTGCCGCCGCTCAGGCTGCCGAGCGGGGCAGGGCACGACGCGATGACGATGGCCTCGCTGTGCCCGGTGGGGATGCTGTTCACGCGGTGCTGGCGCGGGATCAGCCACAACCCGGCGGAGGCGATCACCGTGGCGGACGCGGGGCTCACGGTGCTCGCGCTGTGCGCATGGCTGCGGGCGTGGCGGCCGGAAGACTAAGCAAGGTCGAGGCTCTGCCTCGAACTCCGCCAAGGGAAGCCCCTTGGATGGCTTCCCTAAGTAAGGCCAGTCCAGGGCGGCTCGCCCTGGCGGGTTTGGGCAGAGCCCATGCTTGCCTTACTCCGCAGGGATCGCCAGCTCGGTGTCCGTGGCGAGGTCGACGCGGACGTTGCCGGCGAGGACGCTGCGGGCGAGGGCGAGGTCGATGTCGCCCTCCCAGGCGGCGATGACGACGGTGGCGACGCAGTTGCCCACGAGGTTGCCCAGGGCGCGGGCCATGCCGACGAACCAGTCGATCGAGAGCACGAGCACCAGGCCGATCGCGGGGATGGCGGGCACGGCGTTCAGCGTGGCGGCGAGGATGACGATGGCCGAGCCGGGGATGCCGTGCGCGCCCTTGGAGGTGACGAGCGAGATGCCGAGGACGAGGAGCAGGTCGCCGAGGGAGAGCGGCGTGTTGGTGGCCTGGGCGATGAACACGGTCGCGAGCGTCAGGTAGATGGAGAAGGCGTCGAGGTTGAAGGAGTAGCCGGTGGGCACGACCAGGCCGACGACGCTGGGGCGGATGCCGAGGCGCTCCAGCTTGCGCATGACCTGCGGCAGGACGGCGTCCGAGGAGGCGGTGGCGAGGACGATGGTCAGCTCCTCGCGCAGGTAGAGGAGGAACTTCAGGATCGACAGGCCGGTGGTGACGCGGAGCACGGCGCCGAGGACCACGAGCACGAAGAAGGCGACGGCGACCCAGAACAGCACGACCAGGGACGCGAGCTGGCGCAGCGAGCCGACGCCGTACTGGCCGACCGTGTAGGCGACGGCGCCGAGGACGCCGAGGGGGGCGAGGCGGACGATCAGGCCCATGGCGCGGAACAGCACGCTGCCGATGGTCTCGATGCCCTGGGCGACGGATTTCGCGGGCTCGCCGACAAGCGCGAGGCTGACGCCGAACACGATGGCGAAGAACAGCACCTGGAGCACGTCGTTGCGGGCGAGCGCGTCGAACGAGGTGGTCGGGATGATGTTGAGGATGAAGCTGCCGATGCCGGCGGCGCCCTGGAGCTTGCGGGCGCTGGCGGAATAGGTGTCGAGCGCGTGGGGGTCGAGGTGGGCGGTGTCGATGTTCATGCCGTCGCCCGGACGCACCAGGAAGGCGAGGACCAGGCCGACGACGAGGGCGAGGGTGGTCATCACCTCGAAGTAGAGCAGCGCCTTGCCGCCGACGCGGCCCACCTTGCGCAGGTCGCCGGCGCCCGCGATGCCGTGGACGACGACGCAGAACACGATCGGCGCCACGATCATCGAGATCAGCTTGAGGAAGGCGTCGCTGAAGAACTTCAGGCCTGTGGCGAACTGCGGGGCGGCGACGCCGAGGACGACGCCGAGCGCGAGGCCCGCGACGACCTGGACGAACAGCGAGGCGTAGAGCGGCGGCCGGCGCGCGGCGGCGAAGGGGGTTGCGGGGGTCATGCGTTCGCCTCCTGACGCGACGGTCCGGGCGCGGCGCCACGGAAGTTCATTCGCTTGGCGTAGCGATATGCAATCCGTGTGCCCGGTGCGTGCAGCCCTGCCGAGGCTGGGCCTAGCGCCGGGCGGACCAGATCGCGTGCGCCTGGGTGTCGGCGTGCTCCGCGTCGCGGGCGCGGTCCAGGGCGAGGAGGGCCATGGCGATCGTGCCGGTCACGGTGGCGAGGGCGTCCTCGGGCGTGGCCTGGCCGTGCCAGACGGCGGCGAGGAGGGCGGGGGTGTCGTCGACGCGCGGGCCGGTCGGGCCGGTGGCGGGAAGCAGCAGCTCGGAGCGGCCGTGGCCGCGGCGCCAGAGGTGGACGGCGGTGGGCTTGGCGGGCGGGCGCTCGGCCTCGCCGCCGCCGCCCTTGAGGACGAGGAGCGAGGGGCGGTCCAGGCGCTCGGCGACGCCGAGGTGGACGTCGATGTAGGGCGGGTGGAACACGCCGTCGACCGAGGCGGCGGCGTCGGCGGGGTCGAGCAGCCGGGCCACGGTGTTGACTGGCGAGCGCAGGCCGAACAGGGCGCGCATGCCGAGCAGGCGGTCGAGGTCGGGCGACAGAGTGGCGGCGGGCAGGAAGGCGAAGCGGTCGCGCGCCAGGGCGGCCCAGGCGTGGGCGCGGTCGGGCGACGCCTGCAGGCCGAGGGCGGGCAGGGCGTCGGCCACGGCGATGCCGCTGGTGAACTCGTTGGTGCCGTGCATGAGGACGCTGGTGCCGGCGCGGGCCAGCGCGAGCGCGGACAGGAGGAACCAGGGGGCGCCGCGGGTGCGGCCGGCGCCGTAGGACGGCCAGTCCAGGTCGACGGGCGGGGCGCCGTGGGCGCGGCCCATGCGGGACTGCGCGCGGGTGGCCTCGACGAGGCCGGCGATCTCGTCGGGGTCCTCGCCGCGGTAGCGCAGGAGCATGAGCATGGCGCCGACCTGGTGGGGGTCGGGCGTGCCGTCGAGCACCATGGTGAAGGCCTCGCGCGCCTCGTCGCGGGTCAGGGCGCGGGATTTGCCCGGGCCGCGGCCGAGGGTGGCGACGAAGCTGGCGAAGCGGTCCTGCGGGGTCATCGCGCGAGGATGGGCGCGCCGGCGGGGCAAGGCCAGGGGCGCGATGGGCAAGGCAGGAACCGGGGGCGGTCGCGGCGGTTGTGATGTCAGACACAAACGGGAGAGAGACCATGGCCGACGAGAAGACCGGGACCGAGCACGACAAGGCGCGCACGCTGGCCGAGGACGCGCTGGGCGCCTACGCGAAGGGCGACGAGAAGAAGGGCGACGCGCTCGCCGAGCAGGCGAAGAAGATCGACCGCTCCGCGGTGGTCGAGGTCGTCGAGGAGCTGGATGAGGATGCGGCCAGCACCGGCAAGGGTGCCTGAGGCGGCGGTGCCGGACGCCGTGCCAGGCCCGGACTCGCGGGCCGGCGGGGTGGCCGGCGCCGGCCGGCTGGTGGCGTCCACGGCGCGCGGGGCGGGGCTGCCGCCCCCCGTCGTGGCCGTGGCAGGCGTGGCGTGCCGGGGCGGCGTGCTCGTGGCCGGGGGGCGCGACATCGCCGAGGAGTGCGCGGTGGCGCTGTCCTACAACCGGGTGTCGCACGCGGTGATGATGGCGAGCCCCGCCGACCTGGAGGACTTCGCCCTCGGGTTCAGCCTCAACGAGGGCATCCTCGGCGGGGCGGAGCAGATCGAGGAGCTGGAGGTCGTCGTGGCCGACGGCGGGATCGAGCTGCGCATGTGGATCGACCCGGCGCGGATGGGGGTTCTGGACAGGCGGCGGCGGCGGATGGCCGGGCCGTCGGGGTGCGGGCTGTGCGGGCTGGAGAGCCTGTCGGACGCGGTGCGGCCGCCGCCGCGGGTGGGCGAGGGGCGGGCGGTGCGCGTCGAGGACGTGTTCGCCGCCGCCGCGTCGCTGTACCCGGCGCAGGTGCTGAACCACGCGACGCGGGCGGTGCACGCGGCGGGGTTCTGGCGGCCGGGCGCGGGGCTGGTGGCGGTGCGCGAGGACGTCGGGCGGCACAACGCGCTGGACAAGCTGGCGGGCGCGCTGGCGCGGGCGGGGGAGGACGCGTCGGCGGGCGTGCTGCTGATGACCAGCCGGGTGTCGGTGGAGCTGGTGCAGAAGGCGGCGGTGCTGGGGGCGACGATCCTAGTGGCGGTCTCCGCGCCGACGGCGCTGGCGCTGCGGGTGGCGGAGGCGGCGGGGATCACCGTGGTCGGCGTGGCGCGGCAGGACGGCTTCGAGGTGTTCACGCACCCCTGGCGGGTGCGGGCGTAGGGGGAGCCTGGTCGTTGCCCGGCGGGCGGCCGCCTTGTTATGGGTTGGATGCGGCCGATGGTTCGCCGGGAGAGCGGTGTGTTCGAGCAGAAGATCGTCGTGTGCCGGACCCACTTCGTCGACGACGACCTGGTGGCGTTCGCCCGCTCGATCGACGGGCGCGACGGCTACCGCGTGGTGCTCGCGGTCGACGAGACGCAGGGCGGCGTCGACACGCGCGGGCTCGAGAAGGTGTCGCTCACCCGGGAGGCCTTCGAGCCGCTGGGGCTGTACACCGAGATC